>JBAVPB010000199.1:0-10366 GCA_049692655.1 Chthoniobacteraceae bacterium | reverse complement strand
TCATCTCGTGGATATGCGTGAAGCCGAGAAAGCCGAGGGATGCCAGCATCAGGATGCCGATCCCGGCGCCGAAATAGCCGCCGTAGATGGCCACGGCAAACTGGAACGCCATGGCACTCCGGGTTGCACGCTTCTTCGATTCCTCGGCGTTCGTCCGTCCCATTTTTCGGAAGGCATCCTGGGTTACGAACAGGATCGTCGCGAACAGAACCAGGAACGGCACGAGGTGGGCGAAGGCTGCATCGCTGGTCTTCGTGAGCAACACGGCGCCGATGAGCCCGCCCAGGAGGCTCACCACGGAAAATTGCGCCAGCCAGTTTTTGATGGCGGGCATGTGTTCCCTGTAGCCAAACATGCTGCCTGCGGTGCCTACGACCAGGGCGAGGGTGCTGGTGGCGTTTGCCGCCTCCGGGCGCGTGCCGAAAAAGATGAGCGTCGGAAAGGTGAGCAGTGTGCCGCCACCGGCGATCGCGTTGATGGCCCCCGCAAGGGCCGCGACGGCTCCGAGGCCGAGGATTTCATAAAGGGTCATTGATCCAGAGGTTTACCATATCCTCGTGGGTGCTTGGGAATAAAAATGTTGTCGGGGTGGTGTTGTTGCTGAATTGGAAGGGCGTTTTTTTTGGAAAGGACGTCCTACGTCATCTTTTCGGCGAGCCGCCGAAAAGTGTCTGCGAGACGCAGGCTTGCGGTGCATAGCGCGAGCCTGGAGCGTGTCATGCACTTTTGGTCTGCCATTCAAGGGGGATTAGGTCGCCCTTACAGGGCTGGATGAATTTTTTGGCTCTTTTCCTGGGGCGGTGCCCCAGGCTAACTTGAAGCGCCCCGTTGGGGCTGGGAAATAATGCCTCTTCAAGTGCATGACACGCTCTAAAATTGACGCTGACATTAACTTTGGCTGCTGGCACGATGCGACTGCTTTTCTTAACCCCAAAGGGGTGTCCTAACATCAGCCCGGGGCAACGCCCCGGGATAACATCGTAAAACAAATCACAGCCCTGAAAGGGCGCGCCAACCACCCAATGCCACAATCACTCGCGCGGCTTCACATTCACCTTATCTTTAGCACCAAAAACCGCGCCCCGGTCCTGCGCGATACCGTAAGGGGTTCCTTGCACAGTTACATGGCCACCGTTCTGCAAAACATGGACTGCCCGCCGGTCCTCATTAATTCGGTTGCCGATCACGTCCACATCCTTTTTGAACTTGGCCGCACCGTGTCCGTTAGCACCGTTGTAGAGGAAGTAAAAAAGACTTCCTCCAGATGGATCAAAACGCTAGATGATGAATTTGCCGGCTTTGCATGGCAGGCGGGGTATGGAGCATTTGCCGTTTCAGAATCCAATGTTACCGTGGTTCGCGAATACGTGGCCGCACAACAGGAGCACCATCGCAAGAAGTCGTTTCAAGAGGAATATCGGGCGTTCCTCAAACGCCATAACGTAGTCTTCGACGAAAAATATGTATGGGATTGAAACGCCCCTTCAGGGCTGAGTGTAATGCATGTATTCATCCCCGGGGCGCTGCCCCGGGCTGTGGCTGGGACACCCCGTTGGGGTTGGGAAAACAGTGTGTGAATAGGCACCTAGAAAGGGCAACGAACTGGAATCTGTCACGCACCTCGAAGATACATTATTCCCCAGCCCCAACGGGGCGAACCAAGTCAGCCAGGGGCATCGCCCCAGGAAAAACGGCCAAAGAAAATTCTCAGCCCTGTAGGGGCGACCTAATCTCGCTGAAACCTAACTCTTCAAAAACTCATCCAACGCTGTCTTCGTTATCCGCCACGTCGCCCCGATCTTCTTCCCCTTGATGTCGCCAGCTTCCAGGCTTTGCATTACATCCGCCTCGGTGACATTCAAAATCTTCGCGGCATCGGCGGGCGTGAGTAATTCCGGCGCGATCGATGTAGCCGCAGTCGGCGCCGGCGCGGTCGAGAGCGTGCCCGCAATCCCGCCCGGCTGTTGCACCATCTGCTGCGCCATCGCAAATCCCATCGCCATCTCCGCCGGAGCGCTTCCCGCACCGCCTTGCTGCATGCCCTGGCCCATCTGGAATTTCACGTAATCGTTGAGATTCCCCACCGCCGCCATGCTGCTCCGCTTGTCGATTGCCTCCTCGACTTCCGGCGGCACGCTCACATTTTCCAGCACGAAGCTGGTCATCTCCAGTCCGTATTTCGAGCCGATCACGGGGTTGATCACCGGCAGCAGCGCATCGCCCACTTCCTGGTAGCGCGAGGCCACATCCATCACCGGGATCTTTGCCGCAGCCAGCGCCTCGCTGAACACGCTCACGATACGCGACCGCATCGTGTCCGCAAATTCATCCAGCCGGAAATGATCGTCCGTGCCCGCGACCTCCTTCAGAAACAGCTTCGGTTCCACGATCTTGAAATCAAACGTCCCAAACGCCCGCACCCGCACGATGCCGAAATCCGCATCCCGCATCATCACCGGGTTTTGCGTCCCCCATTTGTTCCCCGTGAATAGCCGGGTGACCACGTAATAGACATCCGCCTTGAAGGGCGACTCGAAGCCGTATTTCCACGATTTCAGCGTTGTCAGCACCGGGATGTTGTCCGTCGTCAGCGTATGCTCGCCCGGCCCGAAGGTGTCGCCAAACTGCCCCAGGTAAACGAACTGCGCGACCTGCGATTCCTGCACGATGAGCTGCGCCCCGCGCTTGATCTCCTTGTCCCCGTCAGGGAACCGGTAGGAGAGCGTATCGCGCGAATCATCCGTCCACTCGATGATCTCGAGCAGTTGACCTTTAATAAAATCCATCAAGCCCATGGGAAGAGTCCTTTCGTTTCAGTTGAAATGCTCCGGCATCATAGTGCCGCGCCGCTGAATGGAAAGCCCCGATCTCCGATCCATGAAAAAGTCAGCACTTTCAACACAAGCCACAAACTTGCCTTTCAAAAGAAGAAATAACCTGAAATCCACCAGCGTCACACATAAATAACATCAATCTAACATATCTCTTGACTTCCCGCAGCGATTTTGCCAATATCAAAGAACAAGCCACAGCCATGGCTGTGAAACGGAGAGAGGGGACTTATCAAACTTTGTAACTTCAAGTCTCCAGCCTTGGTTTCCCGATGGCAAAGCCATCACAGCCACAGCAGCCGGGCGGTCGAGCGAGGAACGAGCGACACCCCCGGAAAACATACCATAACGAATCGATCCTGAAGGGATCGCAGCCAAGCCGAAAACATGCATTTTTCCGAACGAACACAATTTTACTCTGGAGAGCTCCAAAAAACGAACCCAAACGAACCCAATTTCACACCAATTTAATCTCAAATCTGCGTCAATCTGCGGACGCCCCTCCTCGGTTCCCTCTGTTTTCTCCTTTTAATCGACTCTTGTAGAGGCTGTGGGGCGAGGGCGGCAATCTCTGGGTGCCTTGCCCCGCCACCAGAGTAGTCAAAGCAAATCATAGCAAAACAAGGGTAAAAAATTCAACGAGCCGTCAGCTATTGAATCCAGCATCCAGTATCTCCCCCCTTTGCGTCGTTCGCGGTAAACCTTCCCAATCCCCAAAAAAACTGCCCAGCCCCGTCAAGCCCCGTCAAGGCGCACCAGAGTAAAAACGAGTGAAATTCGCATGAAAAACGAAATACAAAACCAATATCCAGTCTTCCTTGGTGCCTTGGTGGTTAAAAATCTTCGTCTTTGGTCATCGATCCTCTTGCGACCCAGTCTCTACTTTTATTTAGAATTGTTCTTGATAACGAATCTCAATAGCCGGATATTGTTTCACTCCCATGAAGAAAACCGAGCCTAAATCCTGTAATGAGACCATCCATGAGAATGGATTCCGTTTCACACCGCAGCGGCGCGAAGTTTTTGATGCCCTCATGGCAAAGCGGGACCATCCGACTGCGGTCGAGGTGTTCATACGGGTGAAGGAAAAGATGCCAAGCATCTCCCTCGCAACCGTTTACAACTGCCTGGAGACGCTCACGGAGTGCAATCTCGTGAAGCATGTGAACCTGGATCGCGCCCCATCCCGCTATTGCGCGAATCTCGAGCCCCACGGCCACTTTTTCTGCACGGAATGCGGCTCCGTCATGGATGTCCCCCTTCCCAAGGACGAGGGCGTGGAAAAGACATGGGAACTCCCCCCGAACTCCGTCGTCACCCATCACGAGGTCACTCTGCGCGGCCTCTGCCCCGATTGCGCGGGCCAGACAACTTCAAAATCAAAATAACAAAGTCATGAGTTCATTAGTCATCAAGGATCTGCACGTAAACATCGGCGACAAGGAAATCGTCCGCGGCCTCAGCCTCGAGGTTGAGCGCGGCAAGGTTCACGCGATCATGGGGCCAAACGGCTCCGGCAAAAGCACGCTCGCCAAGGTGCTTGGCGGCCATCCCGATTACACGGTCACCGGCGGACAGGTGCTCATGGACGGTGAAGACATCCTCGCGCTCGCTCCCGACGCACGTTCCCGCAAGGGCCTTTTCCTGGCGTTTCAGTATCCCATGGAAATCCCCGGCGTGAGCATCGCAAATTTCCTCCGCGCAGCCGTGCAGTCCCGTCTCGCCGATGGCGAGGAACTCGAGGCCACGGAATACTACGCCCGGCTTTACGAGAAGATGGACGCGCTCGAGATGCCACGCAATTTCACCTCCCGCTCCGTGAACGAAGGCTTCTCCGGCGGCGAGAAAAAGCGCAACGAGATCCTGCAGATGGCGATGCTTAATCCGAAATACGCGATCCTCGACGAAACCGACAGCGGTCTCGACATCGACGCGCTCCGCATCGTTTCCGGCGGCGTGAACAAACTGCGCGGCCCCGAGGTCGGCATACTTCTGATCACCCACTACCAGCGTCTGCTCGACTATATCGTGCCAGATTACGTCCATGTGATGGTCGAGGGGCGCATCGTCATGAGTGGCGACAAGGATCTCGCGTTGCAGCTCGAAGAAAAAGGCTACGACTGGGTGAAGGAAGGCCTGCAGGAGACTGCGGGAGTTTAATTCAAACAATTTTAAAAGGGAGAAAATCATGAGCACAGAAACAGCAACCAATCTCAATATCGACCGCAGCATCGGGGACTTTTCCTATCCGGAGAGCCACCAATACGATGCGGGCGTCGGTCTGACTCATGACACCATCGACTACATCGCAGGCGTAAAGGGTGAGGCCGACTGGGTGCGCGAGTATCGCCACAAGGCGCTCGATATTTTCACCAGCAAGCCGATGCCCACCCACTGGGCTTCGCATGATCTGGATGCGATCGTGTTCGACAACATCCGCTACTACCTGGCAAACGGCCAGAAGGCGACCCGCTCGTGGGACGAAGTCCCCGACGACGTGAAGCGCACCTTCGAGCGGCTCGGCATTCCCGAGCAGGAGCGCCGGTTCCTCGCGGGCGTCGAGGCGCAGTTCGACAGCGAGGCGGTCTATTCCAACATCAAGAAAGCCGTCGGCGACCAGGGCGTGATCTTTGTCGGCCCGACCGAGGGTCTGCGTGATCATCCCGAGATTTTCAAGAAATGGTTCGGCAAGGTCATCCCTGCCGGTGACAACAAATTCAGCGCGCTCAACAGCGCCGTGTTCAGCGGCGGCTCGTTCATCTACGTCCCGCCGGGAGTGAAGGTGAAGCACCCGTTGCAGGCGTACTTCCGCATCAATGCCGAAAACTTCGGCCAGTTCGAGCGCACACTCATCATTGCCGACGAAGGCAGCGAAGTGATGTACATGGAAGGCTGCACCGCGCCGAAATTTGAGACCGCGACGCTCCACTCCGCAGTGGTGGAACTCGTGGCAATGAAGGGCGCGAAGATCCAATACATCACCGTTCAGAACTGGAGCGCGAATGTTTTCAATCTCGTGACGAAGCGCGCCGTGGCCCACGAAGAGGCCGAGGTGAAATGGATCGATTGCAATATCGGCTCACGCCTCACGATGAAATATCCCGGCGTCGTCCTGAAAGGCCGCAAGGCCCGCGGCGAAGTCATCTCCATCGCGCTCGCAAACGACGGTCAGCATCAGGATACCGGTGCGAAGATGATCCATGCCGCCGACGAAACGACGAGTAACATCATCTCCAAGAGCATCAGCGTCGGCAAGGGCCGCGCGACTTATCGCGGCCTTGTCCATGTGCCGAAGCACCTCAAGGGTTGCAAAAACAACACCGAGTGCGACGCCCTGCTCATCAATTCCACCAGCCGCACCGACACCTATCCCGCGATCACCGTCCGCGGCACCGGCAATGCCGTGCAGCACGAGGCCAGCGTTTCGCAGATCAGCGCCGAGCAGATTTTCTACATGCAGCAGCGCGGCCTTACGGAAGGCCAGGCGATGAGCCTGAGCGTGAACGGTTTCGTCAACGATCTCGTCCGCCAGTTCCCGATGGAATACAGCGTCGAGTTGAAACGCCTCATCGACATGGAGATGGAAGGCTCGGTCGGCTGATCCACTGGCTGCACGAATTAAAGAATCATGAGCGTAGGAATTTTAGCACCCGAAGAAATGAATCAACTGAATGCCGAGGAAGCCGGACTGATCATCAACAAGCCGGAGACTTTCGGAAATTCAGGATTCGCGGATTGGTTTCAGAAACTTCAGTCGGACGGCTGGGAGGCATTTGATGCCGAGCCCTCGCCGCGCCGCACCGATGAGGCATGGCGCTTCGCGACGATCAAATCACTCGATATTTCCGCCTACTCCAGACCACTGCCGGTCTCGGATGCCGACCAGGCTGCATTGATCGAACGCTCTGTCGGTTTGAAGGAAACCGCGGGCCGCATGATTTTTGCAAACGACCAGCTCCTGCAGCGCGAAGTCCTCTCCGAGGATCTCAAGCGCAAGGGCGTGATCTGGGAGCCGATAGAAAAAGCCGTCGTCGAACACGAGGAGATTTTCCGCAAGCATTTCATGACGCAGGAAGTCGTCCTCGGCTCCAGGAAATTCGCCGCGCTGCACAAGGCGTGGGTGAAATCCGGCACGTTCCTCTACATCCCGCGCGGGGTTGAGATCGATCTCCCGATCGAGGTGTTCCACTGGCTGCACGGTTCCGGCGGCTCCACATTCCCGCACACACTTTTGGTCGCCGGTGAAAACAGCAAGGTGACGCTGGTCGATTATTTCGAGTCCTCCGACCATCAGGCTCCCGGCTTCGCCCTTGGCGTGAACGACCTTTTCCTCGGCGCAGGCGCAAAGCTCACCTACATCTGCTCGCAGAATTGGAGCGAGAAAACCCTCGCATTCCAGATCAACTCGACCGTCGTCGGCCGCGATGCCTCGGCGGTGAGCATGAATCTCAACCTCGGCGCAAACTACGCCCGCACCGAAAGCGTAAGCCGCCTAGTCGGGCAGGGTGGTCGCAGCGACATGCTGGCCGTCTCCGTCGCCGATGGCGCGCAGGAATTCGATCACCGCACCTTGCAGGATCACCAGCAGCCGAACACCGCGAGCGACCTGCTTTACAAAAACTCGCTCTCCGACAGCGCACGCACGATTTTTGCCGGCCTCATCCGTGTCGAGCCCGGCGCGCATAAGACCGATGCCTACCAGAAAGTCCGCAATCTTCTCTTGAGCGACGAAGCCGAGGCGAACAGCGCCCCCGGTCTCGAGATCGAGGCCGACGATGTCCGCTGCACGCACGGCGCCACCAGTGGCCAGATCGATGAGGAGGAGTTTTTCTATCTGCTCTCGCGCGGCATCACCCCGCTCGTCGCCCGGCAGTTGATCGTCGCCGGTTTCCTCAACGAAGTCGTCCAGCGCCTTGGCAACAAGGCGGTCGGGGAAAAGTTGAACAGCCTCATCCAGGCGAAATTCGACCGGATCAAAAGCCGCTCACGCAAGTAAACGTCTCTTTGTATTTGACAGCCCGCGCCGATGCTGCTTTTTTGCGCGCTTCAATTTATAAAAATATGATTACTGCATGTCTCGTCGGCGTCACCATTTCCGTCATTTATACTGTCATTGTAACTGTTTACATGCCGAAGGAATAACTCCGGTCCACTGACCTGCAGCCAATCAATCAGCGGTACGCATCCTTCAGCGTGAACCGCACAGGCACATCCACCCGGCTTGCCACCGGGAAACCACCCTCGCGCGCCGGCTCAAATGTCCAGCGCCGCACGGCTTCCATCGCGGACTTGTCCAGCAACGGATAGCCGCTGCTTCTTGCCAGCGACACGTCTCTGACATGCCCTTCCGTATTCACCTCGACACCGAGCATCACGAGTCCCTCCTGGTGCGCGGCGCGCGCCTCCACCGGATAATCCGGCCTCGGATTATAGCGATACCCCGGTCGAGAGTTTGACGCTGACCCTCCAGTCGTTGTCGCGCCCGACACCGTCGAAGTCTGTGTCGCCGCTGCTGGTCTCCGTGCGGATGTCGAGGCGGCCGCATGCGACCTTGGCCGTTCATGATGCGGCGGCAACGGAGCCGGCGTGGACATCGCGGCTTGCCGGGCAGGGGGAGGCGTCGGTTCGGGTTCGACGGGTGGGGGAGTGGCTTCCGGTGTCGGCGGCGTGAGATCCGGGGTCGGTTCGGGCACAAGAGGCGTCATGTCCGGCGAAGGTTCCGGCGAGGCGGCAACCTCGGGCGGGGCGGATGGCGTCTCGGCGGAGGGCTGCACAAGATCGACGACCACTGGTGACCCCTCGTCGCTCAAGGCCAGCGGTTTCGCCGTTGTTCCGAGGCGCAAGGCAAAGAGCAGCAACGCGTGGCAGGTCGCCGCCGCCGCAAAGCTCACGGCTAGCTCCCGCTTCATGGCGCCGATTTCGGTTTGGTTTCGATCGCCACCTTGGTGATGCCCGCTTTGCGCACCGCATCCAGCACGGCGATGGCTTTTCCAAACGCCGCATTCTCATCCCCATGGATGAACACCTGCGGATCGCTCTCCTGCGTGAGCAACTGCTGCAGCGCCGCCGCGAGATGCGCATCATCCACCGGTTCCTTGTTGAAAAACAGATTGCCCCCGGCATCGATCGAGACGGTCGAGAATTTCTTCTGCTCCTGCGGCGCGCCCGTCGCCGCGCCCGGCAGGTTCACGGCAATCGCCCGGTTTTTCACCATGGAGAGCGACACCATCACGAAAGTAGCCAGCAGGAAAAAGATGATGTCGATCAACGGGATGATCTCGATCCGCGCCCGCTTTTTGCTGCGTGGGGAGGGGATTGGCGTCATGCGGTCAGGATGCCGTTCTTATCCGCACGCAAAAGCAGCATCTCCATTTGCGCGGACGCGTTTTCGATCTCCTGCCGCGCCTGCTCCAGCCGGGCGTTGAGGTAGTTGAAAGGCAGCAGCGCCACCATGGCGATCAGCAGCCCGAATGCAGTCGCGATGAGCGCTTCCGCGATGCCGCCAGTGATCGCCGTGGGCGCGCCAAGTTCACTCGCGCCGAGGAGCCCGAATGCATGGATCATCCCCGTGACCGTTCCAAACAATCCCTCGAGCGGCGCCAGTGTCACGATGGTATCCAGCAGCGAAATGCCGCGATTGAACCGCTGCAATTCCCGGCTGGAAGCCTGCAGGATCGCATTGGAATAAGACACGTCCCGGTGCTCCAGCGCATACGTGAGCGTCCGCGCAATGTAATCCGGCGAGCCCGCCCCGGCCCTCTGCGCCGCGTCAAAATCCCCCTGTTCCGCCTGTGCAAAAATACGCGCCACCACCTTCGGCTGGCTTTGCGCCCCTTCGCGGATCGTAAACCAGAGCCGCTCGAACACCACGGTCAATGCCACGAGCGAAGTGAGAAGCAGCGGCCACATCACAGGGCCACCTTTGAGAAAAATCTGGATCATATCGAATAAATGAAAAACATGTTTAATGATAAATGGTTATCAATTGCATGCAACTGGAAATCCTGCCGGTTATCACGCAAATTCACACATCCCTCCTGACCGCCAGCAGGCTGAAAGTGTCGTGGGTGGCTGGCAGCAGCGTTTTCCCGTCCAAAAGCGCAAACCCGAATCCTTTCAGGAATTCCTCCACGCTTCTCTCCTTGTAACCGTCGATATAAACAGCCTTTACGCGCCCGGCACGAAACAACCCCTCCGCCCCGTCGAGGACATTTTTCTCCTGTCCCTCCACATCGATTTTGATTACCAGTGAGTCTCCTTCAAACTCAAATCCGTCAAGCCGCCTGCATGGCACGGAAATCCGCTCGGTGGGAATGGAATAGCTGGAAGTATTCTCCACGGTGGTGAAGACATGGGACACGCTTCCATGAATAAACTCCAGAGTTCCATCATGGTCCGAAATCGCGACGTTGTGGACACGGATTCCCGCAGCCTCCGCATTGGCCTTCAGCCTGGAAAATGTGTCGGGATTCGCCTCAAATGCATAATAACAGGTCTCCGGCATCACCCGGCGCAATCTCGCAAAAGTGAGCGAG
>JBAVPB010000198.1:0-3087 GCA_049692655.1 Chthoniobacteraceae bacterium | reverse complement strand
GGGTAAGATTGCTTGCTGTAATACGTCATCGCCAGGCCCGAGACGACAAAGTAGATCAAAAGCCTCACCCCCTGGGATATCAGCATCGCTGTCACGAACAGTTTCTTATCCAGTGGTGACTTTCGTTTTTGTGGTGATGGCTGCGGTTCTTGTGACGCCAGCTCCAGCCGTCCGATCGCCTCTGCGATCGTTTTTTTGTATTCATCCACATGCTGCACCTCGTACGACGGATCCTGTTGGCGCACTTGGGAAAATTTCTCATCCGCCATGCGGTAAGCTATGATCGCATCGCCAGTATCATTCGTCTTCTCGGCATCTTTCGCATTTTGGAGAATCTCGCACGCCGTGGAATAAGCAGCCGTCGCCTTCGACACCCCGCCTTCCTGTGCAAAAACAACCTGAGTCAGGCAAATCATGAACACCGCGATAAGCTTCTTCATATGCGCGCAATTTATTGTTTTAAAACACAAACTCCTGTGACGGTTGCTTCGGCGTATAAGACCATGGGGAAGAGAATTAAGACAGGATTAACAGGATTCTCGCTAACACCCTCCAATTTTATAGCGGCCCAAAGACAATCGACACGAAATAAATCCAAAAAATCCCGGCGTGAGCCGCAAACATAATCCTGTAAATTCTGTTAATCCTGTCTTAAAAATTCTTCGCGAGATTGTTCTGCGCACAAAAAAGCACCTCAAGCACCGTCGGTTCATCTCGCAAAGCCTCGATTTTCGTCATTTGTGTTTCGTCATTTTGCCATCTCTCCGCCTTCCCGCCCTTGGTGCCTTGATGGTGAAATTTCCTCTCTTCCTTTGCGCTCTTCGCGTCCTTGGCGGTTAATTTTCCACCCTCCGCCTTTCCGACACAAACTCCCCCCACGCCCGATACATTTTTCCCACCACAAGCTGCTACAAGTAACCCCCGTCCTCGCCTCCCGCATAAATTCCCCGTGAATAATATTGATTCCGCCCCGTCTTATGAAACCATTGCCGCCCTCGCCCCCCAAACATGCGAGGCCCGCCGACTCCCAAACCCCTCATGAAAAATATCCGACTCCGTCTCTTCATCGCCGTGGCATTCGTGGCCGCCGGCATTTCCATAGCCCACAGCCAGTCTCCTGCACCCTCGCCCGCTGCTGTAACACAACCTGCCGCCACCCCCGTCTCCGCCGCCGCGGCCCTGAGCGACCGCGAGCAGAAAGCCGCCGGCAAACGCTTCTCCGCAGGTTGGGGTGAAAAACTCCGCGAAGGCGGCAACACAGCCATCGTCCAGATTCTCCTCTCCGCCTTCGGCGCGACCTTCGCATTCGAGCGCTTCTTCAACCTGCGCCGCAAAAACTACGTGCCAAAGGGTCTCACCGCAAAGGCGCGCGAACTCTGGAACGCGGGCAAATTCGACGAACTCGAGCACATAGACGAGACAAACCCCAGCACCCTCGGTCGCGCCATCGCCCTCGTCGCGCAGAACCGCGACAGCTCCATCGCCGACGTCTCGGCCATCGCGGGCGACATCATCTCGCAGGAACTCGAGCTCAGCCACCAGAAAGCCTATCCGCTCGGCGTGGTCGCCACGCTGGAGCCGCTTCTCGGGCTGCTGGGCATGATCCTCGGCATGATCCAGACCTTCGAAACCGTGGCGCTCGCCGGCGCGCTCGGCGATCCTGCGCAACTCGCGGGCGGCATCTCCGAGGCGCTGGTCACCACCGGCCTCGGTCTCGCCATCGCGATCCCGTTCCTCGCCCTCTTCCACTTTTTCAAGAGCCGCACCAACATGTATGGCTCCGCACTCGAGCGCGAGGTCACCGGCCTCATCGCCGACTGGCTCTTGAAGAAAAAACAACCCGCAAAGGAGATGGCCAATGCGCATTAAGAAAAAATCCGCAGACCAGGATTTCGAGATGCCGCTCATTCCGATGATCGACATGATGTTCGTCCTCCTCCTCTTTTTCCTCGTGGCCACCACGCTCAAAAAGACCGAGAAGGAACTCCCGATGAAACTCCCGCAGTCGGGCGCCGCGATCGATACCGAGCAGAAGGATGACACGCTCGTGATCGGCGTGGACCGCAACGGCCAGAAATATTTCGCGACCAACCTCGTCTCCACCGACCTGCTCATGCAGCGGCTCGCGACTGCTGCCGCCGAGAAACCGGACCGCCGCGTTCGGATCGATGCCGACGTGGACGCCCCTTACAAATCCATCGTCGAGCTGCTCGAGATCTGTGAATTCAACAATCTGAGAAATGTCGGCTTCCATACCAAGACGGAACACAATCGATAGCATCGACGGCGAGGGTGGGGGACGCACGAAGTGGATCGTGCTCTCGATCCTAGCGCATGTCCTGTTGCTCGCATGGATATTCTCCTTGAAGACCCCAGCCGCGCAAAGCATGGCCGATGCTGCAAAGGACAAGGACCACGCTGAGAATGCGGCAGATGCTGCGCCCCAGCCAACTCCCTTGCAGGATAAACTCGCCGCCTCGCCCGAACGCATCGAGGAGGTGGCAAAAGAGATCAACGCCATCCAGGCCGATGAGGTGAAGGACAAGGTGCAGGAGCTTCTTGCCACCGAGCAGCAGCTCGCCGAGATCAACAAGGAGAAGCTGCAGGACTTTTCCGAGCTCGCGAAGGATCTTTCCAAGGATGCCCCGCAAAAAACTGCCGACGCGCTTGCCGCCGTCACCCAGGCGCAGGAGGCCGCGCGCCAGGCCGAGGAGGCGGCAGTGAAGGCCGCCGGTGAATTCGAGCAGGCAAAACAGGATTTCACAAATGCCACGCCGGAAAACGCCCCCGCCGCCAAACTGCAGGTAACCGCAAAGGAGCAGGAGACAAGGGCCGCGCAGGAAAACGCAAAGAACGCCCAATCCGCCGCGACGGACGCGCAGACAAAGGCCGTCCAGCAGCTTGCCTTTCAAGGCGACGCTTTTGCCGGCGCAAAAACCGCGCAGGAAGCCGCCAATACTGCGCAGACAGAGGCCAACAAATTGCAGGACGATGCCTCTTCCAAAGTCAACGAAGTGGGCTGGGCGGAACAGACCCTCCGGTCAAAGCAGAACGCCGCCGAGTCGGCCCAAAAAGCGGCAACCAACA
>JBAVPB010000197.1:0-4263 GCA_049692655.1 Chthoniobacteraceae bacterium | reverse complement strand
GCGATCATTTGCATCGGCGCCTTCATCATTTGCTCGGTGGCGGCGCTCATCCCCGCTTACTTCGCCGCGAGGCTTGATCCCGTGAAAGCGCTGCGCTATGAATAGGCCATGCCCTCCTTTGATATCGTCTCGGAAGTAGATAACCAGGAACTCGACAACGCGCTGAACCAGGCGCGCAAGGAACTCGTCTCGCGCTTTGATTACAAAAACAGCAGCGCGAAGATCGAGCTCGAGAAAGACAAAATCAAACTCTCCGCCGAGGACGAGAGCAAGCTCAGGGGCTTGCACGAAATCGTGATCGGCAAGCTCGCGAAACGGAACGTGGATCTCCGTAACATCGACCGGAAAGATCCGGCTATCTCCTCCGTGGGAAACGCCACGCAGGAACTGCACATCAAGCAGGGGCTCGATGGTGACAAGGCAAAGGAAGTGATCAAGTCGATCAAGGAGCAGGGCTTCAAGGTGCAGTCGGCTTTGCAGGAGCGCCAGATTCGCGTGACCGGAAAAAATCGCGACGATCTGCAGTCGGTCATCCAGTTTTTGCGCGGCAAGGATTACGGCGTGGCCCTGGATTTTCAGAACTTCCGCGACTAGCCGGCGTCAATTTTGATGCGCCCGTTTCGGGCATGCGGGTTGGGGATTGATGAATGGCAGGTTCCATGATAATTGGTAGCGCCAATGGCATCCATCTCCACGATAGAACCGAACGTGCTTTCCATCACCGGAGATATCGACATGCATGGCTCGCCGCAACTCAAGCAGTCGTTTGAGCCGATGATTGCTAAAAAAACGGATCGTGTTTTCGTCGATTTTACGGGGGTGACTTACATCGACAGCTCGGGGCTGGCGGTCTTCATCGAGGCGATGCAACGCATCCAAGCCTACGGGGGGAAGTTTGCGTTTTACGGGCTGCGCGACAATGTGCGGGGCATTTTTGAACTGGCGAGACTCGACCAGATCTTTGCCATTTTCCCGGACAAGAACGCGGCGCTGGGAGCGGCCTGACCCGGACTGCGATGCGAGAGCCGCGACAGAAGTTTTACAGCTCGCTGGATGGGTTTGGGGAGTATTTCAAAAGTGGCACGGGGGCGCTGTTGTATCACAAAGTGGGGGTGCGGCCTGCGGGGACAATTTTCAAGGCGCTGTATGTGAGCCCGGAACTTTTTGAAAAACAAATGAGGGAGCTGAAGCGGGCGGGGGTGGCAGGGGTCGGGATGGGCAGAGGGTTGGTAAGGGTTGGCAAGGGTTGGATAGCCCTGGTAATCACTTTTGACGATGGATTTGAGAATGCGTTCCGAAATTCGCTTAAGCCTCTGTCGGAGAACGGGTTCCAGGCCACCCAATATATCGTGACTGGAATGCTGGGTGGGAGGAACGAATGGGACATTGCGCGCGGCGAGGTGCCGGAGAGGCTGATGGATGCGGCACAGGTGCGCGAATGGATCGCGGCGGGGCATGAAATCGGGGCTCATGGGATGACCCATGCAAATCTCTGTGAAATCCCGGCGGCAGAGGCCCGGGAGGAGATCGTGGCCAGCAAGAAGAAGCTGGAGGATACCTTTGGCGTGCCGATCGAGCATTTCTGCTATCCGTATGGGAAGTGGAACGAAAGGGTGCGCGACCTGGTGGCGGAGGCCGGCTACCTTACGGCTTGCACGACGGACCGTGGGATCAACACGCCCGACACACCCCGCCTGGAGCTCAAGCGGTGGCTGGCCCGCCCCCCCGGGGTGCGTCCCAAGGAAGTACTCGCCAGATTTCTGGACAAAGTGTTTACTTTCCGACCGGATCACTGAATCACACAGGGTCCAAAAATCGTAAATGCCCAGGATACTCGTTTTACAGCTGAAGCGGATGAGCGATCTCCTGCTCACCACGCCCGCACTCGCGGCATTGCGCCAGAATCCAGAGGCCCATATCACGCTCGCCATCGATACCGCCTGCCGGGAGCTGCTTCCAGCCTTCAGCTTCATCGATGACAGTTTCGTTTTCAGCCGCAAGGCGGGGAACCGCGCCTTCTGGCAGAAATTGATCTTTTCCGGCTTCGACATCTGCCTCGACTTCACGGGGAACGACCGCTCGGCCATCTGCTCCATCCTCTCCAAGTCGCACCAGCGCATCACTTTCCGCTCGGCGAGCAAGTCGCAGCTCCGCATTTTTTACAACGAATTCGTCGCCTCATCCGCGCGCGACAGCCATACCATCGACCACTACCTGCATCTGCTCGACCCGCTAAAAATCAAGCCGCAACAGACCGGCATCCAGCTGAACCTGCCCGATTGGCCGGTGAAAAAAGCGCAGCAGTTGCTCGACGAGACGCGTGTAGAGGAACCCTACATCCTTGTACACCCCGGCAGTACGCGGCCCGAGAAATACTGGCTCGCGGAACGCTGGGCGGACGTCATCGATTTCTGCAAAAACGAGCTCGGGCTCCCGTGCGTCGTCACCGGCTCGAAGGAGACCTACGAGAGCGAGCACATCGCCGCGATCAAGGCAAAGACCCCGTTTCACGACCTCTCGGGGCGCACCGACCTGCTCAGCCTCGCCGCGCTCGCCCGCCGGGCGCGCCTGCTTTTGAGCGTCGATTCCGTCGCCATGCAGTTCGGCGCCGCATTCCAGACGCGGCAGATCGCCCTTTTTGGGAAAACCAACCCCTTCCACTGGCGGCCCCGGCATGAAAATGCATTTGTGATCCAGGCGGGGAACCCGCGGGTGAACGCGGAATTCACCCCGCAGGCCCGCAGCGCGCCGATGAGTGAAATATCGACGCAGCAGGTGATTGATGCTATTCGTACGTCAATGTCGCAACTCCGGCAGGCTGTTTAAGCCGCGCGATTGGAAGAAATTGCATGTCTGGACGCGGCCCAATACCCCTTGTTTTCCATTCCTTAAATTCCACCCTTAACCGGCATTGCCCCATGAAAACGAAAAGCTCCCTGTTTTTATTGATCCCTTTGATTTCCCTCACCCTCCTCAGCCGCACCGCCTATCCGCAGGATGACACGGCGCCCCCGATCCGCGTCACCGAGACATTGCATCCCGACGGGACAAAGACCGTGATGAGGAGCGACCCGGAGAACCACACCTCCACCGCCGAGATTTACAACAAGGCGGACAAGTTGTTGTCCAAACTGGTCTATACTCTGGACGACCAGGGGCAGGCGACGGGCGCCACGGCTTATTCCGCCGCCGGGAAGGAACTCTACAAGCTCGGTTACAAGCGCGACGCGGCGGGTAATGTGAGCGAGGTGGCCACCTACTCCGTGGCGGGAATCCTGGTGAGCCGCACGGTTTACCAATACGCATCGGGTGGCAAGGTGATCTCCATCAACACTTACGATGCCAATGGCAACCAGATCAGCGCTTCCACGGCACCTCCAAATGGAGGGGCGACTCCGGCGCAGAAGCGCGGTTCGTATAATCCGAACCGGTAGTAAGCGGGGGGGTTGTCCACAGATTTCACGGATTAACACAGATTTTTCCGGGGCATTTCTTTCGTCATCTGTGAATGACAACGATTTTTAGAAGTGCGCAACGTCGTGGCTCGTTACGAGCGTGTTTACAAATACAGCCAGATGGCAGTGACTGAACCTGCTATCAATAACAGCCAGCCCAGAAAGTTGAATATTTGGTCTCCATATAAGCTCGGAGAATCCGCTATGCGGGATGGACCGTAACGGCTGGTGAATCCGCCGAGAAATCCGGAACATAGGACACAAATAATGCCGAAGACTGCGAGGTAAGCGGTCGCTTGCGATGCGGCGGGGATGGAGCCGGGACCATCCTGCCGAAGCGCTGCTGCGACGATGCAGGCTATGCCCACAATAAGGGCAAGAATTTTAGAGCGCATACGGCTGAGTGGAGCTTAGTCGGAACGGAGAAGAAAAACAAATGCGCAATCCCAGCAAGAATTGGAGCGCGGTATGCACTTTCAACATGCATGGAATAAAATCAAGCAAAGCGGGCTCAACTCCTTCAGAGTTGGAGGAATTGAACTTTTACCCAGGGTAGGCATTCCTGCGTCATGCCAACCCTGGGCTGGAGGTCGGAACACCGTTGGTGTTCGCGGATGGGTTTTTTGGCGTAACGTTGCAGTGGGGCGTTGCCGGATAGCAGGCGGGGAGTTGGAGAAAAAGTTCGTTGCGGCGAGGACTCCGCAACCAGCATTCGAGGCGAATGCGCTCCCCGGAATGTCGCTGCGACGACTGGGTTACTTTGGTGATCAATCCCGCATTTCAACTGCATGGAAACGTCCTCCCAAGC
>JBAVPB010000196.1:0-4224 GCA_049692655.1 Chthoniobacteraceae bacterium | reverse complement strand
CGGCGAGATTCTGTTCGTTGGCACGGATCGCGCGCATTTCATCAGCAGTGCATTTTTCGTAGGGGCCGGTGTGGGCGCTGCCTGCGCCGTCGGTGCAGGTGACGCCACTGAACCATTCCGTGCCGCTGTGGTAGCAGGCAATGATGCCGTGGAAGGCCATGAACTCGAGATCGTCCTGATGCGCGCCGATGCCGAGATGGGTGGTGCGGGCAAGGGCTCCGGGCTCCTGGGTGGAATCCGGGATGAATATCCTTGCGTTCGGGTTGCTGAGTTTCATGGACGTGAAAATTTAAGGGATGTCAGGCGCTTTTAATAGCCTGAAGTTCGAGCGGGCTGGGAGGGGGTTCGTCGCGGCCCCATGCGGTGGGGGTTGCGCCCATCTCGAAGCGGAGGACAGCGCCACCGGCAATTTCGGCGTGGCGGATCCATGCGCGGTTGAGCGGTTTGCCGTCGAGTATGGCGCTTTGGATGAAGCAGTTCTCCGCGGATGCGGCTTGGGCTTCGATGACGAGCTTGCAGCCCGCGGAGTTCAACGAAATTTCCGCGCGCGTGAAAACGGGGGCAGTGAGCCAGTAGAGATCCTGCCCCATGACAGGGTAGAAGCCGAGTGATGAGCAGATGTAAAACGTGCTCTGGCAGCCCATATCCTCATTATCGTGAAGACCGAGACGTGTGGTGTTGTAATATTTTTTCAGCAGCCTGCGCGTGGTCAGCATCGTGAGATCGGGGCGGCCGGCGTAGAGATAGAGGTAGGCGATGTGGAGGCCGGTCTCATTGTTGCGGTAGTGGAAGCGCTTGTCCTTTTGTTGCTCCGAGAAATAAAAATTGAGATGTTCGACGAAGACTTCCGCGCCGCCGTGGCGCTGGACGAGACCCGCAAAATCGTGCTGGGTGTTGAACGACCAGCGGATGCTGTTACCCTCGTAGAAATAGGGGTCGTACCAGAACTCGTCCTTGTAGTATTCCGGAGCGAAGGGCTCGACCCATGTGCCATCGGGATTTTTCGGGGCAAAACATTTTTTGTCGTCGCGCCAGAGGTTCCAGAGTTTGCGGGAATCGTCGAAAAACTTTTGCGCCGTGGCGCCATCGCCGAGAGTTTCGGCGAGTTTGCCGATGCACCAGTCCTGATAGCTGTATTCCAGATGACGGGAAACGCAGCCGAGGGCGACGCGTGTAGTGGTGAAGCCGAGCGCCTGGTAATCAGGGTGGTAGCGGCCCGCGCTGTAAGGATCGGGCGGCGGGACCTCGACGTTTTTGCGGGTTGCGCGGAGGGCTTTTTGGTAATCGATACCCGCGATGCCTTTTTGGGCGTATTCGGACAGTATGACATCGGCGGAACTGCCGCCCTGAATCCATGCGCTGTGGCCATTTACCCACGCATCGGGGAGCCAGCCCGTGTGGTCGTAGATATCGAGGAAGGCGTTCATGAGATCGCGGGAAAATTCCGGCTCGATGAGGGCGAGGAGGCTGTTTGCATTGCGCACGCTGTCCCACAGGCAGAGGACATCTGTGAACTGACGTACGCCCGATTTCCAGAGGTGAAATTCATCGTCCACGCCGAGATCGGAGGGCATGCAGAGGAGGCGGTAATGCATGGTGTGGAAAATACTGCGCTGCTCCACGGAGCCGCCTTCGATTTGCAAGCGGTCGAGAGACTTCCGCCATGTGGCGCGGGACGCTTCGCGGATTTGCTCGAAGGTTTTACATGCAGCTTCGCGATCGACGCTCGCGCGGGCGTTTGCGACGCTAGAATATGAGATGCCTACCTGGAGCTCCACGGTCTGGCCATCCTCGTAGTGAAGGACGGCGCGGGCATTTGGCCCGCTGATGGCATCGCGATTGAGGATGCCTTCGCCGTTGCCGAGGAGGAGCCGGTTCCATGGCCGGTCCGCGCGGGCGAAAAAATAAATGGAGTATGAATGCAGGTGGCCCCAGCCCCCCACGAAGTCGGCGCGGCCGCAGATTTCACGATCGGAAATCTCACTGATGTAACCGCCAACGCTGACTGGGCTTTTTTCCTTCGGATGATCGTAGCCGTTCTGGACGGTGGCCCCGGCGTCGATGAGGATATTGCCGGATTGACCCGCGGGGAAGGAGTGCCGGTGGATGCCGGTGCGCGGGGTCGAGGTCAATTCCACGCAGATTTTCGAGGGTTCCAGGGTCACGCCGTAATGGCCGGGTTGCGCGGTTTCACCGCTGATCTCCGAGGAGTCGATCTGGAGTCGCGGCCGGCCCGTGAAAGGCATCACGCCGATATTGCCGTAGCGGCCGGTGCCGCCCGTGCCCGAGAGATGGGTGTGGCTGAAATGAAGGACCGGCTCGCCTGATTTGTAACCGTTGGTCTTTTGAGGCGGCAGGGTATCCGGGCCGAGCCGTACTAGGCTGAAGGGGAGATAAGGGCCGCAGAGGGTGTTTCCGAATCCATCGATGCCCATGAAGGGATCCACATGATCTAGAGGGTCGTGCATAAAGCGCTCAATAAAGGGGGTTGCTTGTCCAAATCCAAGAACATTGGGAGATGGAGCCGGCAATCGGGTTCGAACCGATGACCTGCTGATTACAAATCAGCTGCTCTACCAACTGAGCTATGCCGGCGTTTACCGGGAGGCAAACCGCGATTTTTGCGAATGGAGGTCTTCCATCCGGGAATCCGATTTGTCCCGCAGGGCGATTATTTCGCACGTTTTAAATGAACGGGCAAGTTGATTCGGCGATAATGGTGCGGCAACGGTGGAGAGTCGGCAGAGGCGAAAAATCTGGAACTGTCGGGCAGCAAATGTTCAATATGTGAAATCCATGGCAAAGTGTTCAGTCATTATCCCGGTTTTTGGCAAAGCTGCCTTGACACGCCAATGCCTTGACGCTGTTTCCCAAACGTCGGGAAACAATTACGAAGTGATCGTGGTGAATGATGCCTCGAAGGATGATACGTCGGCGATGCTGGAGGCGTATGGGAGCGCAGTCACGGTGGTGACGCATGCAAGCAACAAGGGATTTGCGACATCGTGCAATGACGGGGCAGCAGCGGCGAAGGGGGATTATTTTGTTTTTTTAAACAACGACACTATTCCGAAGAAAGGGTGGCTGGAGGCGCTCGCGGCGTATGCCGATGAGCATCCGCGCGCGGGGGCGGTGGGGGCGAAACTGCTTTTCCCGAATGACACGATCGAGCACGCGGGCATGGCGATCCGCAATGACGGGCATCCGATCCATATTTATGCGGGGTTTGCGGCGGACCATCCGGCGGTGAACAAGTCGCGCCGCTACCAGATATTGACAGGGGCGTGCCTTTTGATCAGGCGTGATGCTTTTGAGGAGGTGAAGGGGTTCGACACGGCGTTCCTCAATAGTCATGAGGATGTGGATCTGTGCCTGAGGCTGGGGAGCGCGGGGCACGAAGTTCACTATTGCCACACGAGCGAGGTGTATCATCTGGAGACGAGCACGCGGGAGCTGAATTCGCCGAGCGAGGAGAGGAATACGCGGCTTTATCTCAGCCGCTGGAAGGATGCGCGGGCGGACGATTTTTATTACTACGTGGAGGATGGATTGATCAAGCCGGGCTACAGCCTGCAATACCCGATCCGCATCACTATTTCGCCGGAACTGGCGACGCAGGGGGTGTGGACCGAGGCGCATGCGGCGGACCGGATGCTGCACGACAGGTCGCGGCAGGTGCATGAACTTCTCCTCGAGAAAAAGAACTTTGAACAGCAAATCAAGGAGCTGGAATCGAGGTGCCAGCAAGCTTCCGGCAACGGGGCCGCGCCGATGGCCACGGCGGGAAGAGATGAGGTCGTCGATGCCTTGAATGCGAGGATCGAAGAGATGCGGGGGATGTTGATGCAGGCCCATGGGCAGTTGCTGCTGAGGGATGAGATGCAGATGGAGACGGACCAGGTGGTGGCGGCTGAAAAGATCAAGAGGCTGTCGGTTTATCTGAACCAACTGGATGCGGCGGTGGAGCGGCTTTACCAGTCGCGGCGGTGGGAGCTGGCGAATCCGGTGGCGGCGTTGCGCAGGATGTTCTCGGGGGCGAAATCGAAGTTGCCGGGGTATGGGAAGATCGACCAGGTGCTGGGGGCGTACCGGGCGTGGCTTGATAAGAACCCGAGTTTGCGGGAGGGGCGGAAGGATGAGTGATGGATGCGGGATAGCTGACGGTTGGCAAGGGTTGGCAAGGGTTGATTAGCCCTGATAACAGGCGCATTATCCATGAGCGAC
>JBAVPB010000195.1:0-9766 GCA_049692655.1 Chthoniobacteraceae bacterium | reverse complement strand
GTCGAGGACGATGGAGAACCCTTTGAGGAAAAGATGCCGCGTCTTGTCGCGGAATTAAATGCACAGTTCATTGAATCCGCGAAACTTGAGAGGGCGATCAAAGAAAACCTGAGAGGGCTGGGATATGGCAGTTAATCTCGATGATCTGCCATTGCCCGACGAGTTGCCGGTCATTCCAAACGATTGGCATTATGAATCGCTCGGAGACTTGGTCGAAGAACGAGGCGTTTCGTACGGCATCGTCCAACCTGGAACGGAAACCACCAACGGTGTTCCGATTGTTCGCGTAAACAACATTCGCAACGGACGGATAGATACTACAGACATGCTCAAAGTGGAGTCAGGCGTGGAGGCGAAGTTCCAACGTTCACGCCTTCGCGGCGGGGAGGTTCTTTTAACTCTCGTCGGCACTCTCGGAGAAGTTGCAATCGTTCCTCAAAATCTCAGCGGTTGGAATGTCGCTCGCGCTGTTGGTGTAATTCCCGTTCGCAAAGACCCTGGCAGTTTATGGGTTTCCATATGCCTGCGCTCTGCGTTCCTCCAGCACTGCATTCGCACTTGGGCAACGACGACGGTTCAAGCAACTTTCAATCTGCGCGACTTGGCAAAACTTCCAATTCCGGTTCCCCCGAAGCGTAAACGCGAGGCCATTTCGCAGGTTCTCGGGGGGCTGGATGACAAGATTGAGTTGAACCGACGGATGAATGCGACGCTGGAGGCGATGGCTCGGGCGTTGTTCCAAAGCTGGTTCGCGGATTTCGATCCCGTTCGCGATAAACTTGACGGACGCCAACCGGTTGGCCTCGACGATGCGACTGCCGCACTGTTTCCCGCCCATTTTCAGGAATCTACACTCGGCCCCATACCGCAAGGATGGCGAGCTTGTACGTTAGATGAGGTTATTGAAATTTCCGATTCCAAGCGCGTGCCGCTTTCTGGTCGGGAGCGAGCGTTGCGGCATGGGCAGTATCCCTATCACGGCGCAGCTTCCGTGATGGATCACGTCAATGATTTTCGATTCGATGGTATCTACGTTCTAATGGGTGAAGATGGCTCTGTCATTAATGATGACGGCACACCCGTTCTCCAGTACGTATGGGGCAAATTCTGGGTCAATAATCACGCCCATGTCCTGCGCGGCAGGAATGACGTAAGCACGGAACACGTGTTGTTGCACCTAAAGAATTGCAATATTGCGCCATTCGTAAACGGTGCTGTTCAGCTAAAGCTAAATCAGGGAAACATGAACCGTATCCCATTTATCCTACCCCCGCCTGAAATTAGCGGGATATTTGCGAAGATCATCGAACCTTTCTTCGCGCAAATCCGTGCGAATACCGAGCAATCCCGCACCCTCGCTGCCCTCCGAGACACGCTGCTGCCGAAACTGCTGAGTGGGGAGCTAAGCTTAAAAAATCTGGAGAAAATGGCTGTCGCATGAATCCAACGGTAACCATAGTTGAGGTGCTTGGCCGTTCCTCCCAAGGAATGAGCAAGCCGTTCCTCTGCCGAGGCGGCGATGGAGCACTTTATTACGCAAAGGGACGGAATACGGACATGAATGCGTTGTGTTGTGAATGGATTGCGGGAAACCTTGGGCGCGACATGGGGTTGCGGATACCGGATTTTGCCATCGCGGATGTACCGCAAAGTCTGGTTGCGGCCAGTGACCGCTCGGATATTTATGAGTTGGGGAGCGGGCTGGTGTTTGTTTCCAAGCGGCTGGAGAACGCCCGTGAGATCTCCTGGTCCGAAGCCAAGGCGTGTCATAATACATTGAAGGCAGAAGTCCTCTCCTTCGACCTGTGGGTGCATAATGAGGACCGTGCATTTTCGCAATTGGGCGGGAATCCAAACCTGTTGATGGATCAGGACGGGCTATCGGTGTTTGATTTTAACCTGGCGTTCGATCCGGCATTCACCCGCGAAGGTTATTTTGAAAAACACATCTTTGGTCCCCTTCTTCCCGCATGGCCAGTGGGGTTTCAAGATACGACGATGCCGAAAATGAGAGCAGTCCTTGGCCGGTTTGACGAAATTTTTGATGCATTGCCGTTGGAATGGCTCCATATTGATGGCGACGAAAGTTTACCTGTGCAGATCGACAGGAAACTGGTACATGAAACTCTTTCCTCTCCTTTTAACGATCCTGATTCCTTTTGGAACCGGCCATGAAGCATCCTGAAACAAGATACGCGTGCAATTACGCAGTGTTGCAATTCCTTCCTTATCCAGAAACGGGTGAGTTTGTAAATCTCGGCGTGGTGGTGCATTCCCCGGAGAAATGTTTTTTTGACTTCCTGCTCGAACGCCATAAGACGGCTCGTGTCACCTCTTTCTTTCCCGAACTGAACGCCGGCAATTTCAGGTCGGCACGATCCATCATCCTGATGGAGATGAAGCGAGTGAAGTCCCTGATCGATAGCGGGAAGGACGCACCCTTATCCCGACAGGTGTTTCGCGAACTTGTGCGTCCGCGCGAGGCGATTTTTCGCTTTGGCGAGACCCGCACGATCCTGACCCCTGACGTGAATGCCGTGACGGAGGATCTTTTTGCCCAGTATGTTCTGCGCAACTTCGCGCAACACAAGGAATATCAGGAAACGATCATGGCACGGAAATTTTACGATGTGCTGCGGCAATTTCGCCCAGACAAAGTATTTCTCCGTAATGTGCAGGTCGGCACGGAGGAGTATCATGTGCGCATCCCGATTGCTTCCGAAGCACGTAAAGCGGAACATGTTCCGTTGCGGGTGATCAAGCCGCTGGATTTGGCGCGGACCGAGCCAACGGCAATCACGGAACACGGAGACGCCTGGTTGCAACGGATGCGGCGTTTGAAAAAAATCCGGTGCCTGCCGGACCGGTTTGTTTTCGTGGTCCGCCGCCCGGCGGAGGAGGCGTGCTTGGACGCCGCCGAGGATATCCTGTCTGAACTCGCCGACGAGGGGGCTGTGTTGGTGGGAGAAAAAGAAACGGAACAGCTCGTGAAGATGGCTGCCGATTAAGCGGGTAGCCATGGATCGTCTCAACGAATCCATCGTCGAAGATGCCGCACTGACATGGTTCGGGGAGTTGGGCTATGCCGTCGGTCATGGACCGCATCTGGCACCAGGAGAACCGGCTGCTGAGCGGGGTTCGTTTGGCGATGTGCTTCTCGTCGAGCGTTTGCGCGATGCGATCCTGCGGCTGAATCCCAAAATCCCCGCCGAGGCGCGGGAGGATGCATTCCGCAAAGTGCTGCGGATCGGGACTCCATCGCCCACACAAACCAATCGAGACTTTCACAAATGGCTATGCGACGGGGTGCCGGTGGAATACAAGCGGCCTGATGGTTCCATTGCGGGCGACGATGTGCGGCTGGTGGATTTCGACGATGCCAAGGGCAACGACTGGCTGGCGGTAAACCAGTTCACGGTGATCGAAGGACAGCACAACCGGAGACCGGACATCGTGGTATTCGTCAACGGCCTGCCGCTGGCGGTGGTGGAATTGAAGAATGCGGTGGATGAGGAGGCGACAATATGGAGCGCCTTCAACCAACTCCAGACCTACAAGCGGCAGATCGGTTCCCTTTTTCATTATAATGAGGTGCTGGTGGTTTCGGATGGCAGCAACGCCCGCATCGGCTCGCTGACGGCGAACCATGAATGGTTCAAGGTGTGGAGGACGATTGACGGCCAGCATGACGCCCCGCCTGGCTCCCTTGAGCTTGAGACTTTGATCAAAGGTGTGTTTGAGCCGCACAGGTTCCTTGATCTGCTCCAGCACTTCATCGTTTACGAGGAGGATACCGACAGCGACCGGCTGAATAAGATCATCGCGGGGTATCATCAATTTCATGCCGTCAACGCGGCGGTCGAGGAAACTGTGCGTGCCAGCGGCATGACCGAGGAGGGCAGGACGGGCGAAGGCACCGGCCAGTACTGGGCGGGCCGGATGCACGGCGGCAAGGCCGGTGACCGGCGCGTGGGGGTGGTGTGGCACACGCAGGGATCGGGCAAAAGTTTCTCGATGCTGTTCTATGCCGCCCGGATCGTGCGGCATCCGGCCATGCAGAATCCGACGCTCGTGGTGTTGACGGACCGCAACGATCTCGATGACCAGCTTTTCGGGCAATTCCAGCGGTGCCATGAAATCCTGCGGCAGATGCCGGTGCAGGCGGAGGATCGGGAACATCTGCGGCGGTTGCTTCAAGTGGCGAGCGGTGGTGTGATTTTTACCACGATCCAGAAATTCATGCCCGAGAAAGGCGAGAAGATGCCGGAGCTATCGTCACGCCGGAACATCGTGGTGATCGCCGACGAAGCGCACCGGAGCCAGTATGATTTGATTGACGGGCTTGCGCGCAATCTGCGCGATGCGTTGCCGAATGCCTCCTTCATCGGGTTCACCGGCACGCCCATCGAGAAGAATGACGCGAACACCCGCGCCATTTTTGGCGACTACATCTCGATCTATGACATCCAGAGGGCCGTGGCCGACAAGGCGACGGTGCCGATCTATTACGAAAGCCGCATCGCCAAGCTGGCGCTGAACCAGGCCGCGCTGCCGAAGATTGACGAGGAGTTCGAGGAGATCACCGAGGGCGAGGAGGAGGAGAAAAAGCGGAAACTCAAATCGAAGTGGGCCGCGCTGGAGGCGCTGGTGGGTGACCCGAAGCGCAGCGCACTGATCGCCTCCGACCTCGTGGCGCACTACGAGCGCCGTCTCGAAGCGATGGATGGCAAAGCAATGGTGGTATGCATGAGCCGCCGGATCTGCGTGGAGCTTTACAATGCGATCATCAAACTGCGGCCCGAGTGGGCGAGCGCCAAGGATGACGACCTCGAAACCGAGAAGAAACGGAAATGTGTCGTAAAAATCGTGATGACGGGCAGCGCCGATGATGGTCCCGAGTGGCAGCCGCACATCCGCAACAAGCAGCGGCGCCGTGAACTGGCGACCCGATTCAAGGACAGCAAAGACCCGTTCCGCATCGTGATCGTGCGCGATATGTGGCTGACCGGCTTTGACGCGCCCTGCCTGCACACCATGTATGCCGACAAGCCAATGCGCAGCCATGGGCTGATGCAGGCGATCGCCCGCGTGAACCGCGTATTCCACGACAAGCCAGGCGGGCTGGTGGTGGATTATCTCGGCCTCGCCGATCAACTCAAGCACGCCCTCGCCACCTACACCGAGAGCGGCGGGCAAGGAAGCCCGAGCGTGGACACCGCGCAGGCCATCGCCGCGATGCAGGAGAAACACGAGATCGCCTGCGGGATCATGCACGGATTCAACTGGGACAAGTGGGTGGCTGGCACGCCCGCGGAGCGGCTAGGGCTGATCCCAGCGGGTCAGGAGCATGTGCTCAAGCAGGATGACGGAAAGAAGCGCTTCGTGCAGGTGGTGACCGATCTTTCCCGCGCCTTCGCGCTCTGCGCCGCGACCGACGAGGCAATCGAGTTGCGCGACGACATCGCCTTTTTCCAAGCCATCAAAGCGCAGCTTGCCAAGACCTCCGGCAAACAGCGCCCGCCCGAAGAACTCGACGCGGCAATCCGGCAGCTTGTCTCCACGGCGATCATGGCCGATGAAGGGATCATTGACGTTTTCACGGCGGCGGGGTTGAAGCGACCAGACATCAGCATTCTTTCCGACCAGTTCCTCGCCGAAGTGCGGGGTCTGAAATACAAGAACGTCGCCGCCGAATTGCTGGCGAAGCTGCTGAAGGACGAGATCAAGATGCGCTCCACGCGGAATCTGGTCCAGAGCAAGCAGTTCAGCGAGATGCTGAAATCGACGTTGAACGCCTATCATAACCGCGCCATCGCCACCCAGGAGGTGATCGACGAATTGATCAAACTGGCGAAGGAGATGGACAGGGCGACTAAGCGTGGCGTCGATCTCGGGCTGAATGACGACGAGATTGCCTTCTACGACGCGCTGGCAGCCAATGAGAGCGCTGTGCAGGCGATGGGCAATGATGAACTCAAGGTGATCGCTGCGGAACTGGTGACGCAGGTGCGCAAAAGCGTGACGATTGACTGGACGGTGCGGGAGAGCGCGCGGGCGAAGATCAAGGTGATGGTGAAGCGCATTCTCAAAAAGCATGGGTATCCGCCGGATTTGCAAGAAGAGGCGACGAAGACGGTGCTGGCGCAGGCGGAATTGCTTTGCGCCGATTGGGCGTAGGCGAAACGGAGTTAAGCCGCCTACCTCCGCCCACGGATTGCAGCCCTCGCCCTCCCGGAGTCAAATGTTCGAATTCCTCAGGATGACAATTCAGCGGGGAGAACTGCCCACAGGGCAGTCCTACAACGGAAATGCGCGAATCGCGCTCACCGTTTCTGCGTGAGCAAGGTGAGGAGCTCGTTGGTTTTCTGCTGGAGAGTGATGAGGCGGTGGAATTTGTAGTAGAGCAATACTGGCAATAGGAGCCAGAGGAGGGCGATGGCTAGGGCGAGCAGGCTGAGGATGAGGAAGATGATGATGCCGAGGACGCCGTAGGCGCCGGAGATGGTGGTGGTGAGCTCGGTCAAGTTCATAAGAAAGGGCGGAGGGAGGAGGGATGAGGGCGGAAGTTGGGAAATTTGCTTTGCACGCCCGGTTTATGGGTTCTGGATACTGGATGCTGAGGATCGTCCACAGATTGCACAGATTTACACAGATTGGGGAAATGACGAAGCACGAATCTCGACTCGGGAAATTTTGGGATTTTTTTAAGACAGGATTACGAGGGGGCGAAGAGAATGCTGAAGTATAAAGGCTAAAGGATAAAGTGGGAAGTGGGCGCTTCGCGCGATTAACCGGGGTGCAGGGAACGAAGAACAAGTTATGCCGCCCGCCTCCGCCCATGGATTGCAGCCCATTGCCCTTCTGCCTCTCCCGGAGTCGAGTATCTCGCAAAGCCTCGGTTTTAAGACAGGATGAACAAGATTATGAGGACATTATCTCGAAGACTCGGTTTACAGGATTAAGAAAGGGAAGGATGAAGGATGCCGGGGGGAGGAGGCGAGTTGTATTGCGGGGCGGAAAGGGGGCTGGGGTGGGTGAAACAGGGAGTTTACATTACGGGGCTGTCTCTTTAAACTCGATGCTACAAAACAAGCTGTGTTTCACAAATTGCCGCGCTTTCAAATAAAACTCGATGCTCTCCCGTCTCTCACTTTTGATCCCGATCGGCCCCGGCGACGTTGCCTGGCAAAGGCGAATTGCGGGTGTTTCTAAAATCCAGGGTCCGGTTCTGCTTGCGGCTATCGTGGGCAGAGTGTGGCCGGCAATTTGGGGGCATGGCGTGAATGATGGCGGGTGGTCGCACAATGATGGCGTGGTTTCCGGCACGGGCACGGGTGTGCAAAGGGTCGCGGCGGGGCGGCCGGGCGATAATCTGGAATCTGGGGAGGAGTATTTTTTGTGTCAACCGGCGAACTGAACCAGGTTGACGCCGCACCAGAATTGAGCCTTGTCATCCCTTGTTACAATGAGGGCCAGGTGTTGCCCTTTCTCAAGGAAAGATTATTGAGCAGTCTTAAGGAATTAGGAATGTCGTGGGAAGTGATCCTGGTGGATGACGGCTCCCACGATGACACGCTTCGCCAAATGAGGGCGCTGCACGCGGAGGATCCGAGGTTCAAGGTGATCTCTTTCTCGCGGAATTTCGGCCACCAGACCGCGGTGTTTGCAGGGATGTCCCGCGCGACGGGCGATTTCGTGGCCCTGCTGGATGCCGACCTTCAGGATCCGCCGGAATTCGTTGCGACGTGTGTGGCCAAATTAAAGGAAGGCTACGACGTGGTGTATGCCGTGCGCCGTGGCCGCAAGGAGAATATTTTGAAGCGGGCGAGCTATGCGATGTTTTACCGCTTGCTGAAGTCCATCTCGGATGTGGAAATCCCGCTGGACGCGGGCGATTTTTGCGTGATGCGGCAGTGCGTGGTGTCGGTATTGAGGGAGATGTCGGAGCGCGATGTGTTTGTGAGGGGCTTGCGGGCCTGGATTGGGTTCCGGCAGGTGGGAATCCCTTACGAGCGCGGGGCCCGTGCGGCCGGGGAAACAAAATACCCGCTGTTCAAACTGGTTAAACTTGCGATGGATGGTGTGTTTGCTTTCTCTGCGCTGCCGCTACATCTGGCAATTTACCTGGGCTTTACGAGCGTGGCTGTTTCGCTGGGTGGAATCGTATTGCTCGGCTGCTGGAAAATTTTAAACTTCCGGCTCTTCGGCCAATCTCCGGCGGAGGTGCCCGGCTGGACATCGCTGGCGTGCTTGATTCTTTTCCTTGGGGGGATGCAGTTTCTTATTCTTGGGATTCTTGGCGAATTCATACGGCGCATGTATGATGAGCTGCGGAAACGCCCCCGCTGGATTGTGCGGGCGGAATTTGGATTTTCACGGAAGAGTTCCGATGATTAGAACATGGTCGCATGGCGTGGCGGATGAAAACATGCCGGAGGCGATGCTGGTGGAAACACTGGAACGTGTCCGCCGCCATCCGTGGTGGGCTGCCCGCGCGGAGCTGGCGCTCGCGGTCCTCCAAAGCGAAGCTGTGGCTCCGCCTGCGTGCGTGCTGGATGTGGGCTGCGGCTGGGGAGTGAATCTGGATGCGTTGGAAAATGCGGGCTACGAGACTGCAGGGCTCGATGTTTCCCGCCAGATCATAGATCTGATTGACCGGCCCGGCCGTCAGCTGATCGAGGCGGACCTGAACCAGCCGCTGCCCTCTGGTCATGAACTCTATGCCGGCGCGCTGCTGTTGGATGTCATCGAGCACCTGGACGATGATCGGGGCACGCTCTGCCGGATAGCGCCGCTGGTGCAGCCTGGCGGGGTTTTGGTTGTGAGTGTCCCAGCGTTGCCAATGTTGTTTTCCGATTTCGATCACATTCAAGGCCACAGGCGGCGCTATGTGCCGGAAACGCTGCGCGCGGCTTTTGATGGCAGCGGGTTTGCGGTTCAAAAAATTTTTTGGTGGGGTGGGTGGATGGTTCCGGTGCTGAAACGGATGCGGCGAAAGTCCGTGGCCAAAGTCCAGGAAACGCCCAAGACCTATGCCGACTATCTGCGGCTGCCTCCGTGGCCGGCACTGGTGTTGATGAAATGCCTGTACGCCTGGGAACACCGCCGGGCATTGCAGGGAAAACTGGACACGGGCACGTCGCTGTTCGCGGTAGCTCGCCGCGTTGTGTGAATGCCGACCAAGTGAGACGGGTTATCTCACCCTGCGAATTACGACGAGGTTATATTTTTCGCTGGTTTGCTCCATGAAATAAACGGGGAGCAATTTGTCCAGGGAGTTACCAAATTTGTTTTTATGCAGATACTGTTCCCCGGTGGCCTCCCAGTGGCCTCCCAACCGGGTCTCGATGTAACCGGCCCAGCCGGGATCGATGACAAGGCAATTAATGGAAGCTTTTTCCTGTGGACTCATTACGAGGAGGTACCAGGAATAATATGCCTGCACGTGCGCTTTTTGGAGCGGGTAGAATGCCTGGTAATCGGCGTAAACCACATCGGACGACTGAACGGATTTCGTAACAAATTCCTCGACCTTGCTGTAATCGCGTTCGCCCGGATCCAGGCTTGCGAGGACCACGCGGAAAGGAAGTCCGAATAGGGACAACCCCACGGCCAGGACAAGAAAGAGGACGTTTTTTCTGGCGGATAAGAAGCGAGCACCGGATTTTTCAATCACGGAAACGAGGCCGATGCAAATCGGGACATAAACGGCCCAACTGTAATAGATGGGAAATGCATAAAGCGCCAGAAAGGCACATGGGACGAT
>JBAVPB010000194.1:0-20551 GCA_049692655.1 Chthoniobacteraceae bacterium | reverse complement strand
GATATACTGGAATTACGTGGAGCTTTCAGGTCGGATTTACCTGGATAAAGCCGGATTAGCCCGGATAAATGCAAATGGGTTTGATCGCATGAATATTGGCTTTCCAATGGGATTTATTGGCTTTGTTTCGCTCATTTATTGGCTTTGAATGGGTTTGTTTTGGCTTTGTTTTTCGGGCCTCTACAGAGTAAAAATTGGCTTTGTTTGGTAGAAAATGTGTTTTTGGCAGAAACACCCATCGCCAACTGCGCCCGGAGCGCGAAGCGATGAATGCAACTGCTGTTTGTCATTTCCCTAGCGTGACAGACCTCATTCACAGAGCCGAGCCTATTATTTAGTTTCCCAGTTTTTTCAAACTCGTTTTCTGGCGCATATCGTGTATAATCGGACGCTTGCGGCGTGAGGCGGGAAGCCTCATTTTTCATGGTAAAACGTTGTTAGCGGTTACCGCGGCCCGGGGTTGTTGCGTAACTGCCTCAAACTCCCCAAGACGTCCCCCATTTTTTTTGCGAAATTTATTTGCCGTTTTTTTCAATTTCCCCTACAAGCAAGCCATGACCAAACCCTCCACGAAAAAAGCCGTTAAAAAACCAGCCGCAAAGCCAGCCGCAAAAGCCGCTGCCAAGAAGCCCGTAAAAAGAAAAGCAAACGCTGCGTTTCTGAAACCCGTCCAACCCGACGCCAAGCTGGCCCTGGTGGTTGGCTCCAAGCCGCTCCCACGCACCGAGCTGACCAAGAAGCTCTGGGACTACATCAAGAAAAACAAGTTGCAGGACGCCAAGAAGCGCACCCTCATCAACGCAGACGACGCTCTCAAAGCCGTGTTCAATGGCAAGAAGCAAGTCAGCATGTTTGAGATGACCAAGCTCGTATCCGGTCACCTCGCCTAAAACACTTTCAAGCAGTTATCTTCGATTTAAGACGGGCCCTGTGGTTAAACGCAGGGCCCGTTTTTTTGCCCTGCTGCTTGCACCGTTTCCAGAAGCTTGGCTTGTCGTGAAATTCAAGTCTTGGTAATGGGAAGCACCGAACATGACCATACCAGTGACGAGCGATGGGCGTCTTAACAAGGAATATGCCACTTGCAGGAAAGTGCTTTTTGCGGTCGTTTTGCTTCACTATGCATCGCTGGCGGCGTTGTTTTTCTATCTTTGTAAATTATTCACGGCCAGCCATGGACTCATCCCCTCCAGCTTTTTTGTTTTCATCAAGGAGGCGGCATCGGTCTGGGGTATCTGGTATTTATTTCATGTGTGTGACACGCACAGCGGTTTGATAAAACCGCTGGAGCGATGGAAATGCTCGGTGATGAATCGCATGAGACGCGAAGAGGCCCTCGACATTCTCCGTGATGGAGGGAGATACTTCATCGACGAGACGGAAATGACCCTGGAAGAAGGTTTTCTGGTGCCAAAACGGCATGCCGGAAAATCCAAGGCTTGAGACCCCGGGAGAATTCCGATGAGCGATCGCCCACCCATCCCGATCTACAGCCGGTTTGAAACGGAACTGCAGGTGCGTCCCGACGACATCGACATGAACGAGCATGTCCACAACAGCCGGTATTTTGATTACGTGCTTGCCGCGCGATATGACCAGATGACGCGTTGCTACGGGATGGCGATGGAGGAGTTTCTCGAGGCGGGGTTCAGCTGGGTGGTGAAGACCGCGCACCTGGAATACAAGCGACCGCTGGGGCTGGCGGATATCATCATCGTGAAAACATGGATCGAGAAGATTTTCAAAGACGGGGTGATGGTCCGTTTTGAAATCGTGAAAAAGCAGAATGGCAAAATCTGTTGCGAGGGCTGGTTTGATTACAAGATGATCAATATAGCAACGAAGCGCGCAGAGAAGATCCCGACGTGGATCGTGGAGAAATATTCGGTCTAGCTGTGTTGGGCGGTGGAGTGTTTGCAGACAGGATTTCACCGGTCCCATGGAATGACGGACTTGCAGCTCAACGAATAATGGAAGCTTCTCCCGCCCCTCTTTCGTCCCGATGGGACTTTGCTTTTTTGCTGATCCACCAAGCGATAAATCGCCTGCCTATTTTCGGATCGTCCCGATGAGACTTAAGAGAAGTGCTGCATGGCGGGTCTTTGGAAATGCTGTTTCTCTTTGCGGTTTGTGCTGATTTTTATTACACATGAAATCATGAACATGGCTTCAACCCTCGTGGCCAATATTTTGATCGTGCTGCCTTACGCGCTGGCGCTGGGGGCTTTTTATTTGTTTCTGAGGATCGTTTATCATGTGAAGGCGCCAGTGCGGCCTCTTTTTCTCTGGCCGATCATCCTGGCACTAACGGGCACGGCGATTTTTATGTTTTGGGGGCACTACCATATCGCCATAACGGCCACAGCGAAGTACGGGGGGCATGCGGGGACTTTTTCGCCTTTCTATGCGATCACGGTGGCTCTGGCGGGATATGTGGTGGCGTGGGTGCTTTTTTATATCTTCCGCTTCCTGCTGGAAAAACTGCGGATGATGTCGAAGCGGTATAAGTAGCCGTAGCGGTCTGCGATAGCTGGGCAGGCATGATCACACGATGGCGGGTGTTTTCACCTGTTTTGAGAAAAATATTGCCCAAATGAAAACGGGTAGTAACCTTGACCCCCTTTCGCTATGATTATTGTAACCAAACCAGGGGCCACAGAGGACCAGATTCAACATATACAGGACCGCATCAAAGAATGGGGCCTGAAGGCAGAGATCAGCCGCGGCGCGCAACGCGTGGTGATCGGCGTGATCGGGCCTGAAGACATCATCCGGGAGAAACCGCTGGCAGCGATCCCGGGCGTGGAATCGGTGACTCCGGTATTGAAGCCCTACAAGCTGGTGGCGCGCGAATTCCGCGGCATCGATTCGCTCGTAAAAATCGGGAATGTGGAGATCGGTGGCAATGAGGTGATCTTCATGTCGGGGCCTTGCTCGGTGGAGAGCCGCGACCAGATTGTATCGATCGCGAAGGACATCAAAAAAGCCGGCGCGAAGGTGCTGCGTGGCGGGGCATTCAAGCCGCGCACTTCGCCTTATGCTTTCCAGGGACTCGGCGTGGAAGGGCTGAAGCTGCTCGCGGAAGCGCGCGAGGAGACGGGGCTGCCGGTGATCACGGAGATCATGGACACGAAGGATCTCGAAGTGATCGAGAAATACGCGGACTGCCTCCAGGTGGGCGCGCGGAACATGCAGAATTTTTCCCTCTTAAAAGAGGTGGGCCGCAGCAAGCTGCCGGTGATGCTGAAGCGCGGGATGAGCGCGACGGTGAAGGATCTGCTGATGAGCGCGGAATATATTTTGAGCGAGGGCAATTTCAATGTGCTGCTCTGCGAGCGCGGTATCAGGACATTTGAGACCTACACCCGCAACACTCTCGACCTGAATGCGGTGCCGGTGTTGAAGGCGGAGACGCATCTTCCGGTGGTGGTGGATCCGACCCACGGGGTGGGGCTGCACAAGTTCATCCCTGCGATGGCGCTGGCGTCGATCGCGGCGGGGGCGGATGCCTTGATGGTAGAAGTACACAACTCGCCGGAGCTTGCGAAGAGCGATGGGGAGCAGGCGCTGCTGCCGGGTGAGTTCACCGATCTGGTGCAACGGCTGAGGGCCGTGGCGCTGGCGGTTGGCCGGGCGGCTTGAGCCGATTTTTTGGCAGTGATGCCGATATGCGGGAAGGCCGTGATGCCGATATGCGGCATGGCTGACGGTTGGTAAGGGTTGGCAATGGTTGATTAGCCCTGCCAATTAATGGGCGGCATCGTGCTCTTCAATTGCGTTCGTTTCAATGACGTCCGTTTCGGATTCTCAATTCTCGATTTTGAAGCCTGGCATGCCAGCGGCGGGAGTTTTACGCGCCTGTTTGGGGCTTAATTGTGTCATTTTCTTGCAGAAATCCGGGCGGAATTGACCAGAATCGCGTTTTTTTCTCATTACTGAACGGCGACCCTCTTTACAGAGTAGGAGGGCGTTTTTTTTCAGTGTTGGGGGTGGTATTTTCTATAAAATGTCGTATTTTCCATAAACGCGGCATTGCTCCTGCTATTTAAGGGAAGTGAAAGCGGGCACGGTTTGCCGGCTGGTTGAAAAAACACTTTTTGTATATGCCAAAATTACTCATCTCACATCCCTCCGGGGACGTTTCGCACGAACTCACGGGTGAAATCATCACCATTGGCAGGACGCCGGACAACAAAATCCAGGTCAACCATCACTCGGTCTCGGCGCACCACGCGAGGCTGCAATTCGTGAATGGCAAATACAGGTTCAAGGATCTCGACTCGACCAACCGCAGCTGCATCAACAACATTCCCGTGAGCGATGCGGAATTGACGGGCTCGTGCTTCATCCGCCTCGGCAACATCGAGTGCGTATATAAACTCGACGCGGCCTCCTCGGTTGACCCGGTGCATTCGCAACTGGCCGAACTCCAGAGGCAGATGGAGAGCCTGATGAAGGCGCGGGACCAGATCCACCAGCAGAACGCGTCGCTGAAAGAGCAGTGCGAACGGGCGAAACAGGATACCGATGAAGCCCTGGAAAAGCTGGCCGAATTGCAAAACAACCAGGGATCGGGCACTTTCCAGCCGGCCACGCTCCTGCCTACCGGGAAATTGAACGTGCCCGCGATGCGCAAGAATGGGGACGCGGAGAAAAAGATCCAGCAACTGACGCAGGAACGCGATGCGCTCATTGTCGCCAATAACGAATTGAAGGCCAGCGTGGAATTGCTGACCGTGCAGCTCCGCGAAGCTGGCGGCAGCGTCAGCAGCAGAGCCTCCTCCATCTCCGTGCCGATGCCGGTGATGAACGAGGTGCAGCAGCGGGCCGCCGACCAGGTCAAGGAAGCGATGGATGAATCGGTGGAGGATTACGAGGAGGAAGAGGTCGCGCAGGTGGCCTCGGCCGGTGGTTCCGGGTCCTCCACCCGGGTCAACATCCCCGGGAAACCCCTTTTTGGCGGATTATTCGGCCGCAATGGGAAGCCGAAAGGCCCCGAGGAACAACCGGAAGAGCCAAACAACATCACCTCCATGCCTTCGCAGGCCAGTGTGCCGACCCTGAAGATGCCCGCGCCCGCTCCGATGGCCGAGCCCGCCCCGATCCCGGCCCCGGCTCCAGCCGGAGCGCCTTCCCTGAGGATCATCCCGCCGCCATCCGCCAACGGAGGAACGAACGGCAGCAGCAGCACTTCAAACATCAAGCACCGTGCCGGGGCCGCCGCCGCCAATGCAGCGCCGCAAAACCCCGGGATCAAGCCCGCGTGGGACACCTTGAACGCGATGCGCCGCAGCCTCCACTATTTCCTCAGGCACCAGGATGAACTGGCTGTGCTCGAGGACATGGAAAAGAACGCCCGCTATCTCACCGACCTGGCTAAAGTGGATTTGCTGAAGCCGATCGCGGCATTGACCACCGCGCTGGAATCGCTGGTGCGCGACCAGCAGAAGAACCCGAAGAACGTGAACCCCTCCTCGATGCGGACGATCGGACAGTGCATCGATTTCCTTGCGGTGCTGATCGAGGAATCAAACCTCACGCGGCTCAAGGATGTGACGAACGCCAAGATTTTTGCAATCGACGATGACGGGGGGGTCCTGGACATCATCACCTCGACGATGGAGCTGGCGAACCTAAACATTACCACAGCGGCAGGGGCCACCGACGGGCTCGCGAAGCTTTCCGCGGAGAATTACGAATTGATCCTGCTGGATGTCGGCCTGCCCGATATGAACGGCATGGATATCTGCTCACGGGTGCGCGCCATGCCGCAGCATCACAAGACGCCGATCGTATTCCTCACCGGCGAGGCGACGGTCCAGAACCGCGTGCAATCCACGCTCAACGGCGGCAACGACATGATCGGGAAACCGTTCAGCGTGCTGGAGCTTGCGGTGAAGGCGCTGACGTGGGTGTTCAAGGGGCAGCTCGGGCTGGTGTAAGCGGTTTGCAGTGAAAAAGACGGGCATTTTTCAGACCGGCAGTTGAAAAAACAGATCTACCAATCAACCTATGAAGACTGCCTCCTACTCCCCCACTCCCGGAACCGAGCCTGCCGAGGAGACCTTGAATGAAATGCGCCGCAGCCTGCACCATTTCCTCAGGCACCAGGATGAACTGGCCGTGCTCGACGACATGGAAAAGAATGCGCGCTATCTCTCCGAGCTGGCGAAAGCAGATTTGTTGCAACCGATCAGCGCATTGACGACGGCGCTGGAATCGCTCGTCCGCGATCATCGGAAGCATCCGGAGAATGCCAACGCCTCCTCGATGAGGACGGTGGGGCAGTGCATCGATTTCCTTGCGGTGTTGATCGAGGATTCGACCCTCGCCCGCGTCAAGGATGTGGCGAACTCCAAAATATTCGCGATCGACGATGACCGGGGAATTCTCGAAGTCATTACGGCGTCGATGGAGCTGGCGAACCTGAACATCACCACAGCGGCGGATGCGACCGACGGGCTGAAGAAGCTTTCCGCCGAGAGTTACGAATTGATCCTGCTGGATATCGGCCTGCCCGATATGAACGGCATGGACATCTGCTCACGGGTGAGGGACATGACGCGGCATCAAAACACGCCGATCGTCTTCCTCACCGGCGAGGCCACATTCCAGAACCGCGTGAAATCGACGCTCAACGGCGGCAATGACATGATCGGGAAACCGTTCGGCGTGCTGGAGCTTGAGGTGAAGGTGCTGATGTGGGTGTTCAAAGGGCAGCTCGGGCTGGTGTAAACGGCAGGCGGAAAGACGGGAGTTTTTTCGGATTTAACAGGAGGAAACAGAGATAACGGAGAGGGGATGAACGTCCAATTGCCGCCCTCGCCCCACGGCCTCTTCAAGAGTCGGGTTCCGACGCTCAACATCCAATGTTGAATGCAATATTGCATCCATGATGTGGTCTGGCGCGAAGACGGATGGAAAGGCGCTGATCTGGGTGTTCGAGGGGCAGATGGGGCTGGTGCAGGGGTTGTTACGCCGTCATAAGCAGAGCCGATAATACCCGCCTCTATTTGGTCAATTTTTCTGTGCGCCATGTCCTGGGTGCGGTGCGTTTGCAGGATTTTCTGGCGACACCCCGTGTCAGGATGAGCGCGATGACTGCGGCGAGAATCGTAAAAAATATTTCGTAAACCAGAGCGTCCAGATCCAGGATCATCTCGTTATTGAAGTGGGCCATGGTGTGGTAGCCTGCATCCGGGGCGGAAGGCACGGTTTGATTTACGTAATCGCACGGCAAAAATACGGTTTCCAATGTGATCAACAATGCAGCCGCTATGAGAATGAAAATTCGAAGATACATTTTAATTATACCGTAAATACGTGCGCGGCACCAAAACAGGCCGGTATTTGTAGGAAATGCCATTACACAGACGTAGCGTGCCAGACGCAATAAAATATTATCATTGTTAATTTACCGTATTTTGACGTGAAGAAGCGCGCGCCGAGCTTGCAGCATCACAAGACGCCCAAGACGCCGATTTGAAAACCATCCACATTGAGGGCTTGAAAAATCGGATGCTTGCGTTTGCACAAGAAGAGGCAAGTTCACGGTGAACTTTTGTGAAAGTGTCAATAGTCAAGGGCTGACCCCGAGGCCTGACAGTCTCAATGCTCACGCAGAGAAGCTTTTGAAACGGGCGGCGGCGTAAAGAGACCCGGGGTCGGTCCGGGAGGGACGGTTTTATTCCGCCACCTCGCTCCGGGGGTTATATTTTCGTTGGGATGGGATTTTCCGGAGCTTCGCTGCGCCGCACTCCGGGCTGCTATATGAAAAGTGTCAAGAGTCAAGGTCTGACCCCAAGGCTTCCGGTTGATTGAGGCGGGCTGGGTTGATGGGACGCCCGTATTGCAAGCCGCGCGCCTCCGCTGGGGACAGCGGACGCTACACCGGCGCTATGCGCCGTATCCAGAAGCGCGGCTTCGCCGGCTTGTGTTTTCGTGGGGTCTTGTTGTTCCTCCCGCCAATCACTGCGATGCTGAATTTTCCTACAGAACGTTACGGGTGATGCCTGCGGCTTCCCGCACGGCGCGGTTCCAGGCGTCGCGCTCGTGGGGTTGACCGGCGAATTCGAGGAGGCCGTGACGGTGGCCTTCCGTGGAAAAAATGTGGATGGCGGGGACGGAATTTCTGCCGTGGAAGCCGGCCCAGATTTCCATTTCGGCGCCGAAGAGGAAATGGAATCCGCTGCCGATGTCGAGGAGGTGGACGCATTTTGCACAACGCTCCATGCGGCGGGGCAGCACTCCGGCCTGGTGGTAGAGGCCGCCTGTCCATGCGGTGATGCGGAGCGGGATGAGCCCGTAATACGCGGCGAGGGCCGCCTTGATCATCCCGGATTTGGTGAGGAAGAGGGCGCGCCCGCCGCCGGCCATGCGCAAGGCGTGCAGCCAGCCGACGCCGCGTGTGCCGGGAAGCAGGTCGCCGCCAGAGGCGGGGTCGAAGGAGGGCCACGCCTCGTGCAAGCCGTCCATTTCATCGGCCGGAAGCGTCGTGCTGTGGTGCGCAGTCATTTGCGAGCGGGCACTGCGGAAGCCTGGGCCGTTACCGGTGGAAAGCAACTCCTTCGCATAGAGCCCGACCAACTGGACGAAGCCCTCCGGATCCCCGTCGGGAGGAAGCATGACCTGGAGGATGACCTTCCCTTCCCTGTCGTAAAAATGGATGCCGGGTCTCCCTGTCTGGCGGTCGTACCTTGCGATCACCGGGCCGAGAGCGCCGGTTTCGAGGCAGAGGCTGCTGTGCAAGTCGAGGATCTCCGTACTGCCCGGCACGGGCGCGAAATCGAGTTGCTGGGATGAGGACAGCAGCGACATCTGCGTGCTGCGGGAGATGAGCGTGACGGGGCCGAGCTGTCCGAGGCTGGCGAGGAGCGCGGGCCAATCCTCATCCAGGCAGAGGCAGAGGTCGCCTTCCTGCGTTTCAAATAATTTGTCGTGGACGCGGTCGGGAAAAAAATCGGGAATGTGTGACATGGGAATATCCGGTGAAATGAAGTTGAAAAATTCAGGAACAAAGAAACGTATTTTCCGGGCAGCCGCGTTCTCGGGATTGTCATGCGCATGCGCGGGATTGCTGCGGGAGGAGATTTAGGATTTAACAGGAGGAAACAGAGGTAGCGGAGAAAGGAGCAGCCCTGTTCTCCCGAATTTTTTCGTTACAGGATGCTTGTGCCGTGAGATTGGAGCCGGATAGGGTACAACACCTTGATTACCATGACTAAACCGACTGCTATTCATCTTTTCATGCTGGCGTTACTTTCGGTTTCTGCCGCTGCGAGGGACAAGGCTTCCAAGGATATCCCGCCGGAGCCGCCAACACTTTTGCTTGCATCCAATATCACGCTGGATGCGCGCAACGATGCCACAGGCCGCGCCCAGGGATTGGATGCCGTTTCGACTGCCGACAAGACACGGATGACCACCGCACATACCTCGACGGTGCGGATTACGGTCGTGAACCTGGGTGCGGCGCCTGAAAGTGTGTCGCTCCACTGGTTCTGGGTCGGACGCTATGACAAGTCCAGGAATTGGTTCCGGTCCGGCGAGGGGGACAAGGAAATCACGATTGATCCCAAACAATCACAGACTGTTTTCGTGGAGGACACCGACATCGAGGCGCACGATACCAAAAGCAAGACGGAACATTACAAGAGTGGCGGAAATAACCTGGGCTGGGTGGTTACCGCTTCCAATAGTAACCATGAGATGGAAGCCATAAAGGCCAGTGATCCTACTCTCGAAGGATTTGCCGCCAAACAGCCACCGAAAATGCGTCACTAGGTTTGAGTTAGGCGAGCTGTAGAAATGTCAATAGTCAAGGGCTGACCCTAATGGCGCATAATGGCGTCAAGCTTAAAACGGGTTTGGGCTAACATCGGGCATGTGATAACGTATTCCTGCGGCCCTCCGGGGCGCATGCCTTGTTTATAACTAAGCCCGGTGGTTTGCACCACCGGCTAATCTCCGGCAACCCTCCGGGTTGGCAGAAAAAACTCCCCGTGAAGCGCCTTAACTTAACGCCATTCAGAGCTGCCCCGAGAGTTACATAGATTTATTTCATAAACAGCGCATTCAAGCTCTCCGTGGTCGGCATGTAAGTCCCATCGGCTGCTCCCAGAAAAACCTCCCGGGAACCGGTCCAGGGCTCGATGACGAAACGGCGGAAGGCTTCGATCATTTCCGCTTCGGGCAGGCGCAGTTTCAGGTAATCCGGGTCCGATGACAGCTCCCGGTCCAGGGCATCGGGTGCCGATGCTCCGAGGCGAACGGCCAGGGTATCGCAGCCGTGGCGGAGATGAAGCATGCGGCAAAGCATCTCGCCGTAAACCTTTGCGCAGCCGTAGATATTGCGCGGGCGGAAGGGGCCGTCGATGGTGATCGGCCCATCGTCATGAAGGCGGCCCAGGAATGCCTCGCAACTGCTCGCGAAGATCAAACGCGGGATGCCTCCCCCGGCACACCAGTGCAGGAAGGCGGTGCAGGCGATGATGTTGGGCCCGAGCAGTTCCTCAAAACTGTGCCATTCGTTCGGGTCTGCTGCGAGATGGATGGCCACGTCGAAATCCGCCGGCGACAGGCCGGTCTTCTCCATGGCGGTAATGTCGCCAGCCAGTACCCGCGGGTCATTCCCGGGCCGGGTATCGATGCCTGCGATGTGCCATGCGCCAGGCAGCCCGCGCAGAAGGCAACTGCCGATATGTCCATTTGCGCCGCTCACCAGGACCCGCACGGGGCCGTCCGGGACGGGATTCCTATTACCCCGGGGTTTCTCATTTGGTTTGTCGTTCATATGGAAGGGATGTTGAAAGGGGTCAGCCCTGAGGGTTGACCCCCTTTTGGACGACTAATTCCGATTTTCTGCAACTTTATTCAATGCGGGGTGTTTTGGATGTCGGGTGGCAAATTACTGCCGCGTGACAAAAAACAAAATCATCAGAACAACTGTCCCTAATTCTTAAAATGAAAACACTCCTCTCATCCGTAATAGCTCTCGCGATCATTATCGCCATGCCGGGCATGGCCCATGCCAAGGGCAACCATGGCGGCCCCGGCGGAAAAGTAACCGCTGTAGATACGACAGCCAACACGATCACCGTGGAAAAGAAAAAGACCGGGGAATCGACCACATTCAAGGCGGCGGGTGCGACCGTGACGGTGGATGGCCAGCCGGGCAAGCTTTCCGATATCACCGTGGGGATGCATGTGAAGATCACCACGGGTGCGACTCCCGATGTTGCGGCATCGATCAAGGCCAGGACCCACAAAAAAGGTGGCAAGAAACATGGCGGCAGCGTGCCTGCCTCGTCGCCAGCTCCGACTACCTCCGGCACCAGCACGCCTTCCAATTAGCGGCGGAGCGCCATGGGGCGCAGTTTCAATCGTTTCGTAATGCGGTCCCGGTTTTCCGGGGCCGCATTTTTTTTGCGGGAGTTTTCCAGACAGGCAATTGAGAGATTGTTCCGGCCAGTCAAGATATGACGCCTGACCCCCATTTGGTCGTTCGAGCCTCGCTTGACCTGTCGCGAGGCGGGGCCTAGGATTCCGGTATGCGCATATTTATTGCTGGCGCCTCTGGCGTGATTGGGCAGCGGATCATTCCGTTATTGATCCAGGCCGGGCATGCTGTCGGCGGAATGACGCGCTCGCCCGACAAAACCAAGTCGCTGCGCCAACTCGGCGCGGAACCTATTCTTTGTGATATCTTTGACCGGGAGGCACTTATCCAGGCGGTTCGTGACTTCAAACCCGACGTCGTGCTGAACGAGCTGACCGATCTGCCGGATGATGCGGCGAAGATCAGTGAATACGCAGATCTGAACGCCCGCATCCGGACGGAGGGAAACAGGAACCTGATTGAGGCGGCGCGGCAGAGCGGGTCGCCGAAAATCCTTGCCCAAAGCCTCGCCTGGCAGTTACCAGATGGACCCGATGCCCGGGCTGTCGCGGAACTGGAGCGTTCCGTTCTCGCGGAAGGCGGGGTTGTGCTACGCTACGGACAGTTCTATGGGCCGGGCACTTATCACGAGCAGCAGCCGCCCAAGGAACCCCGGGTGCAGATTGACCGGGCTGCGGAACGGACTGTGGAGGCGCTGGGCGGACCAACGGGTGTTGTCGTCATCATTGACTGAGCGCACGATCCTTATCCGCCATTTGCGGTGTCGTTGTTTCCGTCATCCGCTTCAAGGGTTTGTCGTTTGGCGGGGATGGAGTTCCCGGGGTTTCGCTGTGCTTCAGCCCGGGCTTTAATTCCATCGCGCCTCCGGTGCTTTAAGATTGTGTAGCCCTTACAGGGCTGGAGGAAATTTAGGAACGTTATTCCTGGGGCTTCACCCCAGGCTATCACATTGCACCCCGTTGGGGCTGGGAACAAAGTGCCTGACACGCTCTAACTAAAAGTCAGTGCATGGCGGGTGGGGTGATGCCGAGGATGCCGACGACCAGGAGGACGAGGGCGCCGAGGCAGAGCTCGATGAGGACGTTGCGGGCGATTTTTTGCTGGGCTGCTTCGGTGGCTCCGGTGGGGGAAGCGGTGCCGGGGATATTGGAAAGGCGGGGCTTGAGGTTGAGGAGGTTGATGGCGCCGAGGGTGATCATGGCCAGGAAGATACAGAATTTAAACAAGAGGAGCCGGCCGTAGCCGATGGTGAAGAGGGCGTGGAGACTGCCAAGCATGAAGCAACTGTTCGCGCTGCCGGATGCGGCGAGAACTGCGACTGCGGCGAGGCTCATGGAGGAGAAGCGGTGCGTGGCGGCGCTGGCGATGGTGAGGAGGGTGGGGTCGCGGGATTTGAGAAGGAGCCGGATGAATAATGCGAATGGGACGAGGGCGCCGGGCCAGACTGCGGCGGAGAGGAGGTGCAGGATATCGGCAAGGAGGTGGAACTTTGCCAAAGGCCCGTCTGTTGCGCCGGCGTGGCCGAGCCAGGCGAGGCTGCCAGTTAGCAAACCAGCCAAACATAGGCAAAGTAAATGACGAATGACCAATGACGAATGACGAAATATACAGGCTGCTGTGAGCAGCAATAAGATTGCGGCGCGCAGGAGCCAGATGTGGCCGGGGGGTGTTTCGGTGAGGACCATCTTGAACATGGTGGCGTCGAGTGATTCGCGCAGTGTTGCGCCGCTCATTCCGGCGATGGAGAACCAGAGCCAGAGGAAGCCGGAGATGAATGCGGTGATGATGCAGGCTGCCAGCAGATGGCGCGTTTGTTTTTGGAAATGCGCGAGGGCGTTGCTTGCGCCGGGTGGGACTGGGGCTTTTCCGATCCGGCCCGATGCCGGGTTCACCACAAGGAGGATGGTGGTGAACACCGACAGGGGCAGGAGGCATGCGCTGAAATGCACGGCGCGGATGAGGGCGAGCAGGATGGTGGTTTTGTCCATGCGGGGTTCGCTACGGGGTGACCTCGAATGTGAAGTCGCCGGTGGTGACGTGGGTATCCACGGAGGTGGCGCGCCAGACGACTTTGTATTTGCCGGGTTTCAATGCGGGGATGGAAACGGTGAGGAGCGTGGGGTCGGCGGGGTCGAGTTTTTTGTCGTGCTTGTCCACCTCCTTCCCGGCTGCGTCGAGGATCTGGAGGTTGGAAAACATGATGATGAGTTTTTGCGTGAACCAGATTTTCACCTGCGGCGGCGAGGGGTGGAGCTGGCTGCCGACTTTTGGGTCGGCGTGGTCGATGAATGCATGGGCGCGAGCCTGGTGAGTGCAGGCCAGGGACGCGGTGATGCAGAGGATGAGGATGTGTGTTTTCATTTGGCGGAATCGGGTGCTGGTGCGCTGTTTTGATTGCCGCCGAAAAGCGGGTGGCCGAAGATTTTTGGCATGAGGTCGTCGATGAAGATTTGGACATTGAAGACGAGGCCGACATTCGGGCCGGTGGCCTTGTTGACGGGGATGACGGCTTCGAGGCCGACCTGGAAGTCCTTGCTCTCCCAGAGGACGCCGGGGTTCACGGTGCCGGTGGCCTGGCCGCCTGCGCGGTTGAGCGGATTTGTGACGGCGAACTCGACGAGCGGGATCATGTTGCTGAATGGAGCGGGGATGCCGATGTCCTTCACGTGCTGCTGCAAGTAGGGGATGCTGTATTCCACGGCAACGCCCCAGTCGAGGGCGTTTGAGTCCGCGTCCTTCACGGGGAGATCGAGGCCGAGGGTGCCGGTGACTGCGAAGGGCTTGAGGAATTTTGCGCCATCGGGGAGATCGCCGAAGCCTTTTCCGAAATAGATCTTCGGGGTGAATGTGCTGAAGGTATTCACGCCGAGGGTCTGGCTGCCGGTGTTGCCGATCTCCCATTCGCCGCCGATGGAGAAGATGAATTCGTGCCCGGGGATTTCGAGGAGCTCATACTTGGCGCTGAGCGTGAGGTTCTGGAATCCATCGGATGCGACGGAGCCCTTTGGCTTGAGGATGACGTAGGTGGTGGAGATGCCGAGGGCGAATTTCGGGAATATCTCCTTGTCGAACTCGACGCCGAAATCCAGTTCGCGCGTCCTCGGGGTGCCGTCGCCGGTGGCGGGATTATTGAAGAGGGAGATGGTCGGGAATGAGAGCTCGTCGGTGGCGAAGGGATCGTCCGTCTGGATGGTGGGCGGGAAGAACCGGTCGCCCTCGAAGCCGTGCGCGGAGGCGGTGTGCGGCGTGAGGATTGCGGTGGTGGAAATGGCGATGAGAGTAGTAACAGTGAGTTTTTGAATGAGAGTATTTTTGAATGATTTCATTGAAGATAAATTGGTTGGGCAGGCGTAATCGCAGCATGACTGCGGCACACGGAGCCGGATTGAATCGAAGCAATTGGAAATCGCGATGCATGCACACGCATGACGCGAAGGGATGAGTACAGCCAAGGCGACTGTCTCAGGATTTCAGAGCGCTAGGCTGTGATGAAATTGCGCGGCGGCTCGAGGAGGGGCCGGGGTGCGCGGGGTTCCGCAAAGGTGTCGTGCAGATTGTGCGACCAGCTTGTGAAAGCGGGGGCGAACTTGAGCGCCCGGGGTTGTAGAAAGAGATCGAGCTTTGCGGTGGTGACCTGCGGGGCCTGCTGTTTGTTCTCGGACTCGCGGGCTTTCTGGATGCTCTGGCAGAGGGCGCAGGGATGCTGGCCATCGAAGGTTTTCTCAAAGGCGTCGCGGACGTTTCCGTGCTTTGCGTTGGAGATCATCATCGATGTCCAGGCGACGGATTGGAAGAGGATGAAATGGCCCCCGATGGCTGTGATCATGGCGATGACCAGCATCCATTTGCCCAGTGATAAGAGAGGACGGCGCATTTGAACTGAATGATCGGTACGGGTGGAATGAAAGGCAAGTAGAAAGAATGGGCGTTGCGAAAAACGTCCACTCAGACAACAATGTATAACAATCGGCTTTAGATCTCGAAGGCGGCCTCGCCGGGGGCGAGGAGCGGGAGGATCTTGTCGAGGATGGTGGTGACGGATTCCGTGACGCTCTGGCGGTCGGCGTGGAGGGTGAGCTCGGCGTTCTCGGGCGATTCGTACGGGGCGTCGATGCCGGTGAACTGGGTGATCTCGCCTGCGCGGGCTTTTTTGTAGAGGTTCTTCGGGTCGCGCTCTTCACAGACCTCGATCGGGGTGTCCACGTAGATTTCGAAGAAGTCGATATTGCTGTTGCGCGCGATTTCGCGGGCGACGAGACGATCCTTCCGGTACGGGGAGATGAATGCGGTGAGGACGATGACGCCGCTATCTGCCATGAGCTTCGCGACCTCGGCAACGCGGCGGATGTTTTCCTCGCGGTCCTCGGGAGAGAAGCCGAGGTTTGAGTTGAGGCCGTGGCGGACGTTGTCGCCATCGAGCACATAGACGTGCATGTTGTGCTTGAAAAGCTCGCGCTCGAGGGCGCGTGCGATGCTGGATTTTCCGGAGCCGGAGAGGCCGGTGAACCAGACGACGGCGCCCTTGTGGCCGTTGCGCAGGGCGCGCTGACGGGAGGTGATGTCGCCGTCGTGCCAGTAGATGTTGTTGCTCGCGATGTTTTTGCGGTCGGCATAGACGCCGCCGAAAATGATGCCGCCGCCGGCGACGTTGCGATCATCGACAATGACAAAACGGCCCATGATCGGGAGGACGTCGTGGTTATCAAATACGAGGGGGCCGCGGGTCTGGAGCGTGATCTCGGCGACATCGTTGCGCGCGACGTATTTGCGGGCTTCCTCGCCGGTGGTGGTCGTCTCGAGCGTGGAGGCGTCGATGACGCGGTCCACGGAGACGATCTCGCAATCGATCTCCTGCGTGGCGAGTTTCAACTTGTAGCGCGGGCCGACCTGGAGGTGGTTTTTGCCCATCCAGAAAAGATTCGCCTTGAAGCGGTGGGCCTCGATGGGGGCATTGGACTCGTGCGAGGCGACGTGGCCGCGCTCGACGAAGATTTGTTCCGTGAGCGTGATGCCGATGGATTCGCCAGCGACGCCGTAATCGCGGGGAGCGGAGCCGGTGCCCCAGTGCTCGATGGATTTCACGACGGCGGATTTGTCATTGGGCGAGAAGATGAGCTTGTCGCCGACCTTGATAGTGCCGGACTCGATGCGGCCGGCGATGATGCGGCGGTCGTCGAAGCGATAGACATCCTGCACGGGGAAGCGGAGCGGCAATTCGCGCGAGGAGGCGGGCGGCTGGAAATGGTCGAGCGCGCTGAGGATGGTCGGGCCGGTGTACCACGGGGTATTCCCGCTGGGGGTCTTGACGTTGTCGCCATTGCGGGCGGAGACGGGGACGAACAATTTTGCTTCGAGGCCGACCTGCTTGAGGAAGTCGATGTATTCCGCCTTGAGCGCCTCGAATTTTTCCTGCGACCAATCGACGAGGTCCATCTTGTTCACCGCGACGACGACCTGCTTGATGCCGAGGAGGCTGAGGAGGTAACCGTGACGGCGGCTTTGCTCGCGCACGCCTTCATTTGCGGCGATGAGGAGCACTGCGGCATCCGCGCTGGCGGCGCCGGTGATCATGTTCTTGAGGAATTCCTTGTGACCGGGGGCGTCGATGATGACGTAGTTGCGCTTTTCGGTGCGGAACTGGATTTGCGTGGTGTCGATGGTGATGTTCTGCTCCTGCTCTTCGAGGAGCGCGTCGAGGAGGAATGAGTACTCGAACTCCATGCCCTCGGCATCGCAGGCTTTTTTGATCTGCTCGACCTTGCCATCCGGGAAGGAATTGGTGTCGTAGAAAATGCGGCCGATGAGGGTGGATTTGCCGTGATCGACATGGCCGACGAAGACGATTTTCAGGCGTTGTTCTTCGGCGGCAGTGATCGGTGCTGGATTCGCTGTGACTGGCGACAGGTATGTCGCGGCGGTGGGTTCCGGGGTCTGGATGGCGGATGCTGTAGTGGTCATTTTTCGCTGAGGTGGTCGCGTTGGATTAGATTAATAAGAGAGATTCGTTCCAGTTGATCTTACATGAATCCCTTGGCGCGGAGTTTTTGCATGGCGTTGCGCTCGTAGTGGTCCTGGGCGCGGCCGGCACGCTCGGATGTCTTCGTGACGGCGAGCTCGGCGATGATTTCGTCGATGTTTGCGGCGGTGCTTTCGATGGGCATGGTGATCGGCCAACAGCCGAGGGAGCGGTAGCGGTAGTGCTTGCCGTCCTTCTCGCTCTTGCGGGCGAAATACATTTGCGGAATCGGGATATTCTCGCGCTGGATATAGCGCCAGATGTCGGTCTCGGTCCAATCGAGCAACGGCTGCACGCGAACGTGTTCGCCGGGTTCGCACGAGGTGGTGAACTGGTTCCAGAACTCAGGCGGCTGGTCCTTGTAGTCCCACTCGAACTCGGCGTTGCGCGGCGAGAAGTAGCGCTCCTTGGCGCGCGTGGAATCCTCGTCGCGGCGGATGCCGGTGATGAGAGCGTCGAACTTGTATTCGCGCAGGGTCTGCTGGAGAGCGACAGATTTCAGCTCGTGCGTGACGGTGACGGGATCGTGCGTCTCGTAGCCGACGCCGCGGGCGCGGGCCTCCTCGTTGATTTTCACGATGAGATCGAGGTTGTATTCCTTTTTTGCCCACTCGCGGAACTCGAGCATCTCGGGGAATTCATACGTGGTGTCGATGTGCAGCACGGGGAATGGGACGTGGCCGTAGAATGCCTTGTTTGCGAGCCAGATGAGCACGTTCGAGTCCTTGCCCATGGACCAGGGCATGCAGACTTTTTTGAAGAAGTGATAGGCTTCGCGGAAAATGAAGATGCTCTGGTTTTCCAATGCATCGAGGTGACTGCTGTGATCCTGATTTATTTGATTCGACTGATTCATTTATATGTTATCTCCCAAAAATGTGTGGATGCCGCACTCGGCTTTTTCGAAACCCGTCCAGCGCCCGGCGCGCTCGTCCTCGCCCGAGGCTGTGGGGCGGGTGCAGGGCATGCAGCCGATGCTGCGATAGCCGCGATCGGCAAGCGGGTTGTACGGGATCTTGTTATCCTTCAGGTACGCCCAGACGGCTTCGCGCGACCAGTTGGACATCGGGTTGAGTTTCAAAATGTAGCGGTCGCGCAGGACGTCGAAGTGGTAAAGCTCGAGGATCTGCGTGCGTTTGCGTGTCTCGGATTGCTGGCGGCGGAGGCCGGTGATCCAGACGGCGAGCTCATCCAGTTTTTTTTGCAACGGGATCACTTTGCGGAGCGTACAGCAGAGGTCGGGCTTGCGGTTCCAGAGTTCCTGACCGTATTCCACAGCCTGCTCGTCGGGAGTCTGCTCGGGAAAGAGGGACTCGATCTTGACGCCGAAGAAATCCTCAAGACGTTTTTGCAATGCGATCGTCTCGGGGAAAAGGAGCTGGGTATCGAGAGTGAAAATCGGGAATGGCAGACCGGCCTTGATCGCGTGATGGATCATGACCAGACCGGCGCCCTGAAAGCTGGTGCCGATGGCCGCGCGTGCGCCAAAACGCTCCCAAGCCCATTGCAAAATCTGCTCCAAGCCCGCGTGCTCGAAACGCTCGGCAAGCGAGTAAACCTCATCTTTACTGATCTCTTCGAGTTGTAGCGTCATTTAAAGTTCTAATTGTCTATATGGATTATAGACAATTTGTCAAATGGATTTATTTTTATGCCCCTCAGGCTTGATTTAGCTTGATTTAGCTTGAAATGGGGTGGTTTAGCCGAAGGCCGGTTGCGGGATTCCATTCGTAGGGTTTTACCGCCAAGGGCGCGGAGGGGATAGGGCTTATACGACCTATAGGACTAATATGTAGTCTGTTTTTGGCAGGAATTGGCTTTGATATGGCTTAAAATTGGGTTTGTTTGGCTTTGAATTGGCTTTGTTATTTGGGCCTTTACAGAGAAAAAATTGGCTTTGTTTGGCAAAAACGGCTGTTTTGCGGAGGACACTTGAGGGGATTTTTAACCGCGAAGGGCGCAAAGCAGTATTTTCCGGGCCAAGACATGGCTGCATGTGTTATCCATAATTACAGTATTACAAATATCGTCATTATTGTCAAGCATTTGTTAGTTTTGCGAAATTCTGGCGGTTGGATTCCAAGGCTGTTAACGACTCCGTTTGTCTTGTCGCCGGGTCTTGCTTTTTTGACGGGCTCAACGAGACTTTGGGCGGCATATGCATAAGCTCACGACTTTTTTTCTCTACGTTTTCCTCATGGATGGCCTGTTTTCCGTGGTGGATGCGCTCAGCAGGCTTCACGTCTCCAACGCCGATGCGAATCCGCTGGGGGTTTTGTTTTCGCTTTCGGTCCTGCTGCTGGGACTTTTGCTTTTTGCGGGGACGGTGATCACGCCGCGACTTCCGAAACGGCAGATCCTGCCACCAGTGTTGTTCATGGGGATGTGCATCATCTGGAGCATCCTGCACGGGGATCGCGGGGAGCTGCCGATCTCCATCGCCCAGGTATTTCTCGCGGCAGGATTGATCGTGGGCTTTAAGAACGAGGATGGACAGGGGTTGCAGAATTACGCGGCATCGCGCCCGTTTTTTACGTGGAGGAATTTCCTGCTTTTCGGGTTGCTCAATGGCACCATCGCGTTGTGCGTGGCGTTTTTCATCGGGCTGGGGATCAGCCAGAATGTGCGCTCGGGCATCGAGGAAGCCACCGGGCGCTACCTGACGATCCAGCCGACGGGGATCTCGCTGGAGGAAAGAAGATTCAAGCGTGGGGACAAGGAGATACGGCTGATCGGGATGATGCACATCGCCAAGAGCGGTTTTTATGACGATGTCGCCGGATCGCTGCCTCCGGATGCCAGCACGGTGGTGCTGCTGGAAGGGGTGAGCGACCGGAACCGTCTCATGAAGAAGAAGCTGGATTACGGGCGCATCGCGCAGGTTTTTGGCTTTGCCTCGCAGAAAGAGAGTTCGTTTTCGAAGAAAGCCGTCCTGGGATTGAAGGAGACGGAGGAGGACAAGGAAAAGGGAATAAAGCCGCCGAAACTCGAATACCAGGTGGCGGACCTGGATCTCTCGGACTTCAAGCCGGAGACGGTAGATTTCATCCAGGCGGCCCAGACGCTGATGGACAGTGCCGATATGCATGAAGCCATGCAGAAATATCCGGAACTAAAACCGACGCTGGAACGCGGGT
>JBAVPB010000193.1:0-3151 GCA_049692655.1 Chthoniobacteraceae bacterium | reverse complement strand
TATTTGTTTATACAATCGTTATCCAATTTCCAGCGCTGAATGCTGGGCAGAAAAATCTCCACCGCAGGGTTCTTTCCAGTCCCATAGGGACGCCCGACAATAGGCAGGCGATTCATCGCCTGTTACCCTTCGTTTAAATAGCAAGTCCCGTAGGGACGAAAGAGAACGTCATTCCCACAAATACCGTTCATCATATGAAACACCATGCTTTTTCAAGAAGGCCAGATATTCCTCCTGAAATGATTTCTTCCGATGATGCCCTTCCTGACCCTGGATATATTCGACCGTCGCTTTGATCTGCGAACTGCTCACGCTGAATGCACCGTACCCTTCCTGCCATTGAAAGCGGATGTTGCCGGGAAATGTCTCATTGATCCATTTTGAAGAGTTACCTTTAAGCAACTGCACAGCCTTCGCCATCGAGAGAGTGGACGGCAACGAAACCAGCATATGCACATGGTCAGCAACCCCACCAATCTCCAACGCCCTCATTTTATTTTCCCTGGCGATGCCACCGAGATAAGCCCAGAGACGCTCCCTCCATTCCGCATTTATCATTGGCGTGCGGTCTTTGGTGCTGAAGATAATGTGGATATTGAGACTGATGCAGGTATTAGCCATAGAGTGCTCTTTCGTCCCTACGGGACTACCAAATTCCGCACATGTTTAACAGGCGATAAATCGCCTGCCTACTTTCGGACGCCCCTACGGGACTTCAAAATTGCACGATCATTTCGCACCCGGAGCAATCGCGCTCACGACATCCGGCCCAGGCAATCCCCACACCTTCCATTTAGCTTGATACTCGCTCCAAGGCAGCAGCACATACTGCGGACGCTCATCCGCACGCAACCAGCGGATCAGGCTCACTAGATTCTCCTCCGCCATGGTGGTGCAGCCCGACGTCGGTCGCGTCTCGCCGCGGCGGATGTGGAAAAAGATCGCACTGCCGTCGCCCGGCACCGGGGGGTCGGAGTTATGGCGGATTTCCACCAGCCACCGGTAGGCAAAATCACCAAGCCTCATTTTTTGTTTCTCAAACCACGGCGGCGGATTTTTAGGATCGATGGTCACGAACTTGTTGTATTCCGGCAACGCCACGTCATCCACCCACGCATCGTTGTTGGTGACGGTATGGAACGTGTAATCCGAACCCTCGGGAAGCTTCTTGTCGTAGGTATAGATCGTCCCGATCTTGAAAACTCCCGCAGGCGCGCGTCCGTCATGTTCCTTTTTGTGCGTGCCTGGTTCATCCGTCCCAAGCACCCCGCGTCCCCACACCAGCCCGTTCTTTCCATACAACACAGGCCACGGTTTCGAAACTGCTTTCCACTCCCCACCCGCGCTCCGCTCGAACATCTGCAACTTGCCCATATCCGTGTTCCAATCCGGCGCGATGCTCACAACGAGCTGCCTCACATTGGAATCCAAGCCACCGGCCCATGCCATCGAAGAAAATGCCACGGCAGTCAACGCGCAAATCAGAAGTCTCAATCTCATCGCCGGTAAATTGATCCGCACACGCCGCCAACGCAAGCTTGATGCGCAGCCCGCAAACTCCCATGATGCACTACTTGAAGAAACACTTCCCCCTCGTAGCTATCCTCTCCCTCATCGCGGCGACTTTCGCCATCTACTGGCCGTCGCTGCAAAACCAGTTCGTCTGGGACGACACCGCGCTCATCCTCCGCGATCCCTTCATCCGGAGCTGGCAGCTTATCCCCGAGGGCTTCCGGCATTTCCTCTTCACCGACGCCACCGCCTCGGACTTCTATCGCCCGATCCAGCGGCTCACCTACACATTTGACTACGCCCTCTATGCTTTCCAGCCTTGGGGCTATCACTTCACAAACATCATCCTGCACGCCGCTACCGCAATCGCCCTGTTCCTCTGCGCGAGCCGGCTGCTCGCAAAATCAAACAAGCTCACTCCGCGCACAGGCGACTTCCTCGCATGGCTCGCCGCATTTGCATGGACGGTGCATCCCGTACATTCGGAAGCGGTGATGTACGTCGCCAGCCGCGCCGATCTACTTGCCGCGCTCTTCGGTTTCGCGGGTCTGTTCTTTGCCATCGGCGCCGATGGCAAAAACTCCCGCGTCCAGGACTGGCTCGCCGCGCTCTGTTTCCTGCTGGCCATGCTCTCGAAGGAAAGCGGCGTCACCGCGCTCATCATCTGGCTCGCCGCCACGCTATACTTCTTCGATAAAGTCACGTTCCGCCGCTGGCTGGTGGTGGCCGCAGCCATCGTTGCCATCTATTGCGGCCTTCGCTTTTCCGCCGAGAAAATCGCCCCTCCTGAATCCACTCCCACATCACTCGCAGCCCGCCCGATCCTCATGGCGCGCGCATGGGCGGAATACGCCGGCCTTCTCCTGGCTCCCGTCAATCTCCACATGGAGCGCTCCGTCGTCACCATCGACCATGGCGATCCCATCAAGACTCTCCGGGATGCCACCATGCGCACCTTCGAGGAACTCGCAGGCGTGGCCCTCATCATTGCCTTTATCTTCTGGCTCGTTTGGGTGCGCAATCGTCTGCCCGTGGCCTGTTTTCTCCTCGTAGCATTTCTCATAGCCTATCTGCCAGTAAGCGACCTCTTCTCATTGAATGCCACCGTGGCCGAACACTGGCTCTATTTCAGCAGCGGCTTTCTTTTCATTGGCGCAGCCCTGTCGCTCCACGCTTCACCACTCCGCGGCAAACTCCTTCTCGGAGTGTTGGCATGCTGGGTGGGCCTGCTCGGCGCGCGCACCTTCGTGCGGAATGCCGATTGGAAAGACCAGCGCACATTTCTCATGGCTACCACCATGGACGGCGGCAATACCCCTCGCATGATGATCAATCTCGGCGCATTGGAATCCTCCGAAGGCCGCCAGAACACCGCCATCGCCTATTACCAGAATGCGCTCACAGAAAACCCCGACCAACCCTTCGCGCTCCTCGGCCTTGCCTCTGCCTACCAGCGCGCCCATGACTACGAAAATGCCCGCGCCACATTGCAGCGCGCCCGCATCATCCCGCTCGTGCATGCAGAAGCATTGGAAAGAATAGCCGTTCTCGAATACCTGGAACACAAAACCGTCCGCCTCGATCTTCTCCAAAAGGCGGCACAACTCGAACCTGGAAATTGGGAGATCCAAAGCACCTA
>JBAVPB010000192.1:0-14366 GCA_049692655.1 Chthoniobacteraceae bacterium | reverse complement strand
CTCCAACATACGGTCCCACCCCAATCCAGTGCTCGTTCCTGTCAACCTCGAAAAGCTCCTTATTTCACTCCCAAAGGATGCTTTCCTACGAAACAGGTAAGAAACGCGACTCATCCGGCTCTGCGGGAGAATGTATGCAGGCAAATGTGGTTTGCAATCAGGCTTGTTTCGGAAATTTCTTTTCGAGAAATAGTGTGGATGAGAAAGGGTAAGGGTAAATGAGCACGATAGAGATTTTTGAACGTATTGCGGGGCGGTTTCCGGAGGTTTGCTCGAAGGTGACGGAGCTGCCTTCGGGGGCGGTGGTGCTGAATATTACGATCAAGGGGGTGAGGTACGCGGCGGAGTATCTGCCGGAGTTCCAGGAATACGGGCTTACGAATATTTCGGTGGTGGCGCCGTTTCGGGAGGGGTTTGACTGGGCGTTTAGGTCTGGGGAGGAGCTGGAGGCGAGGGTTTTGGAGATGATGCAAGATTGAGGGATGGTTTCCCGCGGAGACGCGGAGGCGCGGAGAGATGAAGATAGGGCGGAGGGATGAGGGCGGAGGGCGGAAGGGGATGGCTTTCCGGGGATGGTCGGGGGTTCGTTTATTTTTGGTGGTCTTGGATGTGGCTGCGTGCCAGGGGTCGAGAAATAGTTAGAGATCGATTCGACTACGCTCCGCAAGGCCTGCGCAAAACCGCAGAACACGTTAAGCAGCCCACCGCCGCCCACGGCTTCATCTCGCAAAGCCTCGGTTCAGGATGACTGATCTTTTTTCGAGGGTTGCAGCCCTGTGCCCCTCTGCTTCTCCAAGAGTCGAATCTCCAGGAGTCGAGCCTGCTGCGGCCGGCGCCGGGTTTGAAGAATACTGCCGACTTGGCGGGAGGGATGTTGTTAAATGGGGTTGAGATGATGAATGCCGGACTATTGCAGAAATTTCTTGGTGGAGTGTGCATCGTTTTTGTTGCGGAGATTTTCGTGGGTTGCACGACGGGTGATCGGAGGGTGGTTTCGATTCCGGAGGGGTTTGCGCGGGTGTTGCCGGTGGAGTGCCGTCAGGTGGTGTTTGTGGCGGGGGATGGGGTGACTTCTTGCAAGGGAGGGCTTTGGATGATGGGGCGCGAGGATTCGTCGAGCGCCTGGAGTGCGGTGGCGGGGCCGTTTCCGGTGGATCTGGGGCGGAATGGGATGGCTTGGGGGCGCGGGGAGCGTGGGCCGGGGGCTCCGGTGGGGTTTCGTATCAAACATGAGGGGGATGGGTGCAGTCCGGTGGGGATTTTCCGGATTCCGTATGTGTTTGGTTATGCTGCTGCTGCGCCGGGGATCGGGTTGAGATATGTTCCAATTACGGCGGCGTCTGTGGGGGTGGATGATGGCAGGTCGCGTTACTATAACGAGGTGGTGGATGCGGATAAGGTGGGGCGGGATTGGAGGAGCGGCGAGGTGATGTTGCGCAAGGATGGGATTTATCGATGGGGGGCTTTTGTGGCGCATAATCCTGATAATGTGCCTGGCGGCGGGTCGTGCATTTTCATGCATATCTGGTACGGGCCGGGGCATGGGACTTCGGGATGCACGGCGATGGCGGAGGGGGATCTTTTGCGGGTGTTGCGGTGGCTGGATCCGGGTCGGGAGCCGAGGCTGGTGCAGGTGGTGAGATGAAATATCGCGAATGATGAATGATGAAATGAGAGGATGGAACTGCGAGCGGAAAGAAACCACATGGACTTATCGTTTTTGCGCTCGACGGGTTATCAGGTGTAAAAACAAGCTGCGTAGAACCAATTGTTATAAATTTATGGGAATAGTAGTTTTAGTTATATTCTGGGTCGCAGTCGGGTTTGCGTTCTTTGTTATCGGGGCAAAGACAGCTTTGAGTTTTGCGGGTTTGTGGGCGATCGGTTTGCTTGGGACAGGGGCTTTACATATTGCCCCCCTATTTTTTCCTGGCTTATGAGGCTTTGCTCGCGGCATGCCTTTACTACAAGCTCAAGAGTGAGTGGGCTTAGGGCACTGTGACTGGCATTCGGGGCGCATGCGCTCCCCGGATAAATGCTGCTACGCGCTGTTTTGATTGGTTCCAAAATCTTGCCGATGAGTGCGGAGGAGATAGACTTTAAAAAGACAACGATGAGGATTTTGATTTTCATAGCAATGGGAGGGTTGCTTTGTTTGCCGGCATTTGCCGGCGATGCGGACAAACCGGCGGCCTCACCGGCTCCGATGAAGCTGGAGGAGTGGGAGCGGATCTTGAAAGGGTTTAAGGGGGAGTTGAAGATGCTTCAGGCGGTGCCTGTGGTGTCCGGTGCTGCGGATTTCAAGAAGGTGCGGCGGGCGATGTTTGCGAAGTATCTTCAACTGTATGTGAGGGTATCGGATGCGGAGAAGAAGCATAATGACATGGGGCCGTATCCGGTTTCGTGGGACAATCCGTTTGATGCCGGGGAGCCGTTGGATCATGGGCCGGACAAGCGCGGATGGGGGGAGTATGCGATATGGGATGCGTCCACGATGGAGATGGAAGAGAGGGCGGCGCGTGAAAAGGAGAAGGGGCGGAGCAAGGTCAATGGAGGGCAGTTTGAGTTTGAGGTGAGGTTGCACAAATTCAAGGAGGAGGCCGGCGAGGCGATGGCGGGATATTGCGGGGCGGCGTTTGATCTTTTTGAGGATAATGACGAGAGAGATGCGATCATCGCGGAGAACGTGGCGGATTTGGGTATCCGGAGAACTCTTGAGGAGCGGTTGGACTGGCTAAAGGCTAAAATGGGGAGGGTCGGGAAATAGTTTGGAATTTGCCGCCTATGCCCCCCGCTGGCCTCTCCCGGAGTCGGGTCTTGCAAAAGAGGCGGCAACTTGGTGACGTGACGACCCTATGAAAGCTGTGCGTGTGGGAATCGGCGGGCCGGTGGGCTCGGGTAAAACAATGTTGGTACTCAGGCTGTGCCAGTGGCTGCGGCATGAGTTTTCCATCGGGGTGATCACGAATGACATCTATACCCGGGAGGATGCGGAGTTCCTGGTGCGGAATGAGGCGCTGGAGAAGGAGCGGGTGATCGGCGTGGAGACGGGGGGCTGCCCGCACACGGCGATCCGGGACGATACGAGCATGAACCTGGCGGCGGTGGCGGAGCTGGAGGCGCGCCACAAGGATTTGCAGGTGATCTTTATTGAAAGCGGAGGCGATAATCTCTCCGCGACATTTTCGCCGGAGCTGGTGGAGGCTTTTATTTATGTGATCGATGTGGCGGAGGGGGACAAGATCCCGAGGAAAGGGGGGCCTGCGATCCGGAACAGCGATTTGCTGCTGATCAACAAGACGGAGCTGGCGCCGTACGTGGGGGCCGATCTGGGGGTGATGGAGCGGGATTCGAAGCTGATGCGCGGGGAGCGGCCGTTTTTGTTTGCGGATTTGAAGTCTGAGAAGGGGAAGGAAGATGTGCTCAAGTGGCTGAGGCATGAGGTGCTGTTTGGAATGGGTGGGGAAAATTAACCGCAAAGGGCGCCAAGGACGCAAAGGGGGGGATGAGGGATGAAAAAGGGGAGAGTGAATGGCTGATTTGCATTATTTATTATTTAGGAAGTTATGAAGGGACATTTGGAACTGGTATGCGGATTGGGGGCGGGTGGGCGCAGCCAGCTCGGGCACCAGTCGTTTTCTGCGCCGATGCATATCAGCAAGCCGCATCTGGACGGGGATACGCTGGTGGTGAATGTGGTGAACCCGACGGCGGGTTTGTTTGAGGGGGATGAGGTAGATTGCAAGGTGGGTGTGGAGGCGGGGGCGAGGCTTTTGCTTACGAGTCCGAGCGCGACGCGGGCGCACTCCATGGCAAAGGGTGGGGAGGCGCGGTTGACGCAGCATTTTTCGGTGGCTGGGGAGGGATGGCTGGAGGTGTTGCCGGAGATTTTCATCCCGCAGGCGGGGGCGCGCTACCGGCAGAGGACGACGATCGAGCTGGAAGAGGGGGGCGGGATGCTTTTTTTTGAAACGCTTGCGCCGGGGAGGGTTGCCTCGGGGGAGGTGTTTGGGTTTCAGTATCTGGACTGGGAAACCGATATTTTTTATGCGGGCGGGCGTGTGGCCAGGGAGAAATACCATGTCTCCCCGGCGGGGTTGACGGCGTTTCGGAGGCAGTTTCCGACCGGTTACTACGCGTGCATTTTTCTTTTTCACCCAAAAATCACGCCGGAAAGCGCCTGCTGGGAAGCAATGGGTACGTTGCATGACGAATCCACCTGGATCGGGCACAGCCGGCTGCATGGACACGGGTGGAGCATCAAGCTGCTCGTGGCAGACAGCGTGCGGTTTCGCAGGGCGATCCATGCGGTGAGGGGGCTGTGCCACGAGGCCATGGGCCGGAAAGCGCCGGATTTACGCAGGCAATGAGGCCGGTGGCTGCAATGGGCACGAAGTAGGGGGTGAATGGCATACATGCTGCTTAATGTTGGATAAAGGCAGCCCAATTTTAACTACCCACTACCATGAACTTCCTCGTCGTTGACGATAATCGTCTCTTAAACCGCTTCCTGGTCACCTATTTTCGCGACAAAGGTCATGTAGCGACTTCTTTGACGGACGCCTCCAAGGTCGAGGCCTGGATGGAGAATAATCCGTGCGATGCGGTGATCCTCGATCTGGGGATGCCGAAAATCGACGGGCTTTCCCTCATCGCGATCATCCGCAAGCGGCTGCCGGACATGCCGATCATTATTTTCACGGGCTTGGGCTATGACGAGGAAATGATGCAGGCCGCGCGATTTGCCGGGGCGAACGGCTATGTGAGCAAGGGCCTCGGGCCCAGCGAGATTTACTCCGCGGTGATCCGTGTGCTGCAGGATCCCACGCATGCGAAGCCGTAGCCTGACGACAAGTTTTTAAGCGCCCAGCAATTCCGCGATCCGCTCCTTCAGCAAAACTGCTGGCCACTGGCCGCTGACTTGCGCCTTGTCGAGGAATCCGTAGTTCAACACGGAGCCCGCCTGTGCGAATACGAGCCGCGACACCTTGCCGAATGCCCCCATGCCCATGAGGCTCACGGGTGTTTTCCGTTTCGCATGCGCCAGTGAAAGAAGCGCCGCAATATCCGCAGGCGTGGAGGCGACTGTCGCCACTTTGAAAATATCGGCGCCTGCCTTGCGAGCGGCATTCTCCAAGGCGCGAAGGCGGCTTGCGGGTGGTGTCGTGAGAAAATTGTGATAAGATAAAATAATCGACACCTTTTTACTGCGGGCGAGTGCGAGGATGCCCGGCAGGGATTTCGCCGAGCGGAGTTCCACATCGATCAATTTTGCATGGGGCAGAAACCGCTCGAAATACTCCCGCCTTTTACGTGTGGAAATGGCATGCAAGCCCCCTTCCAAGGCGTGCCGCACGGTGATGATGAGCGGCAGTTTTAACTTCGGCAACGCGGCGAGGATCTCGTCCTCCCCGCCCTTGCGCCCGGCGAAGGCATCCACGCGAATCTCAAAAAAATCCAACTCCCCGGCATTAATACGCAGGGCAGCCTTCAAGCTGGACGTGGAATCGATGATCCCGACAACCTGCGGTATGTTTGACAATTTGCTGGCTGGCTTTTTATTTACCATATAAACATTATCAGTTCCGATCCTCACTCACCCTGTTAAAGTCCCCGGATGTCAGGCAGCAAACAAGAAATTAATTTACAATTGCAACAGATCACAGACGGTCTGCTGCTGCTGATTACTTTCTGGGGCTCGTTTGCCTTCCGGTATTACGGCACTGACTGGTTTGGCTGGGACCGTCCCATCGCCCCATTCAAGGAGTTTCAGTGGATGATCCCGGTTCTCATTCCCTTCGGGCTGATCGCGCTCGAGTTGCAGGGCTTTTACGCCGCGCCGCTGCAGAAGACAGTGCAAAAATCCCTCGGCCAGATGTTGCAGGCCGCATTCTGGCTCTGCCTCCTCCTTGGCGGATGCGTGATTTTCTTCCGCCTCCAGGTGCCGAGCCGCTCCGTGTTGTTGATCTTTGCCGCGCTGGCGGCCACCGCGCTCACTGTCCGCGAGCGCTTCACAATCCTTTACCTCAAGAGCGATGCCCGCGGCGGCAGGCTCCGCGAAAACGTCATGCTCGCCGGCACTCCCGCCGATACGCGGCAATTCCGCGAGACGCTCACCTCCGACCAGTTGCTCGAGATGAACATCGTGCAGGAATTCAATATCGAGACCGAGTCCACCGCCGCCTTGATCGAGGCGCTGCACGCCCACTCCGTGAGCCGCGTTATTTTTGCCGGCGCCCACAGCCAGTTGAATAATCTGCAGGATGCCATCACGGCCTGCGAGACCGAGGGCATCGAGGCGTGGCTCGTGGCAAATTTCATCAAGACATCCATCGCCCGCCCCAGTTTCGACACATTCGGGTCGCGGCCCATGCTCGTATTCCGCACCACGCCCTCCTTCTCCTGGGCGCTCTGGACAAAGGGCGTCATCGATTGGGTGGGCGCGTTCGTTTTGCTCGTCCTCGCATCCCTCCCCATGCTCGTCACCGCCCTGTTGATCAAGCTCACCTCCCCCGGCCCCGCCATTTTCCGGCAGGAACGCGGTGGAAAAAACGGCAAGCCATTCCGGATGTATAAATTCCGCACCATGCATGTGGATGCCGAGGCGCGCAGGAAGGACCTTGAGCCGCTCAACCAGATGACCGGCCCCGTTTTCAAGATCGACAGGGACCCCCGCATCACCCCCCTGGGCCGCTGGCTGCGCAAGACCAGCATCGACGAGCTCCCCCAGTTGATCAATGTCCTCTTCGGCGAGATGAGCCTCGTCGGCCCCCGCCCGCTCCCGCTCTACGAAGTGGAAAAATTCCAGCATACCGCCCAGCGCCGCCGCCTCAGTGTTAAACCCGGTTTAACATGCCTCTGGCAGGTCGCCGGCCGCAACGAGGTGAAGGACTTCCAGGACTGGGTGCGCCTCGACCTCGAGTATATTGATAACTGGTCGCTCTGGCTCGATTTTGGAATCCTGCTCAGGACCATCCCCGTGGTCCTTCTCGGCCTTGGGGCGAAATAACCCCGGCTCGCGCGTGGAATAAATCCGCCCCGCGAATTTTTAAGAGAAAATCTGGTCAACTCCCTCCCAAACCACTAAAGCTTTTCCCAATGTCTTCAAAATCTTCCAAACCGACCACGGTCATCACCGGCGGCGCGGGCTTTCTCGGGTCGCATCTCACCGATCGTCTTCTTGCGGAGGGCCACCGCGTCATCGCCATCGATAACTTCATCACGGGCAGCACCTCAAATATCGAGCACCTCGCCGGGAATGAGAACTACAAGTTCATCAAGCACGATGTTTCCAACTACATCTTCCTTCCCGACCCGGTTGATTTCATTTTCCATTTCGCCTCGCCCGCCAGCCCGATCGATTATCTCGAGCATCCCATCCCGACATTGAAGGTCGGCTCCCTCGGCACCCACAACGCCCTCGGCCTCGCCAAGGCAAAGGGAGCCACGTTCCTCCTCGCCTCCACCAGCGAGTGCTACGGCGACCCGCTCATCCATCCCCAGCGCGAGGATTACTGGGGAAACGTGAACCCCATCGGCCCGCGCGGCGTTTACGATGAGGCAAAGCGCTTCGCCGAGGCCATGACCATGGCCTACCACCGGTTTCACAAAGTTGATACAAAGATCGTCAGGATTTTCAACACCTACGGCCCCCGCATGCGCCTCAAGGATGGACGCGTGGTCCCCGCATTCATCGGCCAGGCCCTCAACGGCGAGCCCCTCACCATCTTCGGCGACGGCTCCCAGACCCGCTCGTTTTGTTATTGCTCGGACTTGATCGACGGCATCTTCCGCCTCTCGCAGTCGGATTTTCACGAGCCCGTGAACATCGGAAATCCCCGCGAGATGACCATCAAGCAATTCGGCGAGGAGATCATCCGCATCATCGGCGCCGACTCCACGCTCGAATACAAACCCCTCCCCGTGGACGACCCGAAAGTGCGCCAGCCCGACATCACGCGGGCGAAGACCATTCTCGGCTGGGAGCCGAAAGTCACCTTCGAAGAAGGCATCGTAAAGACCATCGATTATTTCCGCGGACGCCTCCACTGAATAAAAAAGCAGTTATTTTTTGCTTTTTTTTATTGCAGCCGCAATACTCAATCTGCAATTTGAAGAGAGTCCCCCCGCCACCCTCGAACAACGTATGAAAAAACACCTCCTGCTTCTGCCTCTGCTCCTGTCACTGGTTTCGCTTGCTTCAGCGCAGGTGCCTGCCGCTCCGCAGAAAGGGGACGTCGCCATCAATAACAACGGCATCCTCCCCACGGGGGTGAAGACGCCGGAGTACATGCTCTCCAGCGGCCCCATCAAGCGCTCCAAGAGCCTCACCTGGCTGGAGATCGAGGTCCAGTACGCGACCGCCCCGGTGTTGATCGATGAACTGACCTTCGAATACTCGATTTTGATGAATGGACAGTTGCTCACCGGTACCAGCACTTACGTCAATATTGCAAAAGGCCGTGAGCACTACGCCGTGGTTTACATATCGCCCGCTGCGATCGATACCATCATGGGGGGGCTGCCTTTCACGGCCTCGGCTCTTCAGAATGTCCAGGTAAGGGTCACCCACCAGGGGCAGGAGCTCGACACCAGGGCCCTCAGGTCCGCCGCATTGCCAAATGTCCAGCAGCGCACAGGCATCATCCTGAACAAGCCTGAAACTCCCTTTGCCCCGCTTTTCTGGGATCGTTATGAAACCCTCAAACCCCTTGGTCACTGATTGATCATTAACAAGGTAATCGCTACTTCGTAAATTTTATCTCTTCATGGCCGCGCCGAATCGCATATTGAGTCTCAACCTCGGTCTCCAGACCGTTGGACTCGCTGAATTCAGGACTACCCAGAGCGGGGGATTGGTTTTGCAATCCTATCGCCTCACGGAGCTCATAGCCGATCCCGCTGCCGATGCCTCGCGGCCCGCGCAGATGAAGATCGCCATCGAGGAGATGCTTGGCGCCCTTAAAATCAAGCCTGCCAAGGTAAACTACGCGATCTCAGCCCAGTCGGTCTTCACCCGTTTCGTCAAGCTCCCGCCGGTCGATGCCAGCCAGGTGGACCAGATCATCACCTTCGAGGCGCAGCAGAATGTTCCCTTCCCCATCAATGAAGTCGTCTGGGATTACCAGCTCGTCAGCGGCGGATCCGGCGATACCAAGATGGAGGTCGTCCTCGTCGCGATCAAGGCCGACTTGCTCGATGACCTGAACACCGCCGTGCAGGATGCCGGCCTTCAGACCAGCATTGTCGATGTCGCCCCCATGGCGCTCTACAACGCCTTCCGGTACAATTACAGCGACGTGGATGGCTGTTCGCTCATTATCGACATTGGTGCGCGCACCACGAATCTGTTGTTCGTCGATTCCAAAAAAGTATTCAGCCGCAGCATTCCCATCGGCGGCAGCACCATCACGGCTGGCATCGCAAAGGAATTCAACGAGCCGGTCGGCGCAGCGGAAGAGCGCAAAAAGAAAGTCGGCTTCGTCAGCCTCGGCGGTGCCTATGCGGAGCCTTCCGATCCCGATGTATCCAGGGTGTCAAAGATCGTTCGTAACACGATGACCCGCCTCCATGCGGAAATCTCGCGTTCCATCAGCTTTTACCGCGCCCAGCAGCAGGGCAGCCAGCCTGTGCGTGTTTACCTCTGCGGCGGCAGCAGCAGCCTGCCATACATGCGCGAGTTCTTTCATGAGAAATTGCAGTTGCCCATTGAGTTTTTTAATTCGCTCCGCAATGTCTCCGTCAGCAGCAACGTCAATCAGGAGGAGGCTGGCAGGGCGGCCCACGTCCTCGGCGAGTTGGTGGGCTTGAGCCTCCGCTCCGTCACCGATTGCCCGATGGAGCTCAACCTCCAGCCCGAAGGGGTGTTGAAGGCAAAGGAACTGTCCCAGCGCAGGCCATATATTGTTATGGCTGGCATCTGTCTGTTGCTCATTATAGCCGGGTTCTGGGCCTATTACTGGCGCGCAACCCAGGTGGAACAGGCCGTGCTGGACAACATCACGCCCAAAGTCGCCTCGCTTCAAAATTTTGCCACCCAGTTTGACACGGTCAAAAAGGACATGGAAAAGAAGAAGACCGACATCGCTCCGTTCCTGCAGGTGGTGGACGACCGCGAATACTGGATCAAGCTCATTGATGATCTGAATACACGGCTGCCGGATCGTCTCATCTGGATCACGTCATTCCAGCCGGGTTATTATACGATGGATGGGGTGAAATTTGAAGCCGCCTCCATGGGGGCCTCAGGTGAACCTCCGAAAGAAAGAAAATTTGGCGTTCTGATCAAGGGGCTTTATCTCGACTTGGGGCCGGCCATCACGCCGAATGCCGTGAGCGTTGTGGATGCTTTTTCGACAAATCTCGGCAACAAATCCCCGTACTTTGATTTGGATCCGAAAAAACGGCGCACTACCCCCACCGGGGCGGATTGGGCGTACGATTACGAATTTCACCTCTTCCTTAAGAAACCAATCAGCTTGCAATGAACTGGATTCGCGAAAACAAATTTATAGCGGGCTTCCTCGGTTTCGTAATTGTTGCCGCTCTGGGCCTCGGGTTCCTGCTCTGGCAGGCGATGGGGAACTTTGGGGCCGTGGATGAGGCATACAGGGACCAGATGGACAAGCTCCATGCATTGCAGTCCCAGGTTCCGTTTCCAAACCAGCAAAACCTGAAGACCTACAAGGAGCAGGACGAGGAGCTCAATACTGCAAACACGGCCCTCATGGCGGATCTCGCCACGCACGAGTTCCCGCTGGAGCCGATGACTCCCGAGCAGTTTCAGGACAAGCTCCGCACAGCCGTGAACGAAGTGGCGGAAAAGGCAAAGGATAACAAAATCGCAATCCCGGAAAAGTTTGCCATGGGATTTGACAAATATCTCACGGAAACGCCCAACAGGGATGCTGCTGCTCCATTGGGCCGCCAGTTGACGGCGATTGAGTTCATCATCAACGAGCTTCTCGACAGTCGTATCGATTCCATTACCAAGCCCATCGACCGCCCTCCGCTGCCGGAGGAATCAGGCCAGAAACCATCAAAGAATTCCGTCGTAAAACATCCATTTGATATCACCTTCGTCAGTGAACAGGGTCGGTTCCGCAAGGTGTTGAACGACACTGTCAGCAATAGCAAGCAGCTTTACGTGGTGCGCTTGATTCAAATCAAAAACCAGAACGAAAAGAGTCCACCCAAGACCGCCCCCGGTGGTGCTGCCAGCGGCACTCCTGCCGATACCCATTTGAAATACATCTTCGGAGCAGAAAAGCTGGAAGTTGTCATGAAACTTGAAGTGATCGATTTCGTCAGCCCTCCCGCCAAATAGTCCTATGGATTGGATCAAAAAGAACTACGAAAAATTTGCCCTGCTGCTGGTCGCGCTCGCGCTGCTTGCGGTTTCAGTGTTTTTGATTCTTGGTGTCCGCACTTTTCTGGCCTCTTTCGAGGGACTCAAGGCGCCGGTGGTTGAAAGTAACAAGGTGCCAGATCTTGAACCGGTTCTCAAGCCTTTGGAGGACGCCAAGGCATCGATTCAAAAACCCGGTGCATGGACCGGTCATCAGGGTTCGCTGTTTGTTTCCCGCAGATACATTTTAAAGGATCCTGATTTGATTGATCCGTTCGATCCAAAAACAGGCATGCAGCTTCATCCGCCCGTTCCCAACGAGTGGTTTATCAAATATAATCTCGATATCACCGATCCGGACATCCTTACGCAGGATGCGGATGGCGATGGGTTTACCAATCTGGATGAATTTAACGCAGGTACCGATCCGCTGGATAAAAATTCGCACCCTGCCTATACGACCAAGCTTAAGCTGGCGAAATTCATCCAGGTAAAGTTCCGTTTGCTCTTTAGTGCGCAGCCCGATGCGGATTCCTACCAGATTAACACGGTGGATCTCAACCAGCCCTCGCAAATTCTGAAAATCGGCGACCAGATTGTAGGCACGAAGTTTAAACTCATCAAATTTGAGCCAAAAAGCATGACGGACTCCAATGGTATTGACCACAATATCTCGGAACTGACTATCCAGAACACGGAGACAGGGGCTCAGGTCGTTCTTATCTACGATAAACAAGCCGACTCTCCGGACTCCTATGCGGTCTTTAAATATCTGTGGAATAACACCCAGATTACAGTGAAGAAAGATCAGGAATTCGTTTTAAAACCGGAGGTGGACGTCAAATATAAATTGATTGACATCAACGATCAGGAAGCTGTAATTCAGACCGCAACAGGGGACAAAATTAAGATCCCTCATTTTGAGGAGGAGAAGCATTAGTCCGGATAGTGTGGCACACGGATTGATTGAAAATTTTATCCGCGCTAATTTGTAAGCAATTTTTTAGAATCCAAACCTAAATTCAAATATGATCAAACCCCCAATTGTAACCATTTCCATCCTCGGGCTTCTCGCGGTAGCGCCCATGAATGCTGGCGCCCAGACTGCCCGCGTGCAAAGCACTGCGGAGCGCGAGGTTGCCCGCCGCCAGGACAATGTTATTACCGCGAAGAAAGCCCTCAAACAGGGCGATGCCGCCATGGATTCAAAAAATTACGATGTGGCCGTGGTTGCATACAAGTCCGCTAGTGATCTGCTTCCGGAGGCTCCCGCAACCCACGATCTGCGCGCTCGCGCTGTGGACGGCTTCAGCGAAGCCAGTGTGAAATTGGCCGAGCAGCGCATTGTTGAGGGCCGCTTTGAGGATGCCCGTGCGACGGCAAAGCTTGTGCTCGATGAAAGGTATAACCCGACCTACAAGCCCGCAATCGTGTTGCTCCATAATCTGGATGACCCCGATTATTACAACAAGACCGTTGGGCCGAAGTTCTATGCCAGCATCGAGGAAGTAAAAAGACTGCTCACGGATGCGGATGGCTTCTACAAAACAGGCCGTTACAATCTTGCCTTCAAGCGTTGCGATCAGGTTCTGAACATCGATCCCTACAATATCGCCGCCCGTAAGATGCAGGAAAAAATCGATCTCGAAAAAGATCGCTACGAGGACCAGTCCTACAACACCACCCGCGGGCATATGATCTGGCAGCTCGATCATGAATGGGACAGGCCTATTCGGAAATACCAGGGCCACGACGTGGTCAGGATCGACACAGGCGTTACGAATGTTCGTAACACCGAGTACATCCAGAACAAACTCAACCACATCATCATTCCCAAGATCGAATTCCGCGATGCAACGGTTCGTGAAGCGGTGGATTTCCTCAAGCAGAAGAGCCACGAGCTCGACACGCAGGAGCCCGATCCTGCCCGTCGCGGCGTCAATATCGTCTTGAAGCTTGAAACCACACCTGGTTTGAGTCTCGCTCCGGCTGCCGCTGCGGCTGCTGCCCCTGCGGTTCCCGGTCTTCCTGTCGATGCTACAGCAGCGGCGGTTCCGGCCACTCCTGCGGCTCCTTCCATCGCGCCAAGCGAGGCGAGGATCACCCTCTCACTCACAAATATCCCGTTGGCGGAAGCACTGCGTTACATTACCAATCTCGCCGGGTTGAAGGTGAAGATCGATCCTTACGCGGTAACGATCGTCCCTCTCTCCGAGCCTACGGATACGCTGATCACCAAGGAATACAAGGTTCCTCCAAGCTTCCTCACAAATGCTCCCAGCACGGGTGCTGCTCCGACTTCCTTGTCGGCGCCGACAAAAGTTGCCGGAGCTGGTGGTGCCGCTGGCATCGGACCACAGCTTGCGGTGCGTCTCGGCGCGAAGGATGTGCTCCTTGGCGCTGGTGTGGAATTTCCTCCTGGTGCGAGCGCAAACTACATCGCCAGCAGCAGCAAGCTCATCGTCCGCAATACGGAGGCAAATCTGGATCTGGTCGATCAGGTTGTGGAAGCGTTGAACACCTCGGTGCCTATCCAGGTTTCCATCGAGACCAAGTTTGTTGAAATTCAGCAGACAAACTTCAAGGAACTCAGCTTCGATTATCTGGTGCAGGGTGCAATTCAAAATATCACATTGGGTGGGGGTAATGGAGCACCTACCAATGCATTCCCCTTTCCGATCGGAGCAACCGCTCCTACCGGTGGCGGACAGGTAACTGCCGGTCTTCGTAGTGGTTCCCAGGCTATCACTGGCGATGCCATTGACACACTTCTGGCTGGTGCCTCTACCACGGGTCTGGCTTCTAATCCTACATTCGCCATCTCTGGTGTTTATGGAACTCAGCAATTCCAGGCGATTCTTCGTGCTTTGAATCAAAAGAAAGGCGTTGATCTGCTTTCTGCACCTAGCGTGACTACCAAGAGCGGTCAGCGCGCGGTGATTGAAATTATCCGCGAGTTCCGCTACCCTACGGAGTTCACTCCTCCGGTGGTTCCTCAATCACTCAATCTTGCCCAAGG
>JBAVPB010000191.1:0-22492 GCA_049692655.1 Chthoniobacteraceae bacterium | reverse complement strand
GGCCGCTGCGGCTGCAAATAATCCCGCCGGACAGCCACCACCAGATCCCGCAGCACAAGCCGCTCAGGCCGCCGCAACAGCAGCTGCCATCGCGCAGGCACAAGCTCAAGTAGCTCAAGCTCAGGCTGCGTTGGCCGCAAATCAACCCGCAGCGCCTGCCGCCAGTGATCCAGCAGCAGCACCTCCTGATGCTGGTGCTCCTCCCGCTGGTGCTCCTCCCGCTGGTGCTCCTCCCGCTGGTGCTCCTCCCGCTGGTGCTCCTCCCGCTGGCGCTCCCCCTGCTGGCGCTCCCCCTGCTGGCGCTCCCCCTGCGGGTGCTCCTCCTGCTGGTGCTCCTCCTGCTGGCGCTCCTCCTGCTGGCGCTCCTCCTGCTGGCGCTCCTCCTGCTGGCGCTCCCCCTGCGGGTGCTCCCCCTGCGGGTGCTCCTCCTGCTGGCGCTCCTGATGCTGGTGCTCCTCCCTCTGGCGCTCCTCCTGCGGGCGCTCCTCCTGCGGGCGCTCCTCCTGCGGGCGACGCTCCCGGCAATGATCCTGCCGCCACGGCCGCAGCTGCTGCCCAAGCTGCACCATTAGCCCAAGCCGGAGCCAATGTTGCAGCTGCCGCTCCGGGTGCCCCGGATGCAGCCACCCAAGCAGCGATGCAAGCAGCCACAAACGATCTCACAAACGCTGCCGCTGCTGCCGCCAATGGACAGGGTGCACAAGCAAGTGCCGCCGCCGCGCAGGCAATGGCAGCTTTGGCCCAGGCTTCCGCGGCTCTTGCCCAAGCCCAAGCCGGTATCTCTCCCAGTGGCCCTCCCGGCGCCCCGGGTGCCCTACCCGGCACGATGCCCGGCACAGGTCCAATGCCCGGATCGCCTGATAACACCCCAGGCACCACGCCGGGGACAACGCCCGGCACCGATCCAGGAGCAACCGCTGGAACCACACCCGGGAAACCCGGAACTCCAGGCCAACCAGGTTCGCCTGATGGAAAAGGTGCAACCGATGATGGCGGTGCGGCACAAGCGAATGCAGGCAAATTACTGCTCAGCCAGGCAAAATTCCTTAATCTTCCCCCGCAAGACCGCGCAGCACTCCAGCAGGGGGTCACGGAGAAGTATCCTCCGGAATATGCCGCAAAGGTTGAACAATATCGGCGAAACCTCGCGGATGAAGGAAGCAAGCACTGAAATATTCATTCATGGTTGCGCGCAGGGGATGGAGCGACTTACTGCATTTGGTGCGGTTGGCGTCAGCACCTCTCAACCAGCCAGATTTGGAATATGTTTTTAGATAATCAAAACGGCAAATGAAACCGAGAATCCTTTTCCCTCTATTAAGCCTCTGCATGGCCATGACAGCCAATGCGGGATCCGTACGCTTGCTGAGCGGTGAGACCTACGAAGGCAAACTTCAGTTTGTGAACAATCAAATCGTGGTCAATGCTTCCAAAAACAGCACAACCCCGGTGGATTTGTCGAATGTGCTGGATGCTGTATTCCAGCCCATACACGGGGAAAAAGGCAATGCACTTCCACGCGGTGCCATGCTCATTAATGGAACTGTACTTGCAGGCACGATCGGCATACCCGACGCTTCCGCCCCTGTGAAACTTGGTGACATCACCGTGCCCGCCACGTCCATCGCATGGCTGATCTACGGGCAGATGCCCCGGACCAAAATTCCCACCGTCTCGAGCGGGCAGACCGGGGTGATTCTGCCGGACGGACAATTTTTTCCGGGCACGATCGGTGATATCGTCGATAAGAAAGTCGCCATCAATTCCGCCATTTTCGGCCCGCAGCGCTTCTTGATCGCCGGTGGTGACAGAGCCCAGATCAATGCCCTGGTTTTACGCGATGTCCAACCCAATATCGGACACTATGAAGTGATCGCCAAGGATGGCTCCACCTATCTGGTGGACGCAATCAGGACAGATGTTGATGGCATCCTCATCCATGATTCAATCGCGGGCGACGTGAAGATCAAAAACGATAATCTTAGCGAAATCCGTCTTTCAAGCAGGCAATACCAATACCTCACCGGGTTAAAACCCGCCCAGGTGGATGTCCCAAAGGGGGGCGATGCCACAGCAGCATTCAAAGTAGAGACGGTGGATGATATTGATAATATGGAATCGCTTCTTACCGCTCCAAATGCGGCGATAAGCTACCAGATCCCTCAGGGGTTCACGACCTTCTCCTGCACCATTTTTATTCCAAAGGACGCTGTTACCGGCGCCCGTTATACTTTTTCCATTTATGGGGACGGGAGATTGTTGTCCCGCAGCGTACCCATCGCGGCGGGTGACAATCCGCAGCACATCAGCGTTGCGCTCGCCAATACACGAATGATGGCTCTACGCCTGGAGCCCATGGCACCCAACGGAGCTGCATGGGGCAAATGGGCGCAGCCCATGTTTATGCGGCCCTGAATAAGGTTGCCGGAATTTATCCGCAATATTTCCTGGTATTCCTGCTAGCCGGGACTTCTTTTCAAGAAGCCAGGCAAGAGAACCTAGAACGGAATATCGTCTTCTTCGCCGCCGGGCTCTAGATCAGGATCTACCGGTGGTCTTTTCGGAGCAGGAGGTCTGGCGGCCTGACTTCTTTGCGGAGGAGCACTATGGCCACCACCACCTCCGGGTTCGCCGCCGCCACCGCCACCATCTCCACGCGATCCGAGAAGCTGCAAGCCTTCACCGACGACGCGCATTTTGGTGCGCTTCTGGCCGGTCTGTTTGTCGTCCCATGAGTCAAGCTGCAAGCGCCCTTCGATATAAACAGGACGTCCTTTTTTCAAATACTCCCCGGCGATCTCAGCAAGGCGCCCCCAGAGCACGATATCCACAAAAGTGGTTTCCTCGCGCTTCTCGCCATTCTCAAGCGTGTAGTTACGATTCACCGCCAGCGCAATATCAGCAACCGCGCTGCCCTTGGGCGTGTACTTGATCTCGGGATCCCGTGTGAGATTCCCGATCAACATGACTTTGTTTAAATTCGCCATGCGACGAACTTACTTGGCTGCTTTTTCCTTGGCGACTTTTTTCGCGCGAAGTTTTTGGTAGTGCTGGCGATAGACATCCGCATCAAGTTTGAACTTGGCGCGGAGACGGTCCACGAGCTGAGGTTCACCCTCGAAAATGAAATTCACGTAATATCCCGAGTCAAGCGGGCCGGCCACGTAGGTGAACTGGCGCCTGTCCATCTTCTGCACCTGTTCCACTTTTGCGCCTTCTTTCTCAAACTCGCCTTCAATGCGCTCGATGAGATCTTTTACCGTGTCGTCGTTACCTTTTTGGTTCAGGACCAGCAGTCCTTCGTATCTGTTTTTCATGCTTTGTTTTCTGGTTTTTGATTATAAGTGTTCATGGCGGATTCGATTCCGGATTCCCGGGCGAGTCCGATCGCGGCTACCGCCCTGTCCATCGATTCTTCAAGGACTGCGGTTTCATTTTTGCCAAATCTGCCGAGGACGTGATCAGTCAAAGTCTTTTCCCCTTCCGCAGCTCCCACGCCGAAACGCAGGCGCGGCACTTCCTGCGTGCCGAGATGCTCAAAGATGGAGCGAAGCCCATTGTGACCTCCCGCAGAGCCGCCTTTGCGAATGCGCAGCTTGCCAAGCGGCAGCGCGACATCGTCCAGCACCACGAGAATTTCGCTCGCAGGCACCTTGTAAAAATTGCTGATCGCCATCAACGGCTCGCCGCTACGGTTCATGTAGCTCATCGGCTTGCAGTAATGGACGCCTTCGTGCAAAGCCACCTCGGCATCCCATTTACGGGATGCCTGAAATGAAATGCCTTTGCGGGAGGCTAGCTTGTCGAGGATCATAAAGCCGACGTTATGCCGTGTATTAACGTACTCCCGGCCGGGATTCCCCAATCCCACAATGAGGCGGATGGTCGGCTGGCTGGCTTGATCCAAATTGTTCCAAAGTAAGACGTGTTTCTACTTCTACTTTTTGTCAGCAGGCTTTTTATCGCCGGCTTTCGCATCAGCAGCGCCTTCCACTTTCTTCTCCTTGATGACTTCCGGAGATGTCGCAGCCTCGGCGGCCGGCTTCTCTTCCTCAACAGTAGGAGCGGCAACGAGGAATACAGTGAGCCCCGCGTCCACAAGGGCAGTCACCCCGGCTGGCAACACGATGTCCTTGACGTGAATGGAATCACCGATGTTCAGGTTGGAGACATCGACAGAAATGATTTCAGGCAAATCTTTCGGCAAGCACTCGATTTCGAGCGAACGGACGCTCTGCTCGAGAATACCACCGTAGCTCTTGACGCCGATAGCCTCGCCGGAAGCCTCGATCGGAATGCTCGCCTGGAGGGTTTCGTTCTGGGAAACCGCATGAAAATCGACGTGCAACACCTTGCGGCCAAGTGCGGTGTGCTGGACTTCCTGGATCAGCGCGAGTTTGCTGGTCACCTTGCCCTGATCGGTGATTTCCAGATCCACGAGAATGTTCTCGCCGACTGCATGGCTGAGCAGCGTATTGATTTCGCGACGGGAAATCTGAAGAGCCTGGGCTTCCTCCTTTGCGCCATAAATTACTGCGGGCACGATGCCCTGTGCCGACAATTTTTTAACTGCCGAACGTCCAATATGCAGACGGGTCTGCGCCGATAACTTCACTTGCTTAGCCATAAATTATTTTTTTTCCTTTGATTCGTTAATTTCAAAAAGCGAACTCACCGACTCATCGTTATGAATCCGCTTTATACCTTCGCCGAGCAATTCCGCGATGCAAAGCACCTTGATATTGCAACCGTCTTCACATCGGACCGGCACGCTGTTCGTCGTAATAAGCTCTTCGATGTGCGATTTCTTCAACCGCTCGATAGCCAGATCCGACAGGACGGCGTGCGAAACTCCTGCGTAGATGTTCAGCGCGCCGTGTTTCTTTAGCAGGGTTGCGGCGCTTGTCAAGGTACCAGCGGTCTCAGTCAAGTCGTCCACGATCAGGACATGCTTGCCCTCGACCTCGCCGATAATGTGCAGGGATTCCACCTCCGTGGCGCTTTTACGGTTCTTTGGGACGATCGCGAGACCGGCGCCCAAGGCGTCCGAATAGGCCGAGGCCATCTTCAATCCGCCCACGTCCGGCGAGACCACTACAAGATTCGTAAGTTGCTTGCTGCGAATGTATTTGATCAGAACCGGCATCGCGTAAAGATGATCCACTGGGATGTCGAAGAAGCCGGCTACCTGTTGGGCATGCAAGTCCAGGGTGATCACCCTATTTACACCGGCTGCCACCAGGAGGTTTGCGATCAGTTTGGCCGTGATCGGCACCCGGGGCTGGTCTTTTCGATCCTGCCTTGCGTAGCCAAAAAAAGGTATTACCGCCGTGATACGTGAAGCACTCGCCCGGCGCGCCGCATCGACCATGATGAGCAATTCCATCAAATTCTGGTTGCTCGGGGGACAGGTCGGCTGAACGATGAACACGTCGCGCCCGCGGACATTCTCGTTGATTTTTACGTAAGTTTCCCCGTCTGGGAACGTGCTTACCGTCGCATCACCAAGCGGAACCCGCACATAATCCGCTATGCGCTGGGCAAGATCGCGATGTGCAGAACCGGTGAAGATTTTCATTTCGTAATTCTGTGAAGTCATGGTGCGGAACGGAGCGGGTTGTCGAGTATAGAGGAGTCTTTCTGGATTTCAACCGTAAAATACAGGGAAATTCGTTGCCTGTATTTGGTCTTCAAAGGTGCCCGTACGCTTGCTTTTCAAGCAAAGACATGGCATTTTCCGCGAATGAGTGACAAAGATGTGGTTATTGCAACCGTCCGTCAGTTGCCGGAATCCATCACCCTTGATGAGATCAGCGAAGAGATTGCCATTCTTGCCGCCATTCACCGGGGTAAAGCGGCTGCTGATGCCGGACAGGTCACCCCCCATGAGGAAGTGCGAAACAAGCTCTCTTCATGGATTTCAAAATAGTTTGGACGGATCCGTCTCTTGCTGATCTACAGGAGATCGTCACCTTTATCGCCAGTGATGATACGGCTGCAGCTGAGCGTGTAGGCCATGCTATTATTGACCATGTCGAAACGCTCCGGGCGTTTCCTTTCATTGGACCACCTTATCCACGCGGCACAGATGGAACACTACGCGAGATTGTTTGCGGCAATTACCGGATATTTTACCGTGTATCCGAAAAGCTAAAGCTGATCGAAATTCTTACGGTCTGGCACGGAGCGCGTGGGACACCTCAAGTAGGCTGATATGCCAAAAATATTTCCGATATTTAAGGATTTCAAAGAACAGCCAGCCAATTTTGGCCGGATTCGCAAAATAATCACCTCATAATACGGCACGCCTAAACCCGAATTCGTTCCGCCAGTTTTTCTTTCAACTCCGGCAGGAGGTTGATCCGGTATTGCGCACCGAGTCGCATGCGCAATCTCTGGCCGTCGGCGCGGGCGAATTCGAAGTGCAGGGGACGCGTGCCGGGATATTGCTGGATTGTCTTTTTTAGCTCCACCAGATCGTTTTCAGAAGTCTGGTCGTGCTCGAAGTAAAGAATAAGCGGCGGCTCGGAGGCGGCGGGGGCTTTGATCGGCTTGACCTCGGTGGCGACGAGACGCAAGCCGTCGTCGCGTTTGTCGAGGCGGGCAGAGATTGAAACGACGCGTCCTTTTTCGAGATGCGCCGAGGATTTCAAGAAAACCTCGTTCCAGATCATGATCTCGATGGAGCCGGTCAGGTCTTCCAGCATCACGATGGCGAAAGGCTTGCCGTCTTTTTTGGTAAATTTCTTGTCCACGACTTCGAGCGCCCCGGCGACTTGCAGGGTGGATTTGTCCTCTTGCTCGGCCAGGGAACTGATCGCCTTGTACTTTCCGCCTTCGAGCACGGCGCGATATTCATCGAGCGGATGACCGGTGACGTAAAAGCCGAGCAGTTCTTTTTCGTAACCAAGTTTCTCGGACATCGGCCATGGCTGAACCTGGTTTGCGAACATCCGTTTTTCGGGTTTTTCCTCGACAGCGAGCGAATCGAAAGAATCGAAAAGCGAATGCTGGCCCGCGATGCGGTCGCGATGTGCGGAGGCTGCTTTTGCAAGCGCTTCGTCGATAACGGCAAAAACCGCAGCGCGATCCTCTCCCGTGAAATCGAATGCGCCGCATTTCACCAGGCTCTCGAGCACCTTTTTGTTGATCTTGCGGGAATCGAGCCGGCGGCAGAAATCCTCCATGGATTTGTATTCGCCGCTCTGCTTCCGCTCGGCGATGGCTGCTTCCATGGCCGCCTCGCCCACGTTTTTGATGGCAGCGAGGCCGAATCGGATGCCGCGTTTTTCCTCGCTGATCTCGGGCGTGAATTTCAAGCTGCTACGGTTTACATCCGGTGGGCGGATCTCGATGCCGAGCCGCTGGCATTCGCCGACGAATGTCGAGATCTTGTCCGTATTATTGACTTCGTTGCTGAGCAACGCGGCCATGAACTCGACGGTGTGGTTCGCCTTGAGATAGGCGGTCTGGTATGTGATCCAGCCGTAAGCGGCGCTGTGACTCTTGTTGAAGCCGTAGCCTGCGAATTTTTCGAGCAAATCGAACACCTCGTTCGCTTTTTTCTCGTCGATGTCGTTGGTTGTTTTGCAACCCGCGACGAAGACCGCCCGCTCCTTCGCCATTTTCTCGACATCCTTCTTGCCCATGGCGCGACGGAGTAGATCGGCTTGTCCCAGCGTGTAACCACCGAGCACCTTGGCCGCTTCCATGACCTGTTCCTGGTAGATCATGATGCCGTAGGTATCGCCGCAGACCTGCTCCAGCAGTTTGTGCGCATATTTAATCTTGGTCTGGCCTTTTTTGCGCTTGATGTAATCGGGGATGAATTCCATCGGGCCCGGGCGATAGAGCGCGCTCAAGGCGTAGATGTCATCGATCGACTTAAAATCAAACTGGCGGCACCAGGAAGCCATGCCACCGTCCAACTGGAACAGGCCGACCGTGTCCGCGCGGTTCAGGAGCGCGTAGGTGTTTTCGTCCTCGAGCGAGATCTTGTTGATATCGAAGGTTGGCTCGTGGAGATGGATCAGATTTTCCGCGTCGCGGATTACCGTGAGTGTTTTCAGGCCGAGGAAGTCCATCTTCAACAGGCCGAGATCGGTAAGCGGGCCCATCGCGTATTGTGAAACGACTTCGTTTGCATTGCCGCGCGTGAGCGGGATGTACTCCGAAAGATCGCGGTCGCTGATCACGACTCCTGCCGCGTGAACGCCGACGTTGCGCGTGAGGCCCTCCAGCGTGGTTGCGTATTCCCAGAGCTGGCGTGTCGAGGTTTCTGTCTCGATCGCTTTTTTCAGGTCGGGATTTTTCTCCGCCGCGGACTTGAGCGTCATGTTCAGCTCGTTTGGGATCATCTTCGCGATGCGGTCGCCTTCGCTGTAGCCGAGGCCCATCACGCGGCCCACGTCGCGCACCACGCTTTTTGCGCCCATGGTGCCGAAGGTCGCGATCTGCGAGACGGCGCGCTCGTCATTGCCCTCGCCGTATTTTTTTCTCACGTAGTCGATCACCTCGCCGCGCCGGCTCTGGCAGAAATCGACGTCGATATCGGGCGGGCTCACGCGCTCGGGGTTCATGAACCGCTCGAAGAGGAGGCCGAACCGGAGCGGATCGATATCGGTGATTTCCATCACGTAGGCAACGATCGCGCCTGCTGCGGAACCGCGACCCGGGCCGACCGGAATTCCCTGGTCCTTTGCCCACTTGATGAAATCCCAGACGATCAGGAAGTAATCGATAAAGCCGGTCTTGATGAGGACTGATAGCTCGTAATCGAGCCGCTGCTGAAGCGCGGGCTCGGCCTCGACCCGTGAGCCATAGCGTTTATGCAGCCCTGCCTGGCAAATCCTGCGCATGTGTTCCTCGCTGGTCATGCCGGGAGGATTTTTGAAGGCGGGATATTTCGCCTTTCCGAACTCCAACTCGAGGTTGCACATCTCGGCGATGCGATACGTGTTTGCAATCGCCTCGGGATGCTCGGGAAAGAGCGCCTGCATCTCCGGCGTGCTCTTAAAATAAAGCTCGGGCGTGTAGTGCATGCGCTTCTCGTCCGTGACGCTTGCACCCGTGCCGATACAGATCATCACGTCGTGCGCCTCGTGGTGGCTGCGCTCGAGGAAATGGACGTCATTTGCGGCGACGAGGCCGAGGCCGAATTCGCGCGAGAGCAAGGGGAGCACGTTGTTGCATTTCCGCTGCGCCTCGATGCCGTGATTGTGCATCTCCAGGAAAAAATTCTCAGCGCCGAGGATATCGCGAAAATCGGCCACGCTCTGCTTTGCCTTCGCCATCTGGTCGGCCTGGATGTGCATGTTGATCTCGCCTTTCAGGCAGGCGCTCATGCCGATGAGGCCCTTCGAATATTTCGCCAGCACTTCCTTGTCGATGCGCGGTTTGTAATACATGCCGTCGAGATGCGCGGTGGAGACGAGTTTCACGAGGTTGCGGTAGCCAGTGTCGTCCTTCGCCAGCAGCGTGAAATGGTAGGCGGCATCGCGGGCGGAAGTCGCCTGCCGGTCGGTGAGTTTTCCCGGGGCCATGTAAACCTCGCAACCGATGATCGGCTTGACGTCGTATTTCTTCGCCGTCTGGTAGAACTCGATCGCGCCGAACATGTTTCCGTGATCGGTGATCGCGACCGCGGGCATGCCAAACTCCTTGGCCTTCTTCATCAATTCCGGAATCCGCACCGCTCCATCGAGGGTCGAATATTCGGTATGAAGGTGAAGGTGAATGAAGGGATCTGCGGGCATAGATGGAAACTATAAACCGGCTGGGAAATTTAGGAAGTAGGAAGTCATATTTAGGAAGTTAATTTGTGGCGGATGAGACGTTTGAGCTTAGCAGTTGGATTTCTCTGTAAATGGGTTGGAGTTGTATTTTTTGGGAGTGGGATTGACTGGGATAATCCGGGATAGAGTGGGATAAACGACAAATGCAGCCTTGTTGCTTGTTCCTTGTGTAATTGGCGCTTTCCATGGAAATTTTTACTCGGATTTAGTCGGATTAACCCGGATACGGCCGGATAAACATTCCTGGGGGCGGCAGTTCAGGGTTTCTGAATATTGCCGTGCTGGAGTTTCACGAAACTCAGACTGACGGCAGGTCAAGGAAGTATGTCATACGTTTTTATAGATATACTTTTATGTTAACTCTTTTGTTATATTTGTCAATACCTAATCGTAAAAAAACTTACCTGATCAGAGTAAAATACTTTTCAGCTAGTGCTGACGGGTCTGGTTCAGGATGGAGGAAACCATCTGGATCAGCTTTTCGTTTCCTGTTTTTTTGGCAGTTTCGAGAGCATGCTCTGCGGCGGTGGCGGCCTCTGCGCGACGGTCAAGGGTAAGCAGGGCGCGGGTGAGGTTGATCTGGAGCCCGATGTCGTTTGGCGCGAGTACGATGCCATCCTGAAAACAGACGACGGCCTGGGCGAATTGTTTGTTTGCGGCGAGGAGGAGGCCGAATTTGTTGTAGCGAGTGGCGTTGTAGCGGTCGTTCTGGATGGCGGCGGCCTGGGTGGCGATGGCCTCCCTGATTTTGCCCTCGCGGAAATAGACATCGGCGAGGTTTCCGAGGACTTCGGGGTTGGTGGGGGCGAGATGCGATGCCTCGATAAACTCCGCTTCTGCACCGGGCAGGTCGCCGGTGGCGGTGAGGGCGTTGCCCAGGTTGTTGCGGGCTTCCATGTATCGCGGGTTATCGCGCAACGCCTGGTGGTAGCAAGCGATGGCTGCTATAAGATCACCCTGCTGTTTCAGGGCGACACCGAAGTTGTTCTGCATGCTCCATGCGTGCGGATTTTCGACGACCACGGCGCGGCAGTAGGTTTCCATGGATTCGTAGATGGCGCATCTGCGCCATGTCTGGATGAAGAGCAGCATGAGGATGATGCCGGTCGCCGCCTGCAAACAGAAGCGGACGTTTTTGCCGGCATTGCGCATGACGCTGGCGTATCCGGCGGCGATGCATGCGAAAACAGCGGGAGCGGCGAGGTATTGCCACCAATCGGCGCAGGGCGTTTCCTGCAATAGGGCCATCCATACAAAGCCGAGGACGGGCAGCAGCATCCAGAGATAAGCGCCAGAGGCGAAGAGGAGCGGGCGGCCCCATGTTTTGCGTTTGCAGAAAAACAACGCCAATGCGGCAATTATCACGACCAGAGGCATCCATGCCAAGGGCGAATGCAAATTTGGAAGCCATTGCGGAGCCATGGGACTGAGGCCGACGGGGAAGAAGAGTTCTCGGAGATAGAGACACACCGCCATACCTGCCCGCGCGATGCGGTATGCAATGCCCGGCGGCAACAGCGCGTAATCGACGGCGCGCGATTGATAGTGGATCGTAAGGAGCGCGATACCGAGTGCGATGAGGGCGAACGGAATCACACGAATCAGGTCGTGACGTGTGATTTTTCCGTTTCGCCAAAGAACGCACCCCAGTAGGAGCATGGGGAGCGTGACGACTGCGCCTTTGCTCAAACCCGCCAAGAGAAACAGCACGATGGATGCGGCATAGAGACCGCATTTCTCTTTTGTGTAAAAAAGCAGGAAGCAAAGCAATGAGGCGATAAAGAGGACGCCGGAGAGCGTATTCTTAAGCTCAGCCACCCACGCAACCGAGGCGACGTTCACCGGGTGGATGGCAAACAACAGCGCGCCAAACCACGCGCCGGGAATCAGGAGTGCCTCCAGAATCCGCCATAGCAGCACGGCAGCAATCGCATGGAGCAGAATATTGATGACGTGGTAGCCGGTGGGCGTGTCGCCCAGTACTTGATGCTCGATCCAGAAGGCCGTGAGCGTGAGCGGCGTGTAGTCGCGCGAATTTTTCCCCTGCCAGATTTCCACGAGGCCGTGTGTGCTGCGCATCTGGGGATTTGCAGTGAGGAGCGTATCGTCGTCCCAGATGAATCCCGCGCCGATGGCTGGCGCGTACGCCAGCACGACCCAAAGAATCAGCAGCATGGCGAAGTGGCGGGTAGAAAGAAGGGGCGGGTTCAAAGAGACTCGCTTCTATCGCCGTTCTCCACTTTTTCGAAATGTTTTGTCAGCGCAGTGATCAGATCATCGAGATCATTCGTTGCCGTCTGCCAGACTTGGTTGATATCAACCTCGCCGTAATCGTGGGCGATGATATTCCGCATTCCTCTCATGCTGCGAAATGGCAAATTTGGAAATACCTTCTGCGTTTCCGGCGACAAACGACTTGCCGCCTCCCCGATGATTTCAAACCGCCTCAAAACAGCATCCTGTTTTTCCACATTGACCATGAAATCTTCCCTGCTTATGCCGGCAAAATATTCGCGGATTTTTAATGCCGAATCCAGAATGTCATGCAATAGCCCATCCTGTTTTTTATCGGGCATACACGGTGAGAGGATTGGCAAGAATGGATTTTCGACGGTACGGGTTCGCACTCTTCTCGATAGCTTTGCGGCTGACGAGATCGACGTGGCACCCAAGTTTTTCCTCAAGATCTTCCTTCAAGGCACCCATTTCAAAAAGACCAACAGGTTTTCCCGGCAAGAATTCCACCAACAAATCCACATCGCTGCCGGGATGAGCATCCCCGTGTGCAACAGAGCCAAAAACTTCTACGCGGCTCACGGGAAGATTCAAGCAGGCCGAGCGGACGGCTGCCCTCACCTTTTCGAGCGATGGAGGAAGTGCTTCGTGCATGTTTTTTTATAACACCTGTATTACTGCCTATCAAGACCCGTAATAGAACCTGTAAGTCAACCTGCTCATCCGATCTTTGGCAAGGGGCGCAGTCGGATGCGCGAATGCTCCACTATGACAAAGAAGCCTTCCGGATTTTCCACGGATTTTATTGCAGCAAGAATGAATCGCACCATGGTTGCGGGTTTGAGTCCTGACAGTCGAAAAAGCATTACACCCGAGGCAGCAGGGAGGCCGGAGCGAAATGCCAATTCACCGAAATCCTTGTCCCGTGTCAGCAGGAGACGATTTTCCTTCGCAGTGAAAGCACATTTGCATCATCAGTGCCGGGATTGATTTCACGTATCCACGAAACGTCAAACCGTTCTGCACGTAATGCCTCGACCGCTACCAAGGGGAAATTCTCGTCGGCGAGGAACCGCATTTTCAGTACATCAGGCGTTAAGTGGCATTACGCGCTCCTCTTTCAAGAGGGTCGCCGCATAATCGAGGCAGGCGAGAATATCCTCCAAAACCACACCAGGGTAGTTTTGGAGCACCTCGTCGTAGCTCCAGCCTCCAGCCAGCAAACCGACTACGAAATCCACTGAAAGCCGGGTGCCCCGGATAATGGGTTTGCCACAAAGAATCGCGGGATCAATTGTGATGCGCTCTGTCATTCCCTATACCCATAACATGAACAGGCAGGGATGTCACGGCCAGTCCTCTCGTGAAAAAATATTTGACGCATCCCCTATCCGCAACTAATCTCCCTGCAACTTCTTATCGAGAGTGACTGAGGGACTGGCCCAATGACGTCACGGCAACCGCTCGCGAGCAATCGCGAGGACCAGGTGCCAATTCCAGCTCCAAGATTCGGAAACGAATGGCGGGGAAAAGATGAGGAGAGCAGGCGAAAACTATTTTTTGCAGGCTCTGTATCCGTCTTTTGCACTCTCGATGCGGGGGACAAATATTTATGGATAAAGATACGAGCCCTTACTTCACGCATCTGAAATGTCGCGAGTGCGGACGCGCCTACCCAAAGCTGGCGCTGCATGTGTGCGAATTTGATTTCGGCCCACTGGAGGCCGCTTACGATTACGACGCGATCAAGGCGGCTATCAGCCGCGACATCCTCCACTCACGCAAACGCCGGATGTGGCGTTACCGGGAGTTGCTGCCGATCGACGGTGAACCGACGATCGGATTGCAGGTCGGCTTCACGCCGCTGGTGCGGGCCAACCGCCTTGCAAAGAAGCTGGGCGTGAAGACTCTCTGGATCAAGAACGACACGGTGAACTACCCCACCCTTTCCTTCAAGGACCGCGTGGTGTCGGTGGCGTTGAACCGGGCGGTGGAGCTTGGCTTCAAGACGGTGGCATGCGCCTCGACGGGCAATCTGGCGAACTCAGTGGCCGCGCAGGCCGCGGGCGCGGGATTGAAGAGCTATGTGCTGATCCCCGCCGACCTGGAGCAGGGCAAGGTGCTTGGCTCGCTGGTTTACGGAACAAACGTGATCGGCATCCATGGCGCGTATGATCAGGTGAACCGCCTTTGCTCGGAGATCGCGGGCAAGTACGGCTGGGGGTTTGTGAATGTGAACCTGCGGCCTTATTACGCCGAGGGGTCGAAGTCGATGGGCTTTGAGATTTGTGACCAGCTCGATTTCCGCATCCCAAGGCACACGGTGGTGCCGATGGCGAGCGGTTCGCTGCTCACGAAGATCCACAAGGCTTACAATGAATTTGTAAAAGTGGGCATCGTCGATGAGGCGCCGTTCACCGTGCATGGGGCGCAGGCGACGGGGTGCTCGCCGATCTCGCAGGCGTTGAAGCGCGGGACGGACATCGTGAAGCCCGAGCCGAAGCCGAACACGATAGCGAAGTCGCTGGCGATCGGCACACCGGCGGATGGCTACTACGCGATCCACGCCATGAGGGAGACGGGCGGGAGCGCGGAGGATGCCACCGACGAGGAGATCGTCGAGGGGATCAAGCTGCTGGCGGAATACGAGGGGATCTTTGCCGAGACGGCGGGTGGCGTGACGGTGGCCTGCGCGAAGAAGCTGATCGAGTCGGGCAAGATTCCGCGCGACGAGGAGATCGTGCTGTGCATTACCGGGCACGGGCTGAAGACGCAGGAAGCGATCCTCGGCAAGTGCGGCGAGCCTCATCTCATCAAACCGAGCCTCAAGGAATTTGAGGAACATATCGGGCCTACAATTCACGAAACCGCTACAATCTGACAATCCTGATGGTTGGTAAGGGTTGGCAAGGGTTGATTATCCTTGGCAAAACCTACCCGCCAGCCCGACGCGCCGGGACCAACGCGCCGCAACATCAAAAACCAATAAAATACCATGGCTACCAACATCCGAATCCCCGCCCCGCTTCGCAAGCTCACGCAAGAACAAGAGCTCGTGGAGGCAAACGGCGCGAACATCGAGGAAATCCTCGCCGACCTTGAAAAAAACTATCCCGGCCTGAAAGACCGCGTGTGTGATGAGAGCGGCAATGTGCGCCGCTTTGTAAATATCTTCGTCAATGATGAAGACATCCGCTTTCTCGATGAGAAGGCGACTGTCGTGAAAGCAGGAGATGAGATCAGCATCGTACCAGCCATCGCAGGGGGCTAGGACGGGGAAGTTTTAAGCTTTAAGTGTTAAGTTTTAAGCGGCGCAATCGTATTGCGGGCGCGACAGTTACTTTTTATGGCTACTCAAAAAACCAGGCTCTGGCTCATGTATCCGACGCGGTTGATTACGCGTCCGGTGATTTATGAGCTGGGCAATAAATTCAAACTCATCACGAATGTGCGGCAGGCGACTGTGACCTCGGAGGTCGGGCTCGTGTCGCTGGAACTCGAGGGGGAGCGCGCGGATATCAAGAAAAGCATCACCTGGCTGGAGAAGCTCGGCGTGAAGGTCGAGCCGGTGGAGATCAATACGATCGAGGGGTGAGGATAATGACGAAGCTCGAATGTCGAAATCCGAAGCCTGAAGTGCATGCTGCGTTCGGCAGCTAGGCCAGCGCGATCCGCAATTCGCTGTAGGCGCTCACTAGAGCGTCGAGCGAGAAGCCTCTATTGAGGCCACTTGGGTTGGGGAGCACCCAGGCCATCGTGCTGGCGAACTCCGTGGGTTGGCGGCCCCAGGCGATGTCCGGCTGGCCGGTCATGGCTGACAGGGCGCGCTTTCCGAGAAAGGCGATCGAGCGGGGTGCGTAATGCCGCATTTTGGTTTCAAATTCGGGCCGGGACTCTCGAAATTCCTCCGGTGTGATTTCAGACGCCTTCCGGGTCGGGCGGCGGACGACTGCGGTGATGCCGCAGCCGTATTCGAACAGGCGGCGCTCGTCCTGCGGCTGGAGACGCACATCGGTGAAACCGGCGAGATGCAGCACTGTCCAGAAACGGTTGTTTCCGTTTGAGAAATTGTGCCCGGCTAGGGCGGCGGTCGAAGCCGGATTGATACCGCAGAAAATCACGGCCAGGTCCCTGGCGAGGATATCCGGTTCGTAGCTCATCGAATCAAACCTCCTCCTGCCCTTGATAGCGTCGAGCGTTGTCGGGAAAATTTAGATGCTGCAGAGAAAAGAGAGAAAATATTCCGGGAGTTTTTTTGAAAAGTCATTTGAATATCGTTCTGGAATATCCTGCTTCGGAGTTCCGCAGCCCCTGCCGGGGCTGAATCAGTTTTTATCAAGGCTACCGGTGGTTTGCACCACCGGCTAACCTCCGTAAAGCCTCCGGCTTAAAGAAGGGGAAATTATTCCGGCCACTCATTTTATACGAACATCCCCATGAAATAAGCAGAGAAGTATAAGGAGATATGCGTTGTCCCGCCATTCAACCCTTGCCGTAGAGGGGGCGGTCGGCGATTTCGGCGGTGTCGTAGAGGAGGGTTTTCGGGGTCCAGGATTCGTCGAAGGGGCGCGGGCGTGTGGGGCCGCCCCATGTGGATTCGCGCCAGCCGCCCCAGGCGCGCAGCGACCACTCGGGGCTCCGCAACGGGTCGCGGGTGCGGCCCATCCAGTCGATGAGGCGATGGTGGAGATGGTCGCGGATCTTGAAGATGGCGGGGTCGTTGATCAGGTTGAGGAGTTCGTGCGGGTCGGTCTCGAGGTCGTAGAGTTCGTCGGTGTCGAGCAGGTTGATTACAAGCTTGTGGCGACCGTCGAAGATGCAGCGGATGGGGTTGAAGGAGCCGAAGCCATCGTGGTCGATTTCGAAGCGGTTGAACTCCATGAAAACGGCGTCCTTCAGGATGCGGGACGGTTTTTTGAATTGCTTCAGGAGGCTGATGCCCTGGAGCAGCGGCGGGACGGGGAGGCCGAAGAAATCGACGAGCGTGGGAGCGAGATCGATGTGCGAAACAGGGGCGGCGGAGACGGAGCCTGCGGGAGTGACGCCGGGCCAGCGGACGATGAGCGGGACGTGCGTGATCTCCTGATACATGACGGGCCCCTTGCCGATCAAGCCGTGGCTGCCGGACATGTCGCCATGGTCGGACGTGTAGATGACGAGCGCATCGGGAGTTTCGGCGTCGATTGCCGAGATGACGCGACCGACCTCGTGGTCGCAGAAACTGTTGCAGGCGAAATACGGGGGATTTCTGAACCCTGTTTTCCCGTTTTCATTCACGAGGTTGAGATGGTTTTTCGAATGGAGCGCCCATTCGCGCTGTTTCTGGGGTTTATTTTCCAGCGAATCCTCCGCGTTGGGGACTGGCAATAAAAAGTCATCGAAACCGCTGACAAACGGCTCGGGGGCGATGTATGGGTGGTGCGGTTCGTCGATGGAGACGACCAGGAAAAAGTCCTCGTGCTTGTGCCTGATGATGAATTCACGCGCCTTGTCGGCAGTGCGGTGGGCGTGGGTGAACTCCGCAGTGATGCCGTGTTTTGCGACCTGCTTTGCGTCGAGCATTTTGCGGGAGAGGCCGCGCTCCTTGTCGTTTGCGAGCGAGTCGAGGTAGTTGCGGCCATCGAACCAATACTGCGGATCCCAGCCGGGCGGGCAGCGTCCGTCGCCGAAATAATCGGTGCCGTCGAGGTGCCATTTGCCGATGTAGCCGGTGGCGATCTTTTCGCGCTGGAGGCGCTGGCCGAGCGTCGGGATATCGAGGTGGGGAGCCTGCGAATTGCCGAGCACGCCGTTTGAGTGCGGATAGAGGCCGGTGAAGATGGCGGAACGCGCGGGACCGCAGACGGGGGAGCAGGTGTAGGCGTGCTCGTATTTCAAGCCATCGGCGGCTAGCTTATCGATGTTTGGTGTCCCAAGGCGGGGATTGCCGGCGTAGGAGCCGACGCAATTTGTGCCCTGGGTGTCGATGAGGAAGAGGATGGACTGGCGGCGCATGGTTTTTGAGGGGAAGACTGCATGGAAGATTGCCATGGGGGCGGCTGGACAGTCCAAGCTAAAATTTAGCGGGGAGAATTTAGACAGGATTTACAAGATTAACAGGATTGGGGAGTTGTCGTTAAGATGTCCTGCTTTGAAATGCTTGCTCGAAAATGTATTGAGCCACAAAAACACAAACAGCATTTGAATAGTCGCTGGCTTAATGTCATGTCACTCCACAATTTTTTTAAATTTGGACATTATCCGTGTGAATGGTATTATACCCGTGTGAATGGTAACAATCCAGAAGCTTACTCACGGTTGGGGCTCGTGCTGGCCGGGATGAATATCACGGTGTTCCAGCTCCACCGGCGGCTTGCGGAGGCCGGTTTTCCAGTGAACATCAAGAGCCTCTACCGCCTGGCGGCGGAAGGGCCTATTGAGAAGATTGACCTGAGAATCGCCGCGGCCCTCTGCCGGGTTTGCAATGTGACATTAGGAGAGCTGATAACCCTGGAGAAACCACGGGCGCTCTTGCGGCGATTAGATACGAAAACGCAGGGCAGGCTTGAGGAATTGATGTCAAAAAACAACGATGGAAAACTCAACGCGGGTGAAAAGCGGGAATTCGCGCAACTGGCAGAAAAAGCACACAAGCTCAGTCTTCACAATGCGCGGGTGCTCCAAGCCGGGCGCCTACGGAGCGGACAATCACGAACACGGGCAACCAAGGGCCGCGAAGCGCTTGCCGCCTGAATGGCCACAAAGTCGGAGCGGAAATTCGTTACGGAGCGGGCTGGCGTACGCTGTGAGTATTGCCGGGCTCCCGAGGTCATCACCGGGGCAACCTATCACATCGAGCATATCATTCCCTCCGTGCTCGGCGGAGCGGATGATCCCTCCAATTATGCCTTGTGTTGCATGACGTGCAACGGCCACAAGGCCGCCCATATTACCGGCATCGATCCAAAATCGGGCAGTGAGGTAACGCTCTTTAATCCCCGACATGACCGATGGGACAGCCACTTTCGCTTTTCCGATGCAAATCTGGAAATCAAGGGAAAGACACAAAAGGGGCGGGCAACTGTGGCGCGGCTTCGTATGAACGAGCGGAAGCAACGTGAAGCCCGCTCCTTCTGGCTCGAACTGGGCTTGTTTCCGTGAGGCCACTGACAATTCATTCGCCAGCGGTTTTGCGCGTAAACTCCTACTTTTCCAAGGCCCGCCTGTAAGAACTGTAACCGTCCGTCCAGACCGATAAATGCGGACCTCCGACGATGCTATATTCCGCCCATGCTGCGTGATTGATCAGGCGATAGACGATATTGTTGGGGGTTTCGATTCGGTGGGAGTAGCGACTGCTGCCATCATAGTAATCCCATTGGCTATCACCCGCGTCAGCCTTCAAAAGAGCATTTATCTCATCCTTGCTCAATGCGGTCTTTGCGTCCGTCTTGCCAAAGATCTCCTTCTGGCTTTTCCCGTCTATAAATGTGACGGCTATTTTTAAATCCGATGTCTGATAGGTGGCGGTATAATCCCTGTCTGACAAACCCTTCGCCGTGCTTTGTGGAACACCGTACCGGGATTCGATCTCTTTGGAGGTTTCACCCAATGATGCTTTCGATTCATTAAAGGCAAACGCCAGGAAGCAGATCACAAGCAAGGTCTTCTTTGCCCTGTAAGACTGGGTTATAAAATTCATCGTGCGCCTAAAGTAGAGAATGTGGGGTATTGAATGATAACGAGGCGGCGCACTTGATCACAGGAAATAGTGGTGGACTCGGGGGAAGCCTTGTTTGCATCATACCAGTCAATCCTCCAGCAAACGAGCTTCCCGGGAAACCATTTGTAAAATGAAACACGGCATCCATTTGTTCCTCATTATTTTTTTGCTGGGAAACTGCGCCATGGCGGCGGCCCCGGATTATTCCGAGCTCGACCAGGCGGCGAAAAACTTCTTGGACGTGTTGGACAAGCTATCGTCCGATGTGGTGTCGGCGGAATCGGCGGATGATACCGTGAAGATCATCATGGCGTGGGCGGATGCGAACATGGCGTTTGCCGACGCGAACGAAAAGTTCATGGAAAAATACCCGGAAATCCGGCTGAAAGGCGCCCCACCGGCGGATCTTGCCCCGAACTATGCAAAGCTTTTGCGAATGAACACCGACTACACGGGATTAATCGCCGGTTTCCACGACTTGTCGCAGCGGTACAAGGACAAGCCCGAAGTCATCGCAGCGATGGCGGAATACCGGAAGTCCAACGCGCGACTGTACGCACTGGAGCAGTTGCGAAAACACCCTGCCGCAGCCGTGGGCGCGCCCACGCCGAAAGTGGCCGTGCAGACGGCAGGGGTGCTGGGAAACACCGAAATACAAGCCTTTGACACTATCGACATCATTGAAGGAAACGAGCGGGACGAACTGCCGGGGCTGCTGAAAGATGCGCTGAGAGGAAAAATCGCGGCTGAGGAAATGGTGGGACGCATCTACCTGAAGGGGGCTCCCGGCGTTCCGGTAAACCTGGAAGAAGGAGTGAAATGGACGAAAATCGCGGCGTTGAGCGGCGTATCCACTGCGGAATATAATCTAGCCGTCTGCCTTTTGAACGGAACGGGCATCACCATGAACAGGGAGGAAGCGATGCGCATGTTTGTGAAGTCGGCAAACCATGGATGCGATCTGGCGGAAGACGCCCTCGGCAGATTCTATTCGAAAGGCGTCAATGTGCCGCTGGATCACGAACTTGCATACCTATGGTACGAAAAAGCCGCCCGGCAGGGAAACAGCCACGCGCAATTGTGGGCGGGAGCCGCCTATCTGGGAGGGGACGGGGTTGCCAAGGATGAGGTCGCCGGATGCGAATGGGTGCGCAAGGCGGCTGAGCAGGGTAACGTGCCGGCGGAGTATCAACTGGGAAAATGCCTCCTGGCCGGTCTCGGAACAAAGCAGGACGCCGTCGAGAGCGTGAAATGGCTGCGTAAAGCGGCAGACCAGGGAAATGCAAAGGCGCAGTTCACATACGGCCTTTGCTGCAGTCACGGCAGGGGGGGCCTGCCTGCCGATCCCGCGGAAGCGGTCCGCTGGTTTCGTTTCGCAGCCATGCAGGGATCCCCCAGTGGAGAAAATGCGCTCGGGTATGCCTACGACACGGGAGAAGTTGTAAAACAGGATTTCGTCGAGGCGTGGAAATGGTACATCCTCGCCACCGGGCAGGACAAGGAACCGTCCGCGAAAAGAAACGCGGAAATCAACATGAAGGCCCTTGATCCAAAAATGACACCTGCGCAAAAGGAGGAAGCCAAACAGCGGGCATCGCAATTTGTGCCGGAGCCGGAAAAGGAGAATAACGATCCCAGCAAGGGATCGTCCTCCGGGATGGGTTAGCGCATTTATTTAATCCGTTTGTGCCGCGTGGAAAAAAGTGTTAAAAAAAGTAAACGCAAAAACCTGGAGATTCCCTTATGAAAAATTCGGACAAAGCCAAGCTCACGAAGAAACTGGAAGCGCCGCTGGTCACGCCGACGGATCTTTCCGCGAAAGCCACCAAGGACATCAGCGGGGTGATGAACCCGATCCTGGCGGATGTATTTGCCCTCTACCTGAAGACGAAAAATTTCCACTGGCACATGAGCGGCCCGCATTTCCGTGATTACCACCTGATGCTGGACGAACACGGGGACCAGCTTTTTGCCATGACGGACCCCATCGCCGAACGCATCCGCAAGGTGGGCGGGATGACGCTCCGCTCGATCGGGGATATCTCGCGCAGACAGCACGTCCTCGACAACGACGCCGACTATGTGGAGCCGCTGGATATGCTCGCGGAATTGCGCGACGACAACAAAGCGATGGCAGCACGCCTGCGTGAGGCGCATGACGTGTGTGACGAGCATCGCGACATCGCCACGGCGAGCCTGATCGAGGTATGGATCGATGAAACGGAGCGCCGGACGTGGTTTCTGTTTGAGGCGAGCCGGAATTCGCGCAGCGGGCATTAGGGTTTGTTGGCGACGGGAGGCGGGGCTTTTAGCCGCCTTAACTGTTCCCGAGCGTCTGTACAGTGCCGATCAACGGCATAAACAGGGCAAAGACCGTTACTGCGATCTGGACAAAAGTCACTAATGTGAGCACGCAGAGCGTGACGAATGCGCGCGTTGACGAAGCAAACAAGCAGAACATCACGCCAATGACGGGCAGTGCCATGCTGAGGGCGGCGAGCACCATGTGGTATTCCAAAATGAACGAAGTGACCGGCGGCAACGGTTTGCCTCCCAGCATGTCGTGAAAAATATCTCCGAACTTCGGCGCAATAAAGATCATCACGAAGGCATTGATCAAAGAACCCACAATGAGCGTGATGCAAAACCCCGATCTTCTTATGACTCCAGAGAGGGAGGGTTTCTGTTTTGAATCGATGACTTGGTTTGTATTCATGAAGGATTTGGATTTAACCGCCCGAGCCGCTCGACATGGTATGGA
>JBAVPB010000190.1:0-2736 GCA_049692655.1 Chthoniobacteraceae bacterium | reverse complement strand
CGCCGCAGAAGCCGAAGCCGCTGCGGGGGTTGAGGGACCTGGTGCGGACGACCAACCCTACTCATTACTGGCTGCTGGTGACGATGCGGCTGGATAATCCGCAGACAGGCGGGCCGATGAGGGGAGTGCTGGTGGCTGATGACAGTTCGCTCACGATGGGGGGGCTGATTGTCGATATGACGCCGTGGCTGCGGCTGGGGCTGGCGGCAGTGGCTTTTTCCGTGCTGCTCTGGTTTCCGCTGCTAAGGGGGATCACGCGCTCGATCCGAAGCATCACGGATGCGACGCGGCAGATCGCGGAGGGGAGGTTCGATGTGCGGGTGGCTTCGCGCAGGCGGGACGAGCTGGGCGCGCTGGCGGAGGCGATCAACCAGATGGCGGGAAGGCTCGACGGGCTGGTGAAGGGGCAGAAGCGGTTCCTGGGCGACGTGGCGCATGAGCTCTGCTCGCCGCTGGCGCGGTTGCAGATGGCGCTGGGGATCATCGAGCAACGGGCGGGTGAAAACCAGATGACTTATGTGAAATCAGCGGGCGAAAAGGCGGAGCAGATCGCGACGCTGGTGAATGAGCTGCTGGTTTTCTCGAAGGCTTCGCTGGCGGCGCCCACGGTGAATCTGCAACGCGTGAATGTGAAGGAGACGGTGGAAGAAGCGGCTCGGCGGGAGGCGGCGGATAATCACGAAATCCGCATCGAGACGCCGGGGGATATCGATGTGCTGGCGGATCCGGAGCTATTGGCCCGGGCGATGGGAAATCTGCTGCGGAATGCGATCCGGTATGGCGCAGGAGGGCCGATCACGGTGAGTGCGGCGAGCGACGGGAAGACAGCGACAATTTCCGTGGCTGACTCCGGGCCGGGCGTGCCGGAGGAGGAGTTGCCGAAGATTTTTGATGCGTTCCACCGGGTGGATACTTCGCGCACGCGGGAGACTGGCGGGACGGGGCTGGGGCTTACGATCGTGAAGAGCTGCGTGGAATCGTGCAGGGGGTCGCTGAAGGCGCAGAACCGGCAGCCGCATGGGCTGGAGGTGGTGGTTACGCTGGGGGTTTGGGCGGGGGCTGGTAACGCTATCGCCGAGGCGAAGGCGTAGGGTGCATTGAACGCCGGCGAGGCTGGAGCCTCGAAGACAATTGCGTTACGGGGCTGGAGCCTGGTAACGAGGAAAAAAGGTGTTTGTATACTCATCCGAGCATCGAAAGGTCGATGCGACCGGCGACACATTGGAATTGAATGAAATATTCACACTGTTAGGTTGATGGCGCAAACGTGAAAATCCCATGCACAACTTGCGGATCTCTGATCCTTCCTGCGACTGCGCAGGCTACAGGTGGTGTTTGCATGGCGTGTAAACAAGGAATTCGCAAGAATATCGAACAGTCGAAGGTGTTTCGCGAAGAACAGCGGAAACCCAATGCGTCACGCGACTATTTTAAAGACCTTGTGCGTCGTGTTTATGAAACAAAAGAGGGGGTTTCCGGTCTCACGGAATCGGAACGCATTTATTTTGCGGTCACCGTCTTTGATGGGGAAGTCTATAACGGCGGTGTCGGTCAGTTTTTCTCCAATAGCTCAGGAGACCTTTATCCGACCGTGATATTGGGTCTGCGTGAACTAGGCGCGACGAAGTCGCTGGCGCTGTTTTCGCTTGCAAAAAAGGTGCTCTTTTCGGATTCCGAGCCACCCACTGACAGAAGAGCGCGCCTTGAAGCACTTCCACGGTACCCCGAGGACGAGAATGCACCTCGCCCTGGCTGGGATATTGAAATGGGACGTATTAGCAAGGAACTCTGGTCTGATCCTGACAAACTCCGCGATCGCCTTCGCGACTACGCCGCGCGTAACAACCTTTTTCCAATATAGATGAATGGTCTTCTGAGGTATTATTACGCAAATTTAGAGAGCATCGGATTTCTATCCGGTACTCCAAACTTGACCCGAATGGAAAATCAGGCCAATTCGCAGTGATGTCTGGTGAAGTGAAAGCGGCTGAAATGCTGTACCGGTAAGGATTTGCGTGCAGCCACAGCCAACGCCATGCGCTGAGGACAGCGCACGCTACACCGGAGCAGTGGCTGCAACGATTGCTTTCTGAACGAGCGATCCTGACCTAGCGGAAAAGGTCCAGGAGCCTGCGCTTGAGGCTGCAGACGGTGGAGGGGAGGTCGAGGTCGTCGAGGTGCCCGACTCCTTCGCGGACGGCGGCGGCACCACGGTCGGCTGCTGAGACGGCGCTGCGGTAGGCGGGCTGGGCGATTTCCTTGAGGTGGTCCTGGATGTCTTCCAGGATTTGCAGGGCGCGCTGTGCTTTCGTGGCAGGTTTGCGAGGGCGGAGGGCTACAGCGAGCAGAAGGCCGAGGCCGACGCCGGCGAGGATTACGCGCGTGGGATTCTCCCGCACGTAGTCTTTCAGGTTTTCGCAGCAGGCGGCGGGGGTTTGTGTGTAATCGGCGGCGTTGTATTCGGTTTCGTCCATGGTGAAAAAAAGTTAAATGGTTAAAATGGTTAGATCGTTAAAAGCGTTGGAATGCTGCGCTTGGATTTCGTGTCTAGTGTTCATACTACGCGCTGCGGCGGGAAGTTCCAAATCATTTGAAGGGGTGTGAGAAATTCTTTGCCAACGGCGGGCGGGTAAATTAGCGTTTTGTCCCACCTGCGAATTTTTCCCCATTCCTATGATCCCACTCGAAGACTCGTACCAAGACATTCTCGGCAAGGCCCAACGCGGCTTGAAAATT
>JBAVPB010000189.1:0-4807 GCA_049692655.1 Chthoniobacteraceae bacterium | reverse complement strand
TGATGGATTCCATCCAGCAGTTGCGCGCGAAGGCGAAGGCGGAGGGGAATCTCGTGAATACCCCGCAGCAGGAGGTGGGCGTGGATGATGGGGATATCACTATCGACCCTGCCGATCCGAATTCGATCTATGTGCCGCAATACGATCCGGACCTGGTGTATGACTCGCCGTATTCCGACTACGGCTATCCGCTAATTGCCTTCGGGCCGGCTTATGGGGTGGGGCCGTGGCTGAATTATGGCTTCGACTGGCGGCGGCGTGGCATTTACCCGGGCTACTGGAATCACCGCGGGCATCGGAATTGGGTGCCGGAAAATGCGCGGGCGTGGAGTCCCCCGAATCGCGTTTACGAGAGCAGGCGGACGAGGCCTGTTAGTGTGGCCAATGCCACGATCGTCCGGCCGAAGCCGATGCCGGGCGCCAATATTCCGCATGGGAATAGCGCAGGATTACAGACAGGGCATCTCAAGACATCCGGCTTGCATACGGGCAGCCTCCAGCGTGATTACACGGGCTGGAGCGGGAACCGGCCTGGAGCACAGCCTCAGAGCACGGTCGTGACCCCTGCCCGGCCAGCTCCGCAGGTGCAGCCGAGCGGCGTTGTCTATGGCCAATATGGACGTGGCAGCGTGGTCCGGGATGAGAGTCTCCGCGGGCAGGCAAGCCGGCAAGCCGTCAATGCTCCGCAAGTCGTGCGGCCTCCTGTGCAACAATTCAGACCAGTGGCGCCTGCACGGCCACCAGAGCCCCCTGCCCGGTCGTTCCAGCCTGCGCCGGTGCGTGCGCCTGAACCTCAGCGCGCGGCTCCGCCTGCATTCCAGGGCATGAGCTCCGGCGCTGCGGCGGGTGGATTTGGCGCACGCGGCGCGCAAAGCCGCGGCAGATGAATTTTTACAACCCTACACACTTTTATTTAAAAAAATCAGACAGAAACCGCCTATGAAAATTCACAATCCCTCCCAATCTCCTCTCCGGCGGTTGATCGTGCTGCTTTCCGTGGTTGCCTGTTTCGTTGCGCCCATGCAGATGCGCGCAGCAGATGAAAAGGCGGATGACAAACAGCTTACTTTTGCGTCACCTGACGATGCGGTGAAAGCCCTGGTGAATGCGGCGAAAGCCGGAGATCACGACACGCTGCACAAAATCTTCGGGCCGGAGGGGAAGACGCTGGTCACGGGCGACAAGGTGGCGGATGCGGCTTCGTTTGCGCAATTTACCAAGTCGCTCACGCAGATGTGCAACCAGAAGCAGGAGGGGGACGACAAGATCACCCTCAATATCGGCGCGGAGAACTGGCCTTTCCCGATTCCGCTCGTGAAAAAGGATGGCAAATGGTTTTTTGACACGGCTGCGGGGAAGGAAGAGATCATCGACCGCCATATCGGCGAAGATGAGATCAACGCAATCGGCGTGTGCCGGACTTTCGTGAGCGCGCAGCGGCAATATGCGGGCAAGGACCGCGACGGGAGCGGCGTGCTGAAGTATGCCCAGAAATTCAAGAGCACCGAGGGGAAGAAGGACGGCCTTTTCTGGGAATCAACGGCGAATGATGAGACGAGCCCGTTTGGCCCGCTGGTTGCGGAGGCAAGGGCGGAGGGTTACGGCCCCAAGAAGAGCGGAGAGGGACCGCATCCGTTTCATGGTTACATTTTCAGGATTCTCACGAGCCAGGGGGCCAAGGCGCCGGGTGGAAAATATAACTACATCATCAACGGCAACATGGTCGGCGGGTTCGCCATGGTGGCGTCGCCTTACAAGTGGGGTGAGTCGGGCATCATGACATTCATCGTGAACCAGCAGGGGAAGGTTTATCAGTGCAATCTCGGACCGAAGACTGGGACGCTCGCGCCAGCAATCAAGGAATATAATCCGGATGATAAATGGACGGTGGTGGATGAGAAGGGCGCGATGGAGCAATAGGTGGAAAAATTTAGGATTTATCATTTAGGATTTAGGAAGTAGTAATCAGTTTTGGGATGATCATTACACGATTTTCGGTTAGGCAAGGATTTGCTGAGGCTTGCCCCAAAGTCCTTGCGTAATATGGAAGGTGATGACATAGTTTCAAAGCATGAAGAAGATGGCAGAAGAAATGCGGGAGATTCGCCGGAATCAACCGCCGCTAACCTCCGAAGGTTTCTGGAAACAGGTGGAGCAAGGTCGCCTTTCGGATTTAGCGCTCAGCAAATCGCAATCGAGCGGTGGGCAAGAGAAAGCGGGCGTTGGTTCGAGTGGCCGGCCATCAGCGACGGCACGGAAACGGGCGGCGTAGAGCACTTCGTTAAGGCATTGCCCGAAGAAGGGCGTATTCTTAAGATTACCATTCCACCTGCTTTTGGTCGGACGCCAATAGTCACTTCGTCCAACACGGTACAAATCCGCGAAGCAACACCTCTCGAATATTTGGACCGCTGGCGGTTGCATGGAGGATGGTTCGGAGATGAAGTAGAAATTCTGGGAGCAACAATGAAACATGACGGCTTCCCCTCGTTCGTTATTTCACAAAGATTTATTGAAGGTGAGCCACCTTCTTATAGTCAACTATGCGGATATCTAGGCGCGTTTGGCTTTCTTTCTGTGCCCGGCACGCCAATATTTTATAACGGAATGTCCTAGCTACAGGTAGTAGTATCCGTTTCTTTTGCGGATTCACAAAACCTTGCACGTTACTCCTGCGATGGAGGTCGGTATTGCGGATCACGTTTGGAGCTTGGAAGGAAGTCACAGTGTTGTTAGATAAATGAAGGATGCCATCCATCTTTTTAGGAATCAAAGGCCGCAGCCTTGAATTAACCGAGAAAACAACACCGGATGAGGTGCGGTCATTGCTCGGCGATCCATCCTATTTTTTTGAGGATACAACCGAACATTGTCTCGGATATAGGATAGAAAGCTTCGAGCTAGAAATTTCTTGGCTCGTTCGGTCCAAACCGGGTGTCCCGCGCCTCACATTTGAAAAGGCAAACTTCCATTATGTAGATGCGAAACCCAAGTTTCTAGAAGGATGGTAAAAGGCGCCCCATTCAATTTCAAACTGAGACACTACCAAATCCCGAGATCACGAACGATTAATCGTCGTCGTCCCCAAAAAGTCCAAGGCCGGGCTGCCATCCACTAGGGGAAGGGAACACACGCGCATACATGCTGTCGAATTTGCGCTTGTTGGTGGCAAGTTTCAAGATCGTTAAAACGCCTTCTATTCTCTCCCTGACTTCAGCGTCTTCCAGTGCAGCCCTGTCTCCCTCAGGATCTGCCTCCTGCTGGTTCCCTCAATCAATACTCGTCGGCGTATATCGGCCCATTGCTCCATATCAGTGAACATCCTCCATGTTAAATTGGAGGTGCCGCACTTTTCGACCGCCGCGCTACTCAGCGCCACCCGCCGCACTTTTCAACCGCCCTTTACAGGTCAAGGCTGCCGGATTCGGTTTTGCCGATTTTTCCGCCTTCGTCGGTTCCATTCCAGCCTACGGAATAGAGAATGTAATTGTCCGTGCCTGTGGCGCGATAATGGAGCGGCTGGCCGTTGATGATGTCGTGCGGTAGATTGGCCATGTGCAGGTCGTCGAGTGTTGCGGGCAAGGCGTAATGCACCAAGTAATACCGCTCGATGGCGCAGGCAATGACTATCTGATTGATATATGTCTGCGATTGGGCATCTTTTTTGAGCACGGTTAAGTAAACGGGCACAGCCATTTTGGAGAGAATGATGTAAGGTCGGAAACGATTACCTGTGTTTGCTGCCTCCTGCTCCGTTGCGAGCCGGGCCATGTCGATGCGCTGGGATTTTGCATCCACCAAGGGAAGAATTTTGTCGTAAATGGTGCGGCAGACCGCAATCTGATTCTGGCAGACAAGGCCCGGAGTAAATTTGACGAGCACGAGAAGGCATAGTGCAGCCTCGTCCGCCAATCTTGAATAAACGTGTGGATACGCAAGATACCCCGGATAGGCAGCAATGTTATCATTCTTTACAGCGGTCCATGCCAATTCAGAATGCAGGCAATGGTTCCAATCCGACAACCGATCAAGTTTTTGGAACATGGCCTGAATGGTATCCAGTTGAGCGTCATTCCAACGATGTGCTGCGATGCCTTCCCACACAGGCTGAGTCAGAACCGCAACGAGGCTACCGGCAATCAAATTGGGCATAAGAAGCGTCTCACTCTTGATGGCCTCAACCAAGCGAAACCCAAATTGCAAATCTGCAAGCGCTTCATCCGGGTGATTTAAACGCAGTTCGGCAACGGCGCGAAGAGCAACCACCCTGACAATCTCCTGCATTCTGCTTTCGTAGGCGATATCACCTACTGCTTCCTCCAGTTTCAGCGTATATGGCCGTGGAAACCTCGACAGGGGATGTGTTTTTGCATCCTCACGCAGTTTCAAGTATGTGTCATCAAATCTTCCAAGTGATGCGAGCACATCCTCTGCAGGATCCTGGGGGTGAGTGATACTGGGAAGCGCGATGCGATAATATGTCTGCCATTTTTTCAGGTCGCGAAAAACTCCTGTCTGCCAACCTCCTTTGTCAAACGGCATGGCTGCCTCGATGGAAGTTGGTTTTTTTTTCGAGGATTCATAAACGTAATTTGCAAACCCTTGATTGCGCCTTTTTGCATTTTCGTCCTCGCTTTGAGGTTCCTCGACATAGACAGAAATCTTTTTCACTGCCGGATTTCTGTCCCGGTAAACTAATTCGCCAATTCTCGGATCGTATTTGTAATCGAACAGTGGCCTGAGCAACGGTGTCATCAGAAAGTTCTGATCATCCGGCAGTGGAGGCGGGGTAAAATAAGCAATATCG
>JBAVPB010000188.1:0-8228 GCA_049692655.1 Chthoniobacteraceae bacterium | reverse complement strand
CCGCAGCATCGTGGTGCTAGCCAAGGAGAAATACGGTCTGCGTGGCGTGGAGTTGCATGAAATGCCGCACGCGGAGTTTGTCGCATTCACCGCACAGACCCGCATGAGCGGCGTGGATACTGATGGTGTCAGTTACCGCAAGGGTGCAGCCGGCTCCGTGCGTGATTGGGTCACCGGAGGTCTGCCAAAGGATGTGGAAACGCAGGTAGATGCCATTTCCGGCCAGGGCGGTACGCCGCTCGTTGTGGCGATCAAGACCAAGGCGCTGGGTGTCATCTATCTCAAGGACATCGTCAAGGGTGGCCTGGCCGAGCGTTTCGAACGTTTTCGCGCAATCGGCATCCGCACGGTGATGATCACCGGTGACAACAAACTCACCGCCGCCGCCATCGCGAAGGAGGCAGGCGTGGATGATTTCCTCGCCGAGGCTAAACCCGAGGACAAGCTCGCTTATCTCCGGAATGAACAGGCTGCGGGCCGCATGGTGGCAATGACCGGTGACGGCACCAACGACGCTCCCGCGCTTGCCCAGGCAGACGTAGGTGTGGCGATGAACACCGGCACCCAGGCTGCCAAGGAAGCGGGCAACATGGTCGATCTCGACTCGAACCCGACCAAGCTGCTGGAGATCGTGGAGATCGGGAAACAGCTCCTGATCACACGCGGCGCGCTGACTACATTCAGCGTGGCAAACGATGTGGCGAAGTATTTCGCGATCATCCCGGCGATGCTGCTCGGAACATTCCCGGCGATCGCTCCGTTGAACGTCATGCACTTGCAATCGCCACACAGCGCGATCCTGAGTGCGGTGATATTCAACGCGATCATCATCATCCTGCTGATCCCGCTGGCGCTGAAAGGCGTCAAGTTCCGTCCGCTCGGAGCGGCGAAGATCCTTGAGCGCAATGTGCTCATCTACGGCGTCGGCGGCGTGATCATTCCGTTCATCGGCATCAAGGCCATCGATATCGTCATCGCTGCAATGCACCTCGCTTAACCATCACTGAAAGAACTGAACCAAAATGAAAACCATACTCTCGGAAATCCTTAGATCCGTCGTTGCCACCATCGTGTTTGCCATCGTCCTGTGCGGGCTTTATCCGCTCGTAGTTTACGGGGTGGGACAGGCATTCTTCCGGCATCAGGCCAATGGCAGCCTCATCCTGTCAAAGGATGGAAAAGTGCTCGGCTCGGAGTGGCTGGGACAGCAATTCACCAGCGACAAATACTTCAACTCGCGCCCCTCGGCAGCAGGCACCGGCTATGATGCCTCAAGCTCGGGCGGCACGAACCTGGGACCGACTTCACAGAAGTTGAACGATAGCATCAAGGCAGCCGTCGATGCTTACCGGAAGCAAAACAACCTGGCGGCAGATGCTCCGGTGCCTGCGGATGCGGTGACTTCCAGCGCGAGCGGGTTGGACCCTCACATCAGCCCGGCCAATGCCTTGATACAACTGCCGAGGGTGGCCAAGGCCAGGAATCTTGACCCGGCGAAGGTGCAGGAACTGGTGGAGCAAAACACCGACAGACCATCGCTTGGCATCCTGGGCGATCCCGGAGTGAATGTCCTCAAGCTGAACCTGGCGCTGGATGCCCTCGGCTCCAAGTAGGAATACCGGACGGTTGGTAAGGGTTGGCAAGGGTTGATTAGCCCTGGCAAATAACTGCCCGTTATTATTTCTTGGTAGCGGCGGCGGCTGCCGGGGGGTCTTTCGGGGGGTTGGAAGCGCTGATGCTTGCCGCAATGGCGGGATCCGAGCCGACCGTCACGCTGACCTTCATTCCCGGCTTTAAGTCGCTGGTCTTGGCATCGTTGCCAAGGAGCGTGATTGTTGTGAATTTGTCGATTTTGTAGGTCTTGGAACCCGTAAATGTATTGATGGTGATGGAATCCGCGCTGATGCTGCCGATCACGGTGTGGTGGGGTACGAATGGCGTCGGTTTCGCCTTGGGATCGGCGGCGTGAAGAGCCGTGGTGAAGAGAAAGGCGAACAAAGCAGCCAGTGTTACGAGGGAAAAGAGGGATTTTTTCATAATGAGATTTACAGGGGTTAAATTCCGCCAGATAGCGGGATAACCCACTGTTCACCCATTCCTAAATCCCCGTCAAGATAAAGTGAACCGGACCCCGCATTTTTCCTGGGAATCGAAAAATGCTTTTCTCCATGCCCGATTTGCCCGATTGTGCTGGCTCATCGTATGAAGCCGGCCCTTATTCGTTCCCGTGAGCAGAGCGTTTTCCAATTTTCCAAAGGTATAAATACCGTTCGTCCAGGCGCGTCGTGCCCCGGGCGTTGGAATCAAAGATGACCCCGCCATTTTCGTCTGGCGAGGAGGCGTCCAACGGGACGCTCATCCGCCGTTTATTTGCGCTGAGCTGGCATTACCGCGGCAAGTGCCTGCTGATCCTGCTATTGCAGACGGCAATGCTTGCGCTCGGGCTGCTGGGGCTGGGCTTTGCGGGCATCGCCATCGATGTAATGCGCCATGCCGTTGATCCGACCGCGCCTGTCCCGAAATGGCCGCTCCATTATGCGCCGCCTCCGCAGTGGACGCCGATGCGCACCATGGAAATCATCGCCGGCATCATCCTGGCGGTTGCGGCGTTGCGCGGGCTGCTGGACAGCTGGTTCCGGGTCGCCCAGAACCATCTCGTGCAGGTGGAAATCGTCGTGCAGTTGCGCGCGCAGGTGTACGACAAGATGCAGCGGATGAGCTTCCGGTTTTTCGACGCCAACGCCAGCAGCACGCTCATCAACCGGGTCACGGGCGACGTGCAATCGGTGCGCATGTTCGTCGATCAGGTGCTCATCCAGAGCGTCATCGTGCTCGTTTCGCTCGCAGCTTACCTCGTGTACATGCTGAACATCCACGTCGGGCTCACGATTGTCTGCCTCGCAACCACGCCGCTGCTGGGCGTCCTTGCCGCGAGATTTTCGCAGGCCGTGCAGCCGGCTTTCCGGAAGAACCGCGACCTGGTGGATGAAATGATCCAGCGCCTCGCCGAGAACATTCGCGGCATCGCGGTCGTGAAGGCGTTTGCCCGCGAGGACGACGAAATCGAAAAATTCCGGGTGGCGAATGAAACCGTGCGCGAGCAGAAACAATGGATCTTCAAGCAGGTCGCCATGTTCAACTCGATCATCGGGTTTTTCAGCCAGGCAAACCTCATCGTGCTGCTGGGCTATGGCGGGTATCTCGCAATCCACGGAAAGGTGCCCATCGGCGCGGGCCTCGTCGTGTTTGCCGGCATCCTGCAACAGTTTGCGAACCAGATCTCGAGCATCTCCGTGATCGCAAACAGCATGCAAGAAAGCCTCACCGGGGCCCGGCGCGTGTTTGAAGTGCTCGATGCCCCGCTGGAAATCCACGATCCGGTGGCTCCCAAGCCGCTCGGGGAATCGCGCGGGCACATGAAATTTGAAAACGTGGGGTTCGACCACGGCCAGGACCCGGTGCTGGAGAACATCAATTTCGAGGTCAAGCCGGGCCAGTGCGTCGCAGTCTTCGGCCCCACCGGCTCGGGCAAAAGCGCCCTGCTGAGTTTGATTCCCCGTTTTTACGATCCCACGGAAGGGCGCATCACGCTGGATGGCATCGATCTCCGGGAGATCGACCTCGACGAACTGCGGCGGAATGTGGGGCTCGTGTTCCAGGAGAGCTTTTTGTTCAGCACCACGGTGGCCGCGAACATCGCCTTCGGCCACCCCAAGGCAACGCGCGCGCAGGTGGAAAAAGCGGCGCGCATCGCGGCGGCGCACGACTTCGTATCCGCCATGCCCAAGGGCTACGACACCGTGCTGGGGGAAAGCGGCCTCGGCCTCTCCGGCGGACAGCGCCAGCGGCTCGCGATCGCACGCGCCGTGCTCCTGGAGCCGGCCGTGCTTGTGCTAGACGACCCGACCGCAGCCATCGACCAGGGGACGGAGCACGAAATCATCGAGGCGATGAATTCCGCCATGGCATCGCGCACCACCTTCCTCGTCACGCACCGCCTCAGCATGTTGCAGCGGGCCGATTTCATCCTGGTACTGGAAGAGGGCCGCATCGCGCAGGCAGGCACGCACGAGGAACTGCTCAAGCGCGGCGGTTACTATGCCCAGGTGGCGGCCATGCAGCTCGACCGCGAAAAAGCGCAGCACGCGCAGGAGGCCCATGAATAAGCGCCCGCAGATCGGCATGCTCGTACACCGCGAGAAAGAGGAGGAGAATGACGTCGAGTTGAAGCCGCTGCAATTCTTCAAGCTCCTTGGTCGCCTATTTACCTATACGAAACCCTACGCACCGATGCGGAACGCGCTTTTTGCGATGGTGTTCATCCGCTCAATCCAATTGCCGCTCATCGGCAAGGCGATCGCGTGGGTGATCAACGGTGCGATCTCCCACCACAACATGGGCGGCCTCGCACGGGACGTCTTCATTTTTGCGGCGCTCATCATCTTTACGCAGTTCACTTTTTATTTCCGCGTCAAATTCGCGCTGGAAATGAGCGAGGCGGTGATCCGGGACCTGAGGAACGCAATGTTTATCCACCTCCAGCGGATGACGTTCGGATTTTTCAACAAGATGAAAGTCGGGCGGATCATCAGCCGCATGAATTCCGACCTCGAGGCGATCCGCGTCGGCGTACAGGATGTCGTTTTTGTCTCCATCGTGCAACTCGGCCAGATGGTGGTGAGCGCCATTTTCATGCTGCTTGCAGACCGTGTGCTCTTTTTCATCATGATGGCCATGGCACCGATCATCTGGGTGTTGAACCGGGCATTTCGCAACAAACTCAGCATGGCGCAGCGCGAAGCGCAGGAGAGTTTCAGCCGCATCACCTCCACGCTTGCGGAATCGGTGGGCGGCATCCGGGTCACGCAGGGGTTTGTGCGCGAGGAGGTGAATGTGGGGCTCTTCCGCGACCTGCTCCATGACCATTCGCGGTACAATATGAACCTCGCCAGGACCAGCGCAGCGTTCCTGCCGCTGCTCGAGTTCAACAGCCAGTTTTTTATCGCGCTGCTTATCCTGATCGGCGGTTACCGCGCGCTCAATCCCGCGATTGCGACGCCGGTCGCCAGCATCATCCAGTTCATTTTTCTCGCGAATCTTTTCTTTGATCCGATCAAGGCAATCGGCAACCAATACACGCAGGCGCTCACCGCCATGGTCGGCGCGGAGCGTGTCTTCCGGCTGCTCGACACGAAGCCGGAATGGAAGGACGCGCCGGATGCCGTGGTGTTGGAAACCGTGAACGGGGATGTCGAGTTCCGCGACCTGTCGTTCGGTTATGACCCGGGGCGTATCATCCTGCGCAATATCAATTTCACCGCGAAGGCCGGCCAGACTGTCGCGCTGGTGGGGCATACCGGCAGCGGCAAGAGTTCCATCATCAATTTGATCTCGAAGTTTTACCTGCCGGTGAGCGGGAAGCTTTTGATCGATGGACGGGATATTCTCAGCATCGATTCCGATTCCCTGCACCGGCATCTCGGCATGGTGCAGCAGCAGAATTTTTTGTTCGAGGGAACGGTGCTGGATAACATCCGGTTCTCACGTCCCGGGGCGAGCGATGCGGATGTAATGGCTGCGGCGGCGAAGCTGGATTATCTCGATTTGATCGAGGCGATGCCGAATGGTTTCCAAACGCCGGTGGGGGAAGGTGGCACTGGATTGTCGCTTGGGCAGAGGCAGTTGGTTTGTTTCACGCGCGCGCTGCTTGCCGATCCGCGCATTTTGATTCTCGATGAGGCGACCAGTTCCATCGATGCAATCACGGAGCTGCGCATTCAGAATTCGCTCACGACGTTGTTAAGAGGGCGCACCAGTTTTGTGGTGGCACATCGTCTCAGCACGATCCGGCAGGCGGATTTGATCCTGGTCATGAACCAGGGGGAGATTGTGGAGCGCGGGACGCATGATGAGTTGCTGGAGAAGGATGGGGTGTACAAGGCGCTTTACTTTCAATACATCCGCAGTGGGTTTGCTGAAGAGTAATTTTTGGAGGCCGTCTGAAAAGGCATTTTGTCCACAGATTACACAGATTTTCACAGATTAAGAAAAGCAACCCCTTGGGCAGATTTGCGTTTATTCACGGATAACCACTTTCCAGCAACGCTTTGTGCGCTTTGGCTTGTTCGTGGGCGGCGTTGGCTCATGATCCTCCCAGGCTTGTCGATTCCCCCCTATGAAATCATTTTTGCCGTTTATCTTGCTTCTCTGGACCATTGCGTTTGCGATCGGAGAAAATGAACCCACGGACCCCTTGAAGCGGGAAATACCGGATTCGTGGTCGTATAAATCCTTTGATGAAGCTGTTCACCTGATCGAAAAAAAGACGGGGTTCAAGGTCTCGTGCCCAAAGGACATTGCGGGTTTCATGCATCAAATGGAGAAGCAAACCGCGGACAATGTGTCCCTCCCTTATGAAAGCCAATTAACAACAACGGTCCTGATTCAGGGAAGTTCCCGTGGTGTAGATATCGAGAAACCAGCAAAATCAGATTCCAAAAGTGTTACGACCAAGGACTTTCTTGATCACATTTGCAATAGCCTGAGGTTGACATGGAAGTTCAATCAGCAGGCAGGAACGATTGTGCTAAGCATACCATGGATAAGGCACGAGTCCCGGTCCGCGGCTGACCTGCTGCATTTCGTCTGCAAACCTTCAGATCTAAAGAATAACCGCAATGAGGCAAATGATTGGGAAAACGCGTTTGATGCGCTTTTGAGCAAGCCTGCAAATTTTAAAAAAGCCTGGAAGGTGCGGCAGCGGGTTGATTACGGGTTTGGTTCGGGTTTGTGTGAACCAATGGTGCGGCAATCTATCTTCAGCGTTTCCAAGACAAAGTATATTTTCGTCCTTATATGTCATCCCTGTGTAATGATTCCGGGGTCCGGGAGTGCGAGTTACTATTGGTTCAAGGAAGATGGCACTCTCGCGGGAGCAGGCTTGATGGAGATCGGGGTGAATTCATTAGGCGGTGCCACTATAGACAGCGAATACGGCCCCCATGCCGGCGAGGTCTCCGAACTCCACTTGCTCACATACGACGACGGAGATTTTGTGATAACGAGATTTGTCCTCAAAGATGACGGACTGGTGTTAAAAGGCCTTATGAACGGTCGCGGTGAAAAAGTGAGGAACAACAGAAAAATAGGGCAATCCCTCATGCCTCCAGACAAATAATGAAATATCTCATTGCGAGCCTGATCATTATTTTCAGCACGCTGGTGAGTAGTTCAGCAAGTGGGAGCACAGGGCTCTTTCGTCCCTATGGGACTTGTGATTTGGGCATCGGAGCAGGCGATAAATCGCCTGCCTATTGTCGGGCGTCCCGATGGGACTTGAAGCGCATCTGTTCTCCAGTGGGGAGATCTGACAATAGCCCGCCAGTTCACTGGCGGGTATAAATCCACAAAAACCCTCAAGTCCCATCGGGACGAAAGAAAATGTGATAGTGCGCTTATAAAGTCAGAGACCTCCGGCAAAGCCGGAGGCTTGAAAGAGGCCCCTCAAAGGGGCTGCCCGCAGCCACGCTGAACTTTGGTTTCACGTCACTTTCCACATCCAAGTCCACACCCCATCGTTGTCACCTCCGCAGTGCCACAAGTCCGCGTAAATCACCCATGCTACTCTCGCAGAGCGAAGGAAGAAGAGAGAGCGATACCCTCTCCATAGCAAGAAATTCCAGCGGCGCTGCTACAGTTTTCATTGGTCTTTCATCCGTTGTGCTTTTGTTACTGCCGTAAAAGTCAAACTTTGAGAGTCTCCCCGGCAGAGCCGGGGGATCTCCTATTGGACTTTAGCGCTGTCATGCTCCGACCGCATTCCAGCAAGACCGGACGCGGGCCCTGCTGCGTATTGGTATTGTATGGATATGAATGCAAACGCCCCAGATCCTGAGGACAGGGAAGAGGATGTTGATCCCGAGGAGATCGATCTGGCGGGAGAACGGATACCGGCGCACCCCTCAGCGCCTGAAGTTCCTCCAAAAATGGAGGCGTTGACGGAGTGGGACGAGCCGCCGGATGCGGTCGGAGGGCAGGCCTACAAGGTGCTGCCGGAAGATGAGGTGAGTATCGCGGAAGAACTCGTCGAGGAGGGGGTTGAAGAGGCGGATAGGGACCAGCGGATGGCGTCGAGTGATCCGGATTTCGAGCCTTAGAGGGCGTCTAAAAAGGCGTTTTTTTCCACAGATTCCACAGATTTTCACAGATTAAGGCACCGACTGGCTTCG
>JBAVPB010000187.1:0-22025 GCA_049692655.1 Chthoniobacteraceae bacterium | reverse complement strand
GTCGAGCTCGCTTTTTAAGAAGCATCGCTGACGGGGACACGACAAAGCGTATCCCTCCAGGGAGCTGCTGACTTTTCTTAACTTAATGGCAGTGAGGTAGCACCTTCCCCTACAGTTGAAGTGCGGCTTCGCCGGGGGTTTTCAAACTTTCGTTTGATTCATACAAACGTTTGAATTATAGTGGCCCGACGAAATATGAAGGAAAAGCCATCACACTCAACGAAGGACCTGATCATGGACGCCGCGGAGCGGCTGTTTGCGACGCATGGGTTTGAGGCGACTTCGCTGCGGGTGATCACGGGGGAGGCGGGTGTGAACCTGGGGGCGGTGAATTATCATTTCGCGACGAAGGATGACCTGATCGTGGCGGTGCTGATGCGGAGGATGGGGCCGATCAATGAGAAACGGCTGGCGCTGCTGGGCGGGTTTGAAACGGCGGCGGGAAACAAACCGGCGCCCGTGGAGCAGATCCTGGAGGCGATGTTCCGGCCAGTGCTGGAGTTGCTGACATGCTCCTCGTGCGAAGGAGGGCGTTCATTTTTGCGGTTGCTCGGGCAGGTGCTGGCTGAGCCGGGCATTTACCTGGTGCCGCTGATCAAGGAGCAATTTGCCGAGAAGATGGCCAGGTTCACCGCCGCGCTGGGCCGGGCGCTGCCGGGGCTGTCCGAACAGGAAATTTACTGGAAATTTCATTTTGCAACGGGGGCGTTTGTACACACCGTGGCGCGCTCGCAAATCCTGGAGCTGACGTCGCACGGCAAATGCCGTCTGTCGGATGTCGATGATACGCTGGCCCGTATCATTCCCTTTTGCGCGGCTGGATTCCAGGCCGCAGGTAAAACAAACGCTATACGCGCACGGCGCACGCCCGTCCGTTTTCGAAAATCCACACAATCCATTTTAAAATGATTACCACCGACCAACCCAACGAAACCAAAGCGGCTGTATCCAAGGCCGGCGACGCGGCCCCGAAGGCCGATGTGATCATTCCTCCGCCCCCGGCGCCGGAACCGAAGGAGAGCGCGCCCGCGGCAGGCAGGCCGTTTTTCCACCGGCCCGCAGTGGTGTTTGCGCTGCTGCTGGTGGTGATCGGGGGAATCATTTTCGGGGCGACGGTGATGTTTCACGCGCTCACGCATGAGACCACGGATGATGCTTTCATTGACGGACATGTAATTTCCGTGGCCCCGAGGGTGGCGGGAAGAATCCTGAAGGTGAATGCGAAGGACAATGAGGAGGTCAAAAAAGGGGACGTGCTTTTTGAGATCGATCCGACGGATTACGGCGCGGTGGTGGCGCAGAAAAAAGCGGCGCTGGAGGTATCGATCGCAAAGCAGAAGGCCGCAGAGGCATCGGTAAAGCAGTCGCAGGTCCATTTGCAGACGCTGGCGGCGGGCGTGGATGCGATGCAGGCGATCGCGGACGCGTCGAATCTTTCCACGCAGCTCTCGCATTCCGACGCGGTGCGCGGCCAATCCCTGATCAAGAAAGGGGTGGTATCGGCGCAGGATTTCGAGCATACGAAATCGGCATCGGACACGGCGGATGCGACGCTGGTATCGAAAATAAAGGAAGTCGATGCAACCAAGGCATTCCAGGAGGAGGCGAAGGCTGCGGCGGTCTCCTCGGCGGCGCAGGCTGGCGCGGCGGCAGCTGAGGTGAACGAGGAGCAGGCGACGCTGGCGCAGGCGGAGCTGCAACTTTCCTACACGAAGGCTGTCGCGCCCGAGGATGGGCGTGTGACGACGAAGGCGGTGGAGCAGGGCGACTATGTGCAGGTGGGGCAGAACCTGATGGGGCTGGTGACTCCCGAGGTGTGGGTGACGGCAAATTTCAAGGAGACGCAGATCACGCACATGCAGCCGGGCGAGGCGGTGACGGTGAGTGTGGATGCGTATCCCGACCGGGAACTGAAGGCGCATGTCGATAGCATCCAGGCGGGGAGCGGGGCGCGGTTCAGCCTGCTGCCGCCGGAGAATGCGACGGGGAATTTCGTGAAAGTGGTGCAGCGTGTGCCGGTGAAGATCGTATTCGACGAGGGGATGGACGTGCAGCAGGTGCTGGGGCCGGGGATGTCCGCCGTGCCGGATGTGAAGATAAAATCGGGCGCGTTGACCGGGCTGGTGATCACGGTGCTGGCGGCGATCGCGATCGTGGCCGTGGTGGTGGCTGCGCTCTTCTGGCTGAGGAAGACCTCGAAGGCGTAGCTGCCGGTTTTCCATTTTTGCCCGCATGGCTTCCCCAACTTCCAGCGCGCCTGCCTCGAAAGATGTGCAGTGGCATCCGAGCCATAACCCGTGGCTGATCGCGGTGTCGGTGATGCTGGCGACTTTCATGGAGGTGCTCGACACCTCGGTGGCGAATGTGTCGCTGCCGCATATCGCGGGCAATCTTTCCGCGACGCCGGAGGAGGCGACGTGGGTGCTCACAAGTTACCTCGTGGCGAATGCGATCATACTGCCGGCGACGAACTGGCTGGGAAATTTGTTCGGGCGGAAACGGTTCTTTGTCACGTGCATCATTATTTTCACGGTGGCGTCCGCGTTGTGCGGGATGGCTAACAGCCTGGGGTTCCTGATTCTCGCGCGCGTGCTGCAGGGGGCGGGCGGCGGGGCGTTGCAGCCGATCTCGCAGGCGGTGCTGCTGGAGAGTTTTCCGCCGGCGAAACGGGGCGCGGCGATGGCGCTCTTTGCGATGGGGGTGGTGGTGGCGCCGATCGCGGGGCCGACGCTGGGGGGATGGATCACGGACAACTACTCGTGGCGGTGGATTTTTTACATCAATCTCCCGATCGGCGCGATGGCGGTGTGGATGGCGACGGCGTTCATCGAGGACCCGCCGTATCTCAAGAAGGTGCTGCTCAAGGACATCGATTACATCGGCTTCGGGCTGCTGGCGATCTGGCTGGCGACGGCGCAATACATCCTGGACAAGGGGCAGGAGCTGGACTGGTTCAGCTCGCACCTGATCGCGTCGCTGGGCGTGATTTCGTTTGTGTCACTCGTGGGATTTGTGACATGGGAGCTGACGGTGGAGCATCCGATCGTGGATCTGCGCATTTTGAAGAACCGGAATTTCGCCGTGGGCGTGGGATTGATGACACTGCTCGGGGCGCTGCTCTACGGAACGACGGCGATCCTGCCGCTGTTCATGCAGGAATTGCTCGGCTACCCGGCGCTGGATGCGGGGCTGGCGCTGAGCCCGCGCGGCGTGGCGGCATTCATCACGACGTTGCTCGTGGGGCGGCTGGTGGGGAAAGTGAGCTCGCGGCTGCTGATCACCACGGGGTTCCTGGTGCTGGCGTATTCGTCATTCCGGCTGGGGAACATCAGTCTTCAGATCAGCATGCAGAGCATCGTGCTGCCGAGCATCATCAACGGCATCGCGATCAGCTTCATCTTCGTGCCGCTCACGACCTCTACCATGGGGACGCTGGCGCAGGCGCAGATGGGAAATGCGACGGGCATTTTCAACCTGATGCGGAATCTCGGCGGCAGTATAGGCATCGCGTTGATCACCACCTTCATCGCGCGGGGATCGCAGGTGGAGCAAGGGACGATCGTGGGGCATCTGTCACGGTTCAACCCGGTGTTCCAGCACAAGCTTGCCGTGATACGGGCCGGGCTGACGGCGCATGGCGATCCGGTGAAAGCGGCCACGGAAGCGCAGAGCGTGCTCTACGGAATCCTGCAACAGCAGGCGTCACTGCTGACGTATGTACACAATTTCCGGCTGTTCGGAATCGTGTGTCTGGTCTGCACGCCGCTCGTGTTCCTGTTCAGAAAGGTGAAGAACCCGAAGATGAAAGTGGATATCCACTAATCACCTTCGGGCTCCGGATTTTTTTAAACCTTCAATTTTTCCTTGTGCCCTCCGAATTGGAAGCGCATAGCGGAGAGCAACCGGTCGGCAAACATGTTTTCACCGCGCGACGAGAAACGCTGGAAGAGCGCGGCGCTGAGGACGGGGGTCGGACAGCCTTCGTCATTTGCCGCAGCGAGTGTCCATCGGCCTTCGCCGGAATCGGAGACACGGCCCGAAAAGCTTTTTAAGTCGGGCTCATCAATCAGCGAGGCGGCGGTGAGGTCGAGCAACCATGAAGCGACGACGCTGCCGCGGCGCCAGACTTCGGTGATGTCGGGCAGGTTGAGATCGTATTGGTAATTCTCGGGCTCGCGCAGCGGCGTGGTCTCGGCGTCGGTGTCGGCGCTTTTCTTGCCGACGTTTGCATGGTGCAGGACGTTGAGCCCTTCCGCATAGGCGGCCATGACTCCGTACTCGATGCCGTTGTGTACCATCTTCACGAAGTGACCTGCACCCGACGGACCGCAATGGAGGTAGCCTTCCTCGGCGGTGCCCTGCGATGCCGGACGTCCGGGTGTGCGTGGGATGTCGCCAACTCCAGGCGCGAGCGTCTTGAAAATGGAGTCGAGGTATTTCACGGCTTCATCGGGGCCGCCGATCATGAGGCAGTAACCGCGATCCAGGCCGAATACGCCGCCGCTGGTGCCGACATCGAGGTAGCGGATGCCGCGTTCAGCGAGTTCCTTGGAGCGGCGGATGTCGTCCACGTAATAGGAATTGCCGCCGTCGATGACGATGTCGTTCTTCTCCAACAGCGCAGAGAGATCGCGCAATGTGCCATCCACCACTGCAGCCGGCACCATGAGCCACGCGGCGCGAGGCGGCTTCAGTTTCGCGACGAAATCCTCGAGCGACGACGCGCCGGTCGCGCCTGCTTTCACCAGCGCGGCGACTGCGTCGGCATTGCGATCATATACCACGCATTCATGCCCGCCACGCGTGAGCCGCGTGACCATGTTTGCGCCCATCCTGCCCAGTCCTATCATTCCAAGTTGCATATTTTATGGATCTTTCGGTTTGTTGAAAATTGCCGCTATTATTGCTCGAGTGTCGCGGTGAGCGTGATCTTTGCATTCAGCACCTTGGAGACGGGACAGCCGGCTTTTGCGCCGTTTGCCACCTCCTCGAATTTCGCCTGGTCGATCCCCGGAACTTTGCCGGCGAGGTCGAGATGTACAGTGGTGATCGCGAAGCCGCCATCGACCTGGTCCAGCGAGAGCGTGGCCTTGGTGGAAAGCGTGTCCGCGGTGAACCCTGCCTCGCCGAGGGCGAGCGAGAGCGCCATGGTAAAACAACCGGCATGCGCGGCGGCGATGAGTTCCTCGGGATTGGTCTCGGGGTCCTCGCCGAAGCGGGAGCGGAATGTGTACGGCGTCTCCTTGAGAGTGCCGCTTTGGGTGGTAATCGTGCCTTTGCCCTCCTTGAGGGATCCCTGCCAGACTGCGGATGCGTTGCGTTTCATGAGAGTGTATTCTTTTGTTTAACTAAGTTGTTTTATTTACCGAGATAGATTTTGATGACGTTATCGAGCAATTCCAGCGCCTCGGGTTTTTTGCGCTGGAACGAGTTGCGGCCGATGATCGAGCCGAAGCCGCCGCCATCGCGGATGGCGTGGATGTGCTCGAGCAGGACGTCGTCCGGTTCCGCCGCGCCACCGGAGAAAATGAGGATGCGACGTCCATCGAAGGCGCATTGCACAATGTGCCGCACGCGCTCGGTGAGCGTGGCGATCGGGACGTGCTCCTTCTCATACACCTTGCGCGCAGCATCCTGTTCGATGTGGTCGGTGGGGAGTTTCACCTTGATGATATGTGCGCCAAGCTGGGCCGCGATCTGCGCGGCGTAACCACATACATCGACGGCAGTCTCGCCCGCAGTGCTCAATCCCGAGCCGCGCGGATAGGACCAGATGACGACGGCGAGGCCGTTGCGCTTTGCCTCCTCCGAGATGGCGCGGATTCTTTCATACATCTCAAACCGGTGCGCAGAGCCGGGATAAATCGTGAACCCGATCGCCGCGCAGCCGAGGCGGAGCGCATCCTCGACGCTGCCGGTGACCGCCTGGTCGGGGTCCTTTTCGTCGAGGAGCGAATCATGGTTGCTCAGCTTGAGGATGAGCGGGATGTCGCCGGCGAATTCGCGCGCGCCTGCTTCGAGGAACCCCAGCGGCGCGGCATAGGCGTTGCAGCCGGCCTCGATCGCCAGCTCGAAATGGTAGTGCGGATTATACGCGGGGGGATTCGGCGCGAAGCTCCTCGCGGGGCCGTGCTCGAAGCCTTGATCGACGGGAAGGATGACGACCTTCCCCGTGCCGCCGAGCCGGCCATGATTCAATATGCGGGCAAGATTCGACAATGTGCCGGGATTGTCGCTGCCATACCAACTGAGAATTTCGCGGATGCGTTTTTTCATGATGTTATACTCCTAGCTGTTTGTTGTGTTTAAAACATATCGCTCCATGGCCTTGGCGAAGCCTTCATCATCGCAGGAGTCGGTGACGTAAGTCGCGGCCTTCTTCACCTCGTCACTGGCCTGGCCCATGGCGATGCTCATGCCGCTCTTCTCGAACATGGGCACGTCATTCGGCATGTCGCCGATGGTGCCGATCTGGTTCGCCGGGATGCCTAGCATGCGGGTAAGCGTGGTGACCACCGAGCCCTTGTTTGCATCGGGATGAGTGACATCGAGATAGTAGGGCTGCGAGCGTGCAGCCGAGACGGAGGAATGCGCGGTGCGATGCGGGTTCGACTGACGTGCGTGGACGTCGCTTGCAAATTTGTCGCGCACCGCTTTTTCACAACGCGCCACGGCCTCGAGATCATCGCTCACGCCGACGATTTTCGCCACGTCATCAAGCTTGTCGCTGAAATCGGTGACCACGGTCGGTGGGAATTTCACGGTCCACTCCTCGCGATCGACGTGCGGGCCGTGGCGCTCATGCACAAACCAGTCGTTCCCGCGATAAATCCAGACGTCGAGTTTGCCTGCGGTGATGATCTCGACGGTCGCTTCCACCACTTCGCGGGCCAGGACGCGCTGCTCGATCACGGAGAGATCGTTCCGCACAAAGAGGCCGCCGTTAAACGCAGCGATGGGCGTGGTGAGTTGCAGCGGCTCGATAAGCATCTGCATGCCGCGCGGGGGACGCCCGCTCGTGATGGCAAAGGCAATGCCCGCCTCCCCCATTTTGCGAATCGCATCGCGCGCTCGCTCGGTGAGCACCTTCTCGTGTGTCACCAGGGTGCCGTCCACATCAGCCAGAATCAGTCGGATCTTTTCCATAGGTTTTTTAATTCCCGCACCGCCGCTTGTTTCGTGAACCAAAACCCAAGCGCATAGAACGGACGAGGTCAAGAGGACAGTTCGGATTGTAGCATGCCAGACGGTTATTTTTTCATTCCGCAAAATCGATGCATCCGGCGGCCCTCCCATGTCACGATTAACAAGTTGAGTTCGCTTATGCATCCTGCCGGGTGTAGGTTTGGGGCTCATAACATTTTTAAACAACTACCACCATGACTGATTCCACATCATCCACCTCTGAAACCAACGCTTCCGGGCGCGCGGCAAACACTTGGGAAGCCACGAAAACCGGCGTCACGGACACCGTGACCAGCGGCGAAGAGCTTCTGCGCAAGAACCCCGTCGGGGCGGTCCTCGGCGCGCTGGCTATCGGCGTCGCGATCGGTTACCTTGTTTCCCAACGTGAACCGACCAGACGCGAACGCTACATCGACCAGCCGCTGGAAGACCTGCAATCCCTCGTGCGCACCCTCGCCGACCGGGCCACAAAGCAGGCCGGCCGCGGCAGCGATGCGGCGGCAGGTGCCGTGGAATCCCTGCTCGCGCGGATCAAAAAAAACCTGAATTTCTAATTCAAAATGGAAAATCCAAATCCCTCACACGAATCCCTCGACCAAAAAGTTTGTTCCTCGGTTGAAAAAGTTAAGCAATTTACCGATGAAACCATCCACAAGGCGCAGGTGTACGCCCGCAGATCACCCGGCAAGGCCGTGGCATGGTCCGTCGCAGCCGGCTTTGTGATCCCGCGTCTCCCGATCGGCCTGTTGCTCGGAATCATCGGGCGCCTCGTCCTCTGCCTCATCCGTCCAGTGATCTTGATTCTTGGCATTGCCAAGATTTGTGAACTCACGGGATGCTGCTGCTGCAAGGACGACAAAAAAATGCCCTAAGGGGTTATCGCATCGGGAGCCATCTCTGGATCAGGTGTTCGCCTCGAATTCAATGAACACCATTTGTGCTTCTTGCATGGTATTACAATAAGGATCGTCCCTTGTCACACCAGCGCAGGAGGCGCGGCGGAATTAAAGCCAGGACAAACAGAAACGGAAATCAAAAACTCCGTTCTCTCCGTTTCCTCCTGTTAAATCTTCCCTCCCGTTCATTCAGCGCCGCGCTTCACGTCAGCCGCACCAGGGACTTCCGCAACTCCGCAGCCACTGCCGCGGGGCCGTTGCCAAAGAGCCGTTTGAATTCACGGCTGAACTGCGATGCGCTTTCATAGCCCACTTTTACCGCCGCCCCGCTGGCATTCACACCCTCGTTCACCATCAGCAGCCGCGCCTTGTGCAGCCGCACGTTTTTCAAATATTGCAGTGGCGGCGATGCCGTGATCGCCTTGAAGCGCGTGTGAAAAGCGGCCACGCTCATCCCCGCGTCGCGCGCCAGCGTGGCCACGTCATAGCTGCGCGCATAGTCGGTGTGAATGCGGTTCAACACGCGGCTGATCTGGCCGAAATGGCTGTCGGGCGCGGCTAGCGCGCGGAGATTGCGCCCCAGTTTTCCACGCAGCACATGATAAATAATCTCGCGAATGATCTGCGGCCCGAGAATGCGCGCATCGTCCGCGGACCGCAGACTCTCCAGCAGCCGCACCGTTGCGCCGCTCAATGTCTCATCCAATGCCGTCGCCTGCATGATCTGCGGCTGCGCGCCATTCGCCGGCTGCCATTCCTCCATCTGCATGAGCAACTCGGTGACAGTGGCCGGCGTCACCCCGATTTTCACGCCGAGCAATGGCTTTTCCGGGCTCCCTTCGCTCTCACTCTCAAATGGCAGCGGCACCGAGAGCACGAGATAATGGTTACCATCATAGACAATCTTCTTCGTGCCGAGGTAGCCGGTCTTGCGGCCTTGCGCGAGGATGAAAATACCCGGATCGTAAGCGATGGGAGAACGGGGAACGCTACGGGTCGAGCGCAGGAATTTCACCTCCGGCAGACGTGAAGAAATCATCCCCTCGCTGCCGCGTGTTAATTCAGCTAGGAGCGCTGCAAGCTGTGTCTGCGGCTGTTTTAAATTCATGATTAAGTTATATTAATAGGCAATGATTCACGCATCAATAGTGAATTTTACTCTCTTTAAAATAGAATCAGGCAAACATTCTAGAGACCTGTGTATGGCGCAAACCGGATCCAGTGTTAAAGGTATTGGAGAATAAAAAAGGAGAAACACTATGAAAACGAGCAACCCAAATGAAGCCGCCCTCGGTGGCCAATTCACATTTCCCGGCACAAAATTAACGATCCGCCGCATGGGCTACGGCGCCATGCAACTCGCCGGCCCCGGCGTATGGGGACCGCCCAAGGACCCGGCCACCGCCGTCGCCGTCCTCCGCGAAGCCGTCGCGGTCGGCGTGGACCACATCGACACCAGCGACTTCTACGGCCCTCACGTCACGAACCAGATCATCAAGCAGGCCCTGCACCCCTACCCCGCCGGGCTCGTGATCGTCACCAAGCTCGGCGGGCGCCGTCCCGCCGACAAATCATGGCAGCCCGCCATCTCACCCGCCGAGCTCACCGCCGGCGTCCACGATAATCTCCGCAACCTCGGCCTCGACGCGCTCGACATCGTGAACTACCGCTTCATGGGCGCGGGCCACGGCCCCGGGGAAGGCTCCATCGCCGAGCAGGTAAACGTGCTCGCCGGTCTCCAGCGCGCGGGGCTCATCCGCCACATCGGCCTCAGCAACGTCACAGCCACGCAGATCGCCGAGGCGCAGGCGATCACCGAAATCGTGTGCGTGCAGAATAACTACAACCTCGCCCACCGCCACGACGATGCCCTCATCGACGACCTCGCCCGGCAGGGCATCGCCTACGTGCCGTTCTTCCCGCTCGGCGGGTTCACGCCGCTGCAATCCTCCACGCTGTCGGACGTCGCCGCCCGGCTCGGCTCCACGCCCATGCAAGTCGCGCTGGCATGGCTGCTCCACCGGTCGCCTGATATTCTGTTGATCCCCGGCACCTCGTCGCTCACCCACCTCCGCGAAAACCTCGCCGCCGCTAAATTGAAGCTGTCCGCCGAAACCCTGGAGGATCTCGACGGCATCGCCGCCGAGGCAGAGCCAGCGAAGCATTAATATAAATAAGTAACACCAAGTGTAACAATCAAAGGAGATCATTATGCGTATTTTTCTAACAGGAGCCACCGGTTTCGTCGGCTCAGCCATCGTTCCGGAACTCATCAACGCGGGCCATCAAGTGCTCGGCCTCGCCCGCTCGGATGCAGCAGCAGAATCGCTTGCCGCCACCGGCGCTACAGTCCATCGGGGAGATCTTCAGGACCTCGACAGCCTGCGGAGCGGCGCAGCCGCCTCAGACGGCGTCATCCACACCGGCTTCGTCCACGACTTCTCGAGATTCAAGGAAGTCTGCGAGATCGACCAGCGCGCCATCGAAGCCCTCGGCTCCACGCTCGCCGGCTCCGGCCGCCCCTTGATCGTCACCGCAGGCACCGCGCTCATTTCGCCAGGCCGCCTTGCCACCGAGGAAGATGTGCGCGGCTCGGACTCCCACTTCCTCCGTGTTTCGGAAGAGACCGGGGCTTCATTCACAGCGCAGGGAGTTCGCACATCGGTGGTGCGCCTTTCACCCTCCGTACATGGGGATGGCGATCACGGCTTCGTCCCGATCCTCATCAATCTCGCGCGCGAAAAAGGCGTCTCGGCATATGTGGGCGATGGCCTCAACCGCTGGTCCGCAGTGCATCGTCTCGACACCGCCCGTCTCTACAGGCTCGCGCTTGAACAGGGTCCCGCAGGAGCGCGATACCACGGAGTCGCCGAGGAGGGAATTGCATTCCGGGATATCGCCGAAGTCATCGGAAGAAAGCTGAACCTCCCCGTCGTAAGCAAATCACCCGAAGAAGCAACCGGTCATTTCGGCTGGTTCGCAGCCTTCGCTGGCCTCGATTGTCCCGCCGCCAGCAAGCTCACCCAGGAACGCCTCGGCTGGCATCCTTCGGAACGCACCCTCCTCACAGACCTCGAACAAGGAACCTACTTCAAAGCCTGAATCCTGCCGCGTGCCTGCGGTACCATTGCACCGCAGGCACAAAGCCGCCTAAATCCATCCCCCTTAGCGTCCTTTGCGCCCTTCGCGGTTTAAATTCCCCGCTCAAAAAAAACCAGATCACCCGTCGTACTGTTCGTCGCTCACCTTCTCCATCCATTCCACCACCTTGCCTTCGAGCGCTTCCTGGATCGCGATGTGCGTCATCGCCGTCGTCGGCGCAGCCCCGTGCCAGTGCTTCTCCCCCGGCGGAAACCAGACCACGTCCCCGGGCCGGATTTCCTCGATCGGCCCTCCCTCGCGCTGCGCCCGGCCGCAACCCGCCGTCACCACCAGCGTCTGCCCCAGCGGATGCGTATGCCACGCCGTCCGCGCCCCCGGTTCAAATGTCACACTCGCCCCCGCCACCCTTGCGGGAGCGCTCGCCTGAAACAAAGGATCGATCCGCACCGTGCCGGTAAACCAGTCCGCCGGACCTTTGTGTGATGACTGTGAGCCAATTCGTTTGATTTCCATATTCTTGATTTCTGATTACACGACGCCCCCGGTCACTCGGACTTGAGCGATGCCATATCGATTGTAAAACGATACTTCACATCCGACTTGAGCAGCCGTTCGTAGGCTTCGTTGATTTTCTGGATCGGGATCACCTCCACATCGGAGACGACATTATGCGCCCCGCAAAAATCGAGCATCTCCTGCGTTTCGGCGATGCCGCCGATGGCGGATCCGGAGAAACTCCGGCGCAACGCAATGAGCCCAAAGGCGGCGACTGGCAGCGGCTTCGCCGGAGCGCCCACCAGGGTCAGGTTCCCATCGCGACCGAGCAGGTTGATGTAGGCATTGATGTCATGGTCGGCGGATACCGCGTCGAGGATGAAATCAAAACTCCCGGTGTGCTTTTGCATCTCGTTGGCATTGCGCGACACGACCACTTCATCCGCCCCGAGCCGCAGTGCATCCTCCTTCTTGCCGGGCGAAGTGGTGAAGACCACGACGTGCGCGCCGAATGCATGCGCAAATTTCACCCCCATGTGTCCCAGCCCGCCAAGACCGACCACACCCACCTTCTTCCCCCTCGTCACACCGTGGTAACGCATGGGCGAGTAGGTCGTGATGCCCGCGCAAAGCAGCGGCGCGGCCCCGGCCGGATCGAGGTTCGTGGGGACGCGTAAAACAAAGTGTTCATTCACGACGATGCTGTCGGAGTAGCCGCCGTAGGTCACACCCCCGAGATGCTTGTCCGGCGAATTGTAGGTGAGCGTCATATTCGGGCAGAACTGCTCGAGACCGTCCTTGCAGTGCGGACAGGTGCCATCCGAATCCACCATGCAACCCACCGCGACGAGGTCGCCCGTTTTGTACTTGGTCACCGCACTCCCCGTCTTCGTGACACGCCCGAGGATTTCATGTCCCGGGACGATCGGGTAAACCGCCGGCATAAAATCGCTCCACTCATCGCGGACCGCATGAAGATCGGAGTGACACACGCCGCAAAAGAGAATCTCAATTTGCACGTCGTGCTCCGTCGGGTTGCGGCGGTTGATCTTCGTGGAAGCCAGCAGCGAAGTCGCGCTGGCGGCCGAGTAAGCTTTTGTTGGATTCATGGATTTGATGCTCCTGTTCTAGTGTTAAATGTCGGGGCTAGATTACTACGGGTCGCGGCACCCGTCGCGCCCGATCTTGCTCCACCTGTTGTAATCTTGCGGGAAAGCGTCAAAAGAGGCGTTTGTCCCTATTCGCCCTATTCGATATCGATAACGATCTTCCCGACAGTCCGGCCCTCGATGGATTTCTCCCACGCAGTGCGCATTTGTTCCATTGGAAACTGATCCATCACTACGTGCACTCTACCGGCAGTAAAAAGATCATCAAGCGCACCCAAGTCGGCGGCATTACTTTCAAGAATGATCGACTTCGCCTTTTTATCACTGAAAGGATTCAGACCGTGCAACATCTGGGCCGGGCTGGGCAGCGTGGAGACAAAGCATCCGTCGTCTTTCAGATGCGGCAGCCAGTCCGCCACAGATTGCCCGACGCAATCAAAGATGATATCGCAAGGTTCGAGATCGCGGTAGGGATTGTCCACGCCGTAATCAATGACCTCATCCGCTCCGAGGCTTTTCACGAGGTCGGTGTTGCGTCCGCTGCAAACTCCGATCACCCTGGCCCCTGCGGCGTGTGCAATCTGCACCGCAAAATGTCCGACACCACCGGACGCGCCGATCACCAACACCCGCTGATGCGCACCTTGCAGCGGCATGCCCCCCTTGTCACGCAGCCCTTGCAGCGCTGTCATACCCGCCAGTGGCAGTCCGGCGGCCGTGGCAAAATTCATGGTTTCCGGCATCAGGGTGGTGACCTCCGGTGTCGCCACCGCAAACTCGGCCGTGGCCGCATCATCGGCCAGCCGGGCGTGAACACGGTCTCCTTCTGCAAATCCGCTCACCCCGGAGCCGCAGCGGACAACCTCGCCCGCCATGTCAAAACCCGGTACCTGGGGAAAATTCGCACTCAGGATCGGCCGGTATTTGCCACTCGCGATTTTCCAGTCCACCGGGTTGACACTCGACGCGCGAACGCGCACTAGAATCTCGCCGGCCCCCGGCTCCGGTGTGGGAATTTCGACGGTTTCCAGCACCTCGGGACCGCCATAGTTACGATAGATGATTGCTTTCATGGATCTTTGATTTTCACTCCGGATTGGGACGCAGCAGCAGCCCCGTTGTTACAAATTGTTTAGCTCCCCATTGATGTCGTAATTCAGGACTCTCCCGGACGTATTTTGTGCCCCTCTTCCCTCCTTCAGTCGCGCCGGGGCAGGAGGCCTACCCTGGGTTCAAAGCCTCACTTCAACAACCGCAAAAAAACGGTTGAGCCCGCCCTTTCACTCAAACCGTTCCATGTTTAAAAGCGCGCGACACACATGCCCTCGCCCACACGCTCCCGAGGTCGCAGGAACGCCACGAATACAAGGCCAATGCCTGAATTTCTTCAAGCCGGAGGCTCGGTGGAAATTAGCCGGTCGGCGCAAGCCACCGGACTAGTCACAAAAAGAAACCCAGCCCCGGAGGGGCGCCGGAATTAAAGTAGCCCGGGGCGCAGCGCAGCGAAACCCCGGGAAATCATCCTATAAAAAACAAACAAACCCCTGGAAGGGGTGACGGAGTAAAACCGTCATCGACGATAGCGTCTTAACTAAATGCCAGTGAGGAGCTGCCTTCCCCGGTCGCCAGCAGACAAAGCGTGATCTTGGTTTTTCGCATACGAATCACTGTCGCAAAATTTAACGATCCAACCCTTTTAACAATTTAACCTCCTGCCAATTAATCATTCGAGCTTCGTCATTGATCAAGGCCCGATCAAAATCGTCGCCGCCTGCCCACCCTCCGAGTTCGGCCCGACCCACACCGTCAGCTCACACGGTTCCACCGTCTGCTTCATGTCGATGTTCCAGAAGGAGAGATCCTTCTTGGTCAGCGCGAATTGAACCTTCCTCGATTCCCCCGGCGCGAGCGTCATCTTCTCGAACCCCTTCAACTCCCTTACAGGCCGCACCACACTCGTTCCGCGCTCGCGGATGTAGAGCTGCGCCACCTCCGCGCCGGCCAGCGCGCCGCTGTTCGTGACTGTCGCTTCCACATGGATTGCGCCGTCCCCATTCAACTCCGCCGCCCCCATTTTCGCCGTCGAAATCACGGTCGGCGAATAATCAAATTTCGTGTAGGACAATCCCCAGCCAAAGGGAAACAGCGCCGTGTTGCGCTCGTCCTTGTAACCCGTGATGAACCCGCTGCCCGGCTCCACCCCCTCCGCAGGCCGGCCCGTGTTGAACGTATTGTAATACAGCGGCATCTGCCCCACGGAACGCGGAAAGCTCACCGTGAGCCTGCCAGCGGGATTCACCTCGCCGTAAAGCGTCCGCACCAGCGCCGGCCCCGCCTGCACGCCGGGGAACCACGCCTCCAGGATCGCCGGGACATGCCCCGCTTCCCACGGAATCGAAAGCGGTCGCCCGTTGAACAGCACCAGCGCCACCGGCTTGCCCGTCGCGACCACGGCCTGCAACAGCTCAAGCTGCTTCCCCGGCAGATCGAGCGTCGTCCGCGACGAAGCCTCGCCGCTCATCCCTGCGCCCTCGCCCAGCGCCATCACTACGACGTCGCACTTTTTTGCCGCCGCGATCGCCTCGTCGAATCCGCTCCCGTCCTTATCCCAGATAGGCACCCCCTTTGCGTAGATCAGCTTCTCTTTCAACCGTTGGGAAAGCGCCTCGCGCAGCGTCACCACATCATCGGCCACGCCCTTCGCCGGCCACGCCCCCAGCATGTGCCTCTTCGCGTCGGCCAGCGGCCCGATCAGCGCCACAGTCTGCCCATCAGCCAGTGGCAGCACAGGCTTGGAATTGACCGCATCGTTTTTCAACAATACAAACGATTCCTCCGCTGCGTGCCGTGCCGTCTCCAGGTGATCCTGCCCGGGCATCGCGGAAACCGCCGGCGTTTCGGCGGTATAAGGATGGTCAAACAAGCCCAGCGCGAATTTGATGCGCAGGATGCGCCTCACCGCTTCATCGATCACTTCCATTTTCAGCTTCCCGCTCTTCACGAGTCCCGCGAGCCTCGTGATGTAAAGATTGCTCTGCATATCCATATCCACGCCCGCCGTCACGGCCTTCCGCGCCGCCTCGTCGCCATCGAGCGCCACGCCCTGTTCCCGCAACTCCCCGATGGAATTCCAGTCGCTCACCACAAACCCGCGGAAACCCCACTCCGTGCGCAGGATGTCCGTGAGCGTGTGTCTGTTCGCCGAGGCCGGTACCCCTTGCAACGTGTTGAATGCGCTCATGAAAGTCCCCGCGCCCGCATCGCACGCCGCCTTGAAAGGCGGCAGATACACATCCCGCAGCACCCGCTCCGACACATCCACCAGATTGTATTCGCGCCCGCCTTCCACGCCGCCATACGCGACGTAGTGCTTCGCACACGCCACCATCGAGGCCGGGTCCGACAGTCTCTTCCCCTGGTAACCGCGCACCCATGCCGCCGCCATCACGCTCCCCAGCCACGGATCCTCGCCGCTTCCCTCCGTGATCCGGCCCCAGCGCGCATCCCGCGCGATATCCACCATCGGGGAAAACGTCCAGCGCACCCCTTCAGCCGTCGCTTCCACCGCCGCCATCCGCGCGCAGCGTTCCACCAGCCCGGGATCCCACGAAGCCGAAAGCCCCAGCGGCACCGGATAAGTCGTATGGTAACCATGGATAACATCCAGCCCGAAAAGGATCGGAATCTTCAACCGCGACTTCTCCACTGCCTGCCTCTGCAATTCGTTCACCTCCTTCGCCCCCGTCACATTCAGCATTGACCCCACGCAGCCGCGCGCCGCCAGTTCGTTTTGGTCAGCCTTCACACTGTCCGGACCCGTCGCATTCCCCCGCGAGAACTGCGTCATCTGCCCCACCTTCTCCTCCAGCGTCATCTGCTTCAGCAACGCCGCCACCTTCTTCTCGATCGATGGCGAATCCACAAACGCCGGGCCCTCATCCTCCCCCCACACCGCGGGCGCAAACCAACCTGCGCAAAGAACAGCGAGGCAAACGACAGAAACAGACAACCGGACGCCAAAGCCATGGGGGGTAACGCGCATACCATCAATCCTCAAGGAGCCAATATTCTTTGTCGAGTGAAACGCAAAGCGCCGCTTCAGGACAAAAAATCGCCCCGCGATTTTTACCTGTAGTGGAAGGTGTTACCTAAAGCCCATATAGTTAAGAAATATCAGTTCTTTCCACAGTGGCCGGACAAAAAAGAACGAAGTCACGATTCACACGGCGCGTCCTTGGAGGGACCTGCTCTGTCAGGTCCCAGTCCGCGATAGCTTCTTCGGACTTCTCTTCACTTCCCGTCTCAAAAGCACCGGAGATGCCGGAATTACCGTCCTCAATGACACCTTAACGTTAATGGCAGTGAGATACAACCTTCCCCGGCCATCAGCAAACAAAGCGTGATCTCGGTTTTTCGTCATACAAACCACCGGCGCAAAATTTTAACCATCCACTCACTTTTAACAATTTAACCTCCTGCCAATCCCTCATTCGCACTTTGTCATTTGATCAAACCACAAATTTCTCCACCCCTTTTCATCTTCCTTGGTGCCTTGGTGGTGAACATGTTTTTTGAATTGACTGTTAAAACCATACATATGTATGTTATAACCATACATAATGAACACGCTAGCCGAATTACTTTCTTCCAAAGTGAAGGCAGAGATATTCCGCCTCCTCTTCGGCATGGAGGCCCGGCAACTCCACGTCCGCGAACTCGAGCGGCAATCCGGACTCACGATCGGCACCGTCCAGCAGGAGCTTAAACGCCTCTCCGGGCTCGGAATCATCGAAGCACGCGTGGATGGCAACCGCCGCTACTACGGTGCAAATCAGCAGCACCCACTCTACCCCGACATCAGGAACATCGTCCTGAAGACCAGCGGACTTGTCGATGTGCTCCGCCCGGCGCTCGCACACAAAGGCATCCACATCGCGTTTGTCTTCGGCTCCATCGGGCGAAACGAGGAGAAAGCCCACAGCGACATCGATCTTATGGTCATCGGCGACATCGGTTTGCGACAGCTTGTAAAACATCTCGCGGGCATGGCAGCCAGGTTAGGCCGCGAAATCAACCCCATGGTGCTTAGCGTTGCGGAATTCAAACGCCGGAAAAATACCCTCGACCATTTTCTCGTCTCCGCGCTCGCCACCCCCCGGCTTTATATCGTAGGAAACGACCATGAGCTTGAAGCAATGGGCTGATAACGGCTGGCTGCGTCCGCATAAAACCAGCCCGCAGGAAATCGCCGATCTGCTGGCCATCGTCGAGCGTGATCTTGCCGATGCCGAAGGCGCGATCTCCGCCGACTGGCGTTTCGGCATTGCTTACAATGCGGCGTTGAAGCTCTGCACCATCCTGCTATCTGCCTCCGGCTATCGCGCCAGAAAAAAATCTGGCGCACTACCGCACCCTCGCTGCCCTGCCTCTCATCCTGGGAAATGCCCGCAAGGATGATGCCGATTATCTGGATGCCTGCCGCGCCAAACGCAACACCGTGGAATACGACATGGCCGGAGCCGCCTCGCAGGAAGACGCAGCGGAACTGGCCGCCTTCGCCCGCGAATTGCGCGGGGATGTCATGGAATGGCTGCGCAACAACCACCCGCACCTGCTGCCGGAACCCAAAAATTAACTAAAGCACCCAGTATGCAGCAACACGATGCATCGAAGCCAGGTCTCGACCCAACCCAAAAATCGCCACGCGATTTTTACCTGTAGGGGAAGGTGTTACCTTCCCCGGCCGCCAGCAAACAAAGCGCGACTCTGGTTTTTCGTCATACAAACCACCGACGCAAAATTTTAACGATCCAACCCTTTTGACAATTTAACCTCCTGCCAATTCGTCATTCGCACTTTGTCATTTGCCCGCCCTCGTGTTGAAATCCCCCGCATGCCCGACCCCGACGCCCCCATCCACCTCGTCGATTACGACCCTCAATGGCCCCGCCTCTTCGAAGAAGAGCGCGCCTTACTCCACCCGATCCTCCTCCCATGGCTCGCCGGCCCGATCGAACACATCGGCAGCACTGCCGTCCCCGGCCTTGCAGCCAAGCCCGTAATCGACATCATGGCCGCCGTCAAAACCCTCGAAGAATCAAAAGAAGCAATCACCGCTTCGGTCTTCGTCATTCTTTCGTCATTGGTCATTCGTGCTTCGTCATTTCCCCCCCTGCCTCCTTCAAAACCAACCGCGAAGCCTACACCGACGGCAAAACTGAATTCGTAAACCGAGTTATCAGCGAAGCTGTCAAAAATTAAGACAAGCAGCAGGGATCTTCATCACTGCAAGAATTATGAACTAACTGCACGTAACTTCATCGATATAAGACATTAACCAAGCATCGAGAAGATTTCTGCTGCCGAGAGTAATAAGTCTTAAAAATTCCAGGATTTGATCGTCGGATAGCCCTATAATTAATCCTCTGCCATCGCGGTGCGTATCTCTACAGCGTTTGACAAATAAATCGCGGTCTTCAAAGTGTCTGCAGCAAAGAATTCCAAAGAGTCCCCTGTTAGTGCCAAAACGACCGGAAAGTTGATCCAATTCTGGGTTAGCAATTTCGTTTGTATAATTTTTACACTCAATAAAAACATGGGGACAGAAGATGCGTCTTACAGAATGCAATAAATGAAAGATGCCACTCATTGCCGCATTGTTCATCACGATGTCTATACGCTTTCTTCCATCGTGAATTTCCCTTTCCTTTACAGGTGTAATGAGATGAGGGTAAAATAAAAATTCTAAAATACCTGTCATTAAATTATGATAGGAATAAGCATCCTGACTACCTGACGGAATATCTGTAAGCTTATCCATAAGGGCTTGGGCTAATGCCCTCTCTGAGGCTTCCTCTGACAGAATATTTGAATTTTGGTACTCAATTTTCGCAAGATACTCCCTATAAGATTCAAGAAGCTCCGGATGGTCTCGGGATATCGCAGCAAGATTTTCTTTTGTGCATGGAAAAGTCTCTTTTAAGTCTTTCTTGTAAACTCGTCTTTTTCCGTTCTTTAGAGTACGCACTAAGGCGCTACTTGCGCTTAGGTGTTCCGATTGAAGGAAATTTAGGACAAAATGCTGATAATAGATTTGATGGTTGTACGAGAATTTGTATCGAGCTATTAGTTTTGGAACGAGAAGTAGGGGCCTTCCGTCAGGAGCTGGAAGGTCAAAATAATCAGAGATCCATGTATGCGTTGTTTCGTCGTAATAAGGTGGGAGGGGAACCTGCTGAGTTGGAATAGAATGAAGAACGCATTGAGTTTTAGTGTAATCTGCCAATTTTATGCGGATTAAATTTGTAGCAAGATCAGAAATCTTGTCGTGACCTATACCTTCGATCATCAACTCGCACTCCTCGAGAGAATTCAGTGAGCCGGTTTTTACGGCAGAAGATTGTACGAGTGCATTTAAAAGGTCTTCCGCCTGCATGTCACCAATTCCAGCCCCATGGGGCTCTCCGGCCGAAAGGCCGAAACGGGTTTCATTGGGTTCTCTTAGATAACTAAGCGCTTCAAGAGCCGCATCAGTGTTTCCTCGTCGTATATCGTCAACAACGCGCTGAAAAAAACGAACAATTATAGAGTGGGCTTCCTGTGACCACGGATCGGGACGTTGTGAAATTGCAAATGGATCAACGAAAAGGCGGTTATCTCTTCGTAGTTGAACGTCAACAAAGTCGAGCTCTGCTTGACTTTTTCCTATCGCATAGAATTGCGAAACGGTAGACACTCAATAAGAATGGGGCTTTGTTCGGGATATGAAAAGCTAAAATTGACAGTTTGATGGCATAGGTGTCGGCTTTTTCTTTCAAGTAGGGGGGGCAAGAGCAACGATTTGGAAACGCAATTACATACTTAGCGCTACCACGTAATTGACCCGCCTCACACACGAATATCCACTTCTCCGATCTCGTTCGGCCATACATCTGTCCTAGAAAACGACCGGGCCAAACCCCGTCGAATATCGGCGGCTGTCAATTTATTGGGGCTGATGATTTTGTAGGTAATTTTATTCGTCTCATCCAAGACGTTGTAAATAAATTCCACTGGATGACCGACTGGCGAAGGAACGCGGGCGATTCTGGCTATCGTCTCCTTAAAATTAGACAGATTTTGAAATGGATTTTCTTTGTCAGTCATTTTCAAGGAAGATTTCGAGATGGTGAAGAATGGCAAGCCTCTTTAAAAATCCAAGTCCTCTTGCATGTTCCGTTTCAACCATTGTTCGATATTGATTACAGGCATCGGTATCATTTGGAAGCAACCCACCGAGATTCTCCACTAAATGCGTAACGGCCTCAATGGTTTTTCCTGAAGGGTCGTCTGATGTTTCCTGACGATCAGAAATAAAATGGCTGATATTAAGCGTCGGCGCGCCGGGGGTATAGTGGATATGATGAACTGCTACAGAATAAGCCGCGCCTCCACTCTCCGCGAAGTAGTCACCTACGATTGAATAGTCTCCCCAGTTCACATTATTTGGATTGCCCGCAGGTGTATTCATGTCTGTAAAAAACTCGGTAGGGGGATAATCTGCATTTCTTGCCTGTCGCCTAAAGTAATCATTGATCATTACGCGCCGAGCGGGATTGATTTCGTTGATAAAATCCGTTGGAACGACGCCAGCCAAAATTACATGATAATATATCGAAGGATCGGTTGCGCACCATTGACGCACTTCCGCAGATGCAGGAACCCCGCAATAGATGACGGCGAGTAGCGGCAGGTAGCCATAATTCGCACGGAATCGGTTTATCTCATCAATTCCGGTTTCTCTATAAATATAGATGGCGGGAATAAAGTTGTCATATTCGGACAATGCACCATCCATAATCAATGCCGCTAACAAAGCCTGGCTTCTTGCTCGAAATTCCCCGTATCTAGGGTTTGTTATAAATACAAAGGGCATTCCAGCCTCAACGTAATTGTCAAAGCTGTTCCTAGTAGCCCCATTTTCGTTTACTGGCTCTATAATCGGATAGACAGAGCCGCTTGCGGCGATTTGATTGGAAAGTGCCCTAAGCGCAAACAGTTCGTTTTGTTTCCCTCTCAGGAACGGAAAATACGTGCTCATATATAGTTTCTTTCTTTGGTTTCTTTGGAACTTTTTTTAATTCACTGCGGATCGCCTGGATTTCCTGATTTGACGCTCTTATTGTTAAAGCGGCGTGTTTAAGGGAAGATGGAACTTCATTTACAAGCAACGCGGCAGCATATGGATATTGCCGAGCAC
>JBAVPB010000186.1:0-3168 GCA_049692655.1 Chthoniobacteraceae bacterium | reverse complement strand
CGCCAGAGTAAAAATGAGTAAAATCCGCATGAACAACGAACCCCAAAATCCATCATTTCGTCTTCCTTGGTGTCTTGGCGCCTTGGTGGTGAAAAATCTTCGCTTTTGATCTCCATGAACATCTACGCAGACCCCACATTCGACATGGCGTGTGAGCAATTCCGCGTCATCGCCGATTACCTCAACCTCGACACCAATATCCGCCAACGCCTGCTCCTCCCCAAGCGCGCCGTCGCGGTCACGCTCCCCGTGCGCCGTGACGACGGCAGCATCGTCGCCTACAATGGCTACAGGGTGCAGCATCACCTCGCCTTGGGCCCGACAAAAGGCGGCACGCGCTTCTCCCTCTCCGTCACACTCGGCGAAATCGCAGCCCTCTCCATCTGGATGAGCTGGAAATGCGCCCTCACCGGCCTCCCTTACGGCGGCGCAAAAGGCGGCATCACCATCGACCCCCACACGCTCTCCATCCGCGAGCTGGAAGCCGTCTCCCGCCGCTACATGCAGGAGATGATTCCCTTCGTCGGCGTCCATACCGACATCATGGGCCCCGACATGGGCACGAACGAGCAGGTCATGGCCTGGTTCATGGATACCTATTCCGTCCATACCGGCTATTCCGTGCCGGAAATCGTGACAGGCAAGCCGATCAGCATCGGCGGCTCGGCCGGCCGTCGCGAAGCCACTGGCCGCGGCGTGGTCTATCTCATCGAGCGCGCCCTCGACGTGCTCCATATGAAATCCAGCGGCTGCACCGCCGTGATCCAGGGTTTCGGCAACGTCGGCTCGGTCACCGCCCTCGGCCTCGCCTACAAGAGCGGCATGAAAGTCATCGGCATCAGCGACGCAGCCGGGGCGTTTCACAATGCAAACGGAATCGACGTCGGCGCGGCGGACCGCCATGTCGCGCAGCACGGCAGCCTTGCCGGTTTCGACGGTGCGGAAAAGATCGACCCCGCCGATCTCCTCACCTTGCAGTGCGATGTGCTGGTGCCCGCCGCCGTGGAAGCCGTGATCACGGGCGAAAACGCCGGTAAACTCCGCTGCCGCATCCTCGCCGAGGCGGCAAATGGTCCCACCACACCCGAGGCGGATGTGATTCTCTTCCAGCGCTGGAATGAGATATTTGTCATCCCCGATATTCTCTGCAATTCAGGCGGCGTGATCGTTTCCTACTTCGAGTGGGTGCAGGGTTTGCAAAGCTTTTTTTGGAATGAGACGGAGATCACCGACAAACTCTTCCGCATCCTCGAGCAGGCGTTCACGGCGGTGACCAAGCGCGCCCGCGACGCAAAGATCCCGCACCGCATGTCCGCCATGGCGATCGGTGTCGAGCGCGTCCTCGCCGCAAAGAAGAGCAGGGGACTCTTCCCGTGAGCCGCAGGATTTTCATTTTCTAAATCCCCCGGCTCGTTTAGACACCATACCCATGAAACTCGGATTTATCGGTTGCGGAAAAATGGCCACGGCGCTTGCGGAAGGCGTCCTGAAGGCAGGCGTGTACACAAAGGACGAAATTTTTGTCACCGACAAATTTCCCTCTGCAGTGAAAAACCTCGTCGGTAAGCACGGCTTCCACGCTGCTGCGGATAACGCTGCGCTCGCCGCCGCCACGGATGCAGTCCTGCTTTGCGTAAAGCCCGGCGACGCCCTGGAATCCCTCAAATCCGCCCGCGGGCAACTCTCCGGAAAACTGGTGATCTCCATCCTCGCCGGCGTCACGCTCGAAGTCCTGCAGGAAGCCGCAGGTGAAGACGTGCGCGTGATCCGCGTGATGCCCAATACGCCGGCCCTCATCCACAAGGGCGCCGCTGCTTATTCCCTGGGCGATTCGGCGACCGATGCCGACTCCGCCATCGTGGAAAAAATCTTCTCTGCGGTCGGCATTGTTTTCAAGGTGAAGGAGGAACTGCTGGACGTAGTCACGGGCCTCAGCGGCAGCGGCCCCGCTTATATATACGTTGTTATCGAGGCGCTGGCGGATGCCGGGGTGCTCATGGGCCTGCCCCGCGACCTCGCCCAGCATCTGGCCGCGCAGACAGTATCCGGCGCAGCCGAGATGGTCCTTCAAACGGGCCTACATCCCGCACAACTCAAGGACCAGGTCACCAGCCCCGGCGGGACGACGATCGCCGGCCTCGAGGCGTTGGAAGCCGCCGGTATTCGCTCCGCATTTCTCAGCGGAGTGCGCGCCGCCACGGAACGCTCACGGGAACTCGGAAAGTAAACCCAAAGGTGCGCGCTAAAATCATGAGGCAGTGGATTTGCTTGGGGGGCATGATTGCGATCTCCAGCTCCCTCTTCGCGCAGGAGCCGAAGCATTACCCTCCACCCCTCATCACCGTTGACGGATCACCGTCGCCCACCCCGGCGGCAACGCCAAAGGCCGAATTATCGTCCGAGGGGCAGAAAGTTTACGACGAGGGAATGAAATCCTTCGAAAAAGGCGACTTGGAAAAGGCGCGCAAGCAGTTTCAGAAATTACTGCAACTGCTGCCGGACAATCCAGTCGGTCTTATCAATCTCGGTGCCGTCGAGATTCGCCTCAAGCTCTTCACCGAGGCGGAGACACACCTCAAGCGCGTGGTGCGGCTGCAGCCCGATGCCGCGCCCGCATGGCTCGCGCTCGGCATGCTTTACTGCAACCGCGACCAGCTCGACGAGGCTCTCGCGGCGCTGAGCCAGGCGGTTCTGCTCGATCCAAAAAGCGCCCGCGCCCACAATTACCTCGGGGTCACCGTCGGCAAGAAAGGCTGGTATTCCGGCGCAGAGGCGGAATTGCAGCGCGCCGTGGAGTTGCAGCCCGAGTATGCCGATGCCCATTTCAACCTCGCGCTTTTCTACCTGCAGCGCGATCCTCCCGCGATCGAACTGGCCCGCCGGCATTACGCCCGCGCGCTGGAACTCGGCTCAGCGCCCGATCCTTTGATCGAAAAAACGCTCAACGGGGGGCAGAAATAACCGTCGATTATTTGAGATGCAGGCTTGCAGAATGAAAAAGTTAAATTTTAGTAGGGGCACCATGCGAGGAATTTTCAAAATCATCACGATCGGGGTGCTGTCGATTGCGGCGCTCCCTCTTTCCGCCAAACAACCCACCATCCGGAAAGCCATCCCGGTCGATCCCCCCGACACTCTTCCTGAATATGTGCCTACGGGTGAAGTGCC
>JBAVPB010000185.1:0-1875 GCA_049692655.1 Chthoniobacteraceae bacterium | reverse complement strand
CAAGTATTAACAGTAATTAGGACAACATTCCGACAAAGCTTCCATTTTCACGTCGAAGGAATTTGAGATGTCCTTCTGTGAATCCGCTTGCGCACTTGGTGATCTATTAAACCGCCTTTTCTCCGTTAACCTCTGTTCCCTCCTGTTCAAAAATCTTTTTCTCCTACATCAACTGATAAGGATCAACATCCACAGTCACAATCACCTCTTCCGGAAACGTCAGCTTGTCCAGCACCTCGCGCAGATGCCAGCTCAGCTTCCGAGCCCCTCCGAGCTTCGCGATTTGGCCTGTATCGCCGAATTTTTTAGAATAAATTTAGTGAGTTTATAAACTTATTGTAAATTCACTAATATTGATATAAATTCCCGGCATGGATCCTGTATCAAACCCGTTTGCACCAGGGGCTGGCACTCCGCCGCCCGAGTTGGCCGGTCGCGATGATCTGCGTGAAACCGTTCGCATAGCACTGGAAAGAACGAGGCTTGGACGCCCCGCTAAGAGCATTTTAATGGTGGGCCTCCGCGGCGTTGGCAAGACAGTTTTGTTGGACCGCATGAGAGAAGACGCGGAAGCGTCAGGAATTCATACTTTGCGAGTGGAAGCGCCCGAGAGCCGGTCATTGCCGGCAATTTTGGCGCCGCAATTGAGGCAGGCTCTATTACGACTCTCCCGAAACGAAAAAGCAAAGGATCTCGCGCAGCGCGCTCTCCGCGGCCTGTCGGGTTTCGCCAAGGCGCTGAAAATGAAGTACAATGATATCGAGGTCGGTTTGGACTTCGAACCCGAGCCAGGTTTGGCTGACAACGGCGATCTGGAGCACGATTTGCAAGCTTTGCTGGAAGCCGCAGGTGCAGCCGCTCAGAAAGCCGGAACGGCTTTGGCGATGTTTGTTGATGAACTGCAATATGTGGAAGAAGACGAGTTGGCGGCGCTCATCACGGCATTGCATCGTGCGGCCCAAAGACGTCTGCCGGTCGTGTTGGTCGGTGCGGGGTTGCCGCAGTTGCGGGGGCGGATGGGGCGGGCAAAATCCTATGCAGAACGTCTTTTCGATTTTCCCGAAATCGGTCCTTTGCCTCCACCGGCGGCACGAACGGCGATTGTCAAACCTGCCAGGGCGGAAGGCGTGGAAGTAACCGAGGACGCATTGGAGCATATTGTCCAGAAGACGCACGGCTATCCCTACTTTCTCCAGGAGTGGGGCAAGCACGCTTGGGATACGGCATCAAAGTCGCCCATTACCATGCAGGATGTGGATATGGCATCTGCGTCTTCCATCGCAGCGCTTGATGAAAGCTTCTTCCGTGTTCGATTCGACCGGCTGACTCCTCTGGAGAAAAGATACCTCCGGGCCATGGCCGAACTTGGCCCTGGCCCGCATCGTTCTGGTGACATTGCCGAACAATTACATCGTGATGTGACAGCACTGGGGCCAACCCGGAACCAGTTGATTGCCAAAGGCATGATCTGGAGTCCGAGTCATGGCGACACAGCGTTTACTGTCCCTCTGTTCAACGAATTTATGCAACGCATCATGCCGGGAGACGACTGGAAAACTATCTGAGATGGAGTAAACTCGTTAATCAAAAAACGCCTTTCTCCGTGACCTCTGTTCCCTCCTGTTCAAATCATCTTTGCCTCACATCAACTGATAAAGATCAACATCCACAGTCACAATCACCTCTTCGGGGAAAGTCAACTTATCCAGCACCTCGCGCAGATGCCTGCTCAACTTCACCACGGCCCGGCGAAACCGAAGGGGTCAGTTCCAAGTATTAACAGTAATTAGGACAACATTCCGACAAAGCTTCCATTTTCACGTCGAAGGAATTTGAGATGTCCTTCTGTGAATCCGCTTGCGCACTTGGTGATCT
>JBAVPB010000184.1:0-2921 GCA_049692655.1 Chthoniobacteraceae bacterium | reverse complement strand
GAGAAAAGGCGGAGGGATGAGGGCGGAGGGCGGAGGGCGGAGGGCGGAGGGCGGAGGCGCAGGCAACGTTCGCCGTTGAAATTGGGGCTCAGCGCGGTATCGTGATTTCGTTTCGTCCATTGTAACGAGCGGATTAATTTCAACCGAAGGAGAAAGCAATTATGGAATACAGACAGCTTGGCGGGTCGGGGTTCAAGGTGCCGGTTTTGAGTTTGGGGACGGGGACTTTTGGCGGGAACAATGAATTTTTCAAGGCTTGGGGGGCGACGGGTGTGGAGGAGGCGACGCGGCTGGTGGATGTGTGCCTGGAGGCGGGGTTGACCATGTTCGACTCGGCGGATGTTTATTCTGACGGATTGGCGGAGGAGGTGCTGGGCGGGGCGATCAAGGGACGGCGGGACCAGGTGATCATTTCCACGAAGGCGACGTTCCGGTCGGGGCCGGGGGCGAATGATGCGGGGTCGTCGCGGTGGCATTTGATCCGGGCGTGTGAGGGATCGCTGAAACGGCTCGGGACGGATTACATCGATCTTTTCCAGTTGCATGGGTTCGATGCGATGACGCCGATCGAGGAGACGCTGGCGACGCTCGATCTGCTCGTGCAGAGCGGGAAGGTGCGCTACATCGGCTGCTCGAATTTTTCCGGCTGGCATCTCATGAAGTCGCTGGCGGTTTCGGAGAAACGCGGGCTTTCGCGGTATGTCGCGCACCAGGCTTATTATTCGCTGATCGGGCGCGATTATGAATGGGAGTTGATGCCGTTGGGCGTGGACCAGAAGGTCGGGGCCGTGGCGTGGAGTCCGCTGGGGTGGGGACGGTTGACGGGCAAGATCCGGCGTGGACAGCCGCGGCCTGAGACGAGCCGGCTCAATAGCAAGATGACCGCCGATGCGGGACCGCAAGTGGCGGACGAGTATCTCTACAAGGTCGTCGATGCGCTGGATGAAGTCGCGAACGAAACGGGGAAGACTGTGGCGCAAATTGCGTTGAACTGGCTGCTGCAGCGGCCCACGGTGGCGAATATCATCATCGGCGCGCGGAACGAGGAGCAATTGCGGCAGAATCTCGGTGTGGTGGGATGGAATCTCACGCAGGGGCAGGTTGCGAAGCTGGATGCGGCGAGTGCGGTGCCGGTGGCTTATCCTTATTGGCACCAGAAGGGGTTTCCGGAGTTGAATCCGTGGCCGGTTTAGGGAAAGGCTCTTAGCCCAAAGGTTTTGATAAAAGGAGATCCGCGATTTTGCTTTCCCGGAGGTTCCGCTACAGGAATCGTTTTTGCCGGAGTATCCGGTTCAGGATAAAGACCATCCCGATGCCGATGAGGATCAGTGCATAGGTGCCGGGCTCCGGTATCACGGCGATGCCATCGGGGCTGTTCAAGTTGCTGATTTGAAATCCGCCCACGATCGAGCCCGAGAGGGTGTATTCAAAAATCTCGCCGTCGCCAGAAGCCGTGCCGGTGGCCTCGATCTGGTATAAATCGCTTCCGTATGCGGCGATTGCGCCAGGATAAGTTAATCCACTCACAAATAATGCGTTTACCGTGGAGCCCGAGGTGGTGTATTCGCTGATTAATCCGTTGCTGGAGGTTATGAATATGTCAGAGCCGGAGACCGCCAGACCGGTCAAATTGCTATCCTGGGAGATCAAACTGGAGTTCACCGTGGAGCCCGAGGTGGTATATTCACCGATGACGGATGGGTAGGGATACAAACCATTCAAGCTGGCTGTAATCAAATTCGTCCCGGAAACGGTGATCCCCTCAGGAAGGCCGGTGATAGTGGCGAGGGAAGAGCTCACGGTCGAGCCGGAGGTGGTGTATTCGCCCAGCGCCCAATGCGAAGTCCCGCTGGTCTGCTGTGTCACAAAAATATCCCCGGCGGAAACGGTGATGAATTCCGCGTTGGTCAAACCGCTGACAAGCGAGGTTTTCACCGTGCTGCCGCTGAGCGTGTACTCGCCGATTGTGCCGGAGCCGCCGTTGACCACAAAAATATCGTTCCCGTAGATCGCGATGCCCGAGGGATTGTTCAATCCCGAGATCAGCGAGGAGTTAATCGTGGACCCGCTCAAGCTGTATTCGCCCACCGTGCCGTTGTTGTCATTCGTCACGAAAATCTGCGCGCGTGCGCTGGCACAAAGGCAGAGCAGCCAAGCCATGGCGCAGAGAAGCGCCACACGGCCGTTACGCCAATGAACAACAGGGACAGGGAGATTTCTCATGCCTTCTATGCAGTTGGTTATACAATATCGAGCGCGTATTGAAATACAAAAAGCGAAGCCGTTTGCTGCGATCCCGCAGGATCGATTCTTTTCTTTAATGTTTTCCGTGGGTTGTCGCTCGTGCCTCGCTTGACCCACGGCTGCTGTGGCTGTGATGGCTTTGCCATCGGGGCATCCAAATTGCGCGTTACCGTTTCCGGGGGCGGGGGGCGGGGGATTGGGGCAGGCGGTTGTTGGATTTGAATGACTGCGGCTTGCCTATCGGCAGTTTTTGGAAATGGGGGAGGGCGGGGTTGAGGAGGTAATTTGATTCCGAAGGGATGATGACGCTGGGGACGCGGAGGGACGGAAGTGGGGTTGTTTTGTCGCGCAAGGTTGCCATCCATTGTGCGTTCTCTTTCGTCCCTCTGGGACTTGGCGCGTTTTATATCGTTGATACAGGCGATGAATCGCCTGCCTATTGTCTGACGTCCCTCCGGGACTGATGTGTGGCCTTGCGGCCAGTAGAGAATGGGGTATCTCCTGAAAGCGTCCGGAGGGGGTGGTGGAATTAAAGCCGGTGCGTAGCGCAGCGGAGTTGCGGGTTGTCAGCGATAACAACAGGGGCGAACTCGGGATAGGGGTGGCGGAATGGAAATGCGATCCCCGGATACAACCCCGGTGGCGCTGTCCTGGAGGGAAACAGAGTTTCCAAGATC
>JBAVPB010000183.1:0-4577 GCA_049692655.1 Chthoniobacteraceae bacterium | reverse complement strand
TGTGATTACGGATATTCCACTTCGCCGGATACAAGCATGTCTCCGCCGATTTTTTTGTAGCGTGGGTTTTTGATCGTTGCTCCTGTTTCGCTGGAAGCGGCGCCGAGGCCGCCCACAGAAACTTTTGGTCCGCCGATCAATAACGGCGCGATGTAAAATTGCACTTCATCGACCAGTTTTTGATCGAACGCCTGCCCGAGCACGTTGCCGCCGCCTTCGATGAGCACGCTGGTGATTTGTTTTTTTCCGAGATCGCGCAGAACGGCACGGAGTGATTTGTTTTTGTAAACGAGCGTCTTGTCCTTGTGGGCGTCGGTGAAGAGATGCGCGTCCGGCGGCAGATTGCCGCTACGGGTGAGGACGATGCGCCACGGCTGTTTCGCTCCGCGGATGCCCCGCACGGTGAGATGAGGATTATCCGCGCGCAATGTTTCCGCGCCGATGAGGATCGCATCGACCCGGGCTCGCAGCTTCTGCGCATGGGCGCGGGAAGCGGGGCTGGTGATCCATTGACTCCCGCCGGGTTGCCGGGAAATGCGGCCATCCAGCGACATGCCGGCTTTTGCGATCACCCATGGCATGCCGCTCACGATCCATTTGTTGAACGCGTTGTTCAATGCGCGGCATTCCTCCCCGAGGATGCCGGTTTGCACGGTGATGCCGGCTTTTTTTAAAATGCGCACGGCGCGTCCGGCGTGGGCGGGATTCGGGTCAATCGTGCCGATTACCACGTGCTTGATTCCCGCTGCAATAATCGCATCCACGCAGGGTGGTGTGCGGCCATGCGTGGAGCAGGGTTCCAGCGTCACGTAAAGCGTTGCGCCTTTGGCGGAGCCGGTTTTTTTCAGGGCCTCGATTTCGGCGTGGGGGAGCCCGGCCCGGCGGTGCCAGCCGGTTGCGACCGCTTTTCCTTTCGAAACGATCAGCGCACCCACGGCGGGATTCGGGCTCGTGTGGCCGATGCCTTTTTCGGCCGCGCGCAGGGCGGCGCGCATGAATTTTTCGTCTTCCGCGGCTGGCATACTTTAAATTTCTCTTTAGTTGGGACTGGGACACGACAGAGCGTGTCCCTCCACGCGCTATCCTCGCCTAATACGACTTCGCAAAGATCACGCGTTTTCCGCTCGGCTTGCCGCAACAGATGCAGGCGCCGCTCTCTTCCTTTGCGTCGAACGGGATGCAGCGGATCGTGACTTTCAGGTCCTCCTTGATTTTCTCCTCGCACTCCTGCGAGCCGCACCAGTGGGAGCGCGCAAAGCCGCCATGTATCTCGGGTTTCTCCGGATTCTTCGGGGTGAAAAATGCGTAGAACTCCTCCTTCGCGTCGATGTTCACGATGTTTGCATCGCGGAACGCTGTGGCGCGGTCGAGCAATCCGTCCTGGATCGATTGCAGGATTTCCTCGGTGCGGGCAATGAAATCGGCGTTCGGCAAAAACTCTTTTTCCTTCGGGCCTTTGTCGCGGCGGGCGACGGCGACGCTTCCTTTTTCCAGGTCACGAGGGCCGAGCTCGACGCGGATCGGCACGCCTTTCTTGATCCATTCCCAATTTTTCTGTCCGCCGCCGATGTCGCGCTTGTCCACTTCCACACGGACTGGCTCCCCATGGAAATGCAGCTTGCGCAAATCCGAGGCGAGTTTTTCCACAGCCGCGAAAACGGCATCGCGCGTCTCGGGTTTTGGCGCGACGGGCATGATCACCACATGGGCGGGCGCAATGCGCGGAGGCAGCACGAGTCCGTCGTCATCGGCATGCGCCATGATCAGCGTGCCGATCATGCGCGTGCTCACGCCCCAGCTCGTCGTCCATGCATATTCCTGCTTGTTCTGGCGCGAGAGGAACTGGATGCCGCTCGCCTTCGCAAAGTTCTGGCCGAGGAAATGCGACGTGCCGGCCTGGATCGCCTTGCGATCCTGCACCATGGCCTCGATGGTCAATGTATCCACGGCGCCGGGAAAGCGTTCGCCCGCGCTTTTCTGGCCGGTGAAAACCGGGATCGCCAGCCATTCGCGCGCAAACATTTCATAGACGCCCAGCATCGCGGTCGTCTCTTCGCGGGCCTCGGCCTCGGTTTCGTGCGCGGTATGCCCTTCCTGCCAGAGGAACTCGGCGGTGCGCAGGAACAGGCGAGGGCGCAATTCCCAGCGCACGACATTCGCCCATTGGTTGATGAGGATCGGCAGATCGCGATACGATTGCACCCATTTCGCATAGGTCGCGCCGATGATTGTCTCGCTGGTGGGACGCACGACGAGCGGCTCCGCGAGCTGCGCGGATGGAGCGGGACGCAGGCCGCCTGCGCCATCGGATTCGAGCCGGTGATGCGTGACCACCGCGCATTCCTTTGCGAAGCCCTCGACATGCGCGGCTTCCTTTGCGAGATACGAGAGCGGGATGAAAAGCGGGAAATAGGCGTTCTTGTGTCCAGTGGCCTTGAACATGCCGTCCAGGGCGCGCTGCATGTTTTCCCAAATGCCGTAGCCCCAGGGCTTGATCACCATGCAACCGCGCACGTCGGAATTCTCGGCAAGATCGGCGGCGCGCACGACTTCCTGGTACCACTCGGGAAAATCTTCGTCGCGGCGTGGATTGATTGCTGTTTGCTGGCTCATAGGTTTTTAGAAAAATGGAGGGACAGTGTTGTCCCGACGGGAGCGGAAATCAATGTCTTATATACCGGAGCCGGAGTTGTGGCATTATCGATAGAATGCCGCCTGCTGCCGCGCGCAGGCATCCTGCACACGCGGAAGATGCCCGGAATGAAACGGCTCCGGAAGCGCATCGGGCGAAAACCAGTCCACAGCGCTGGATTCATCGCTCAACGAGGGAGCGCCGCCTGTGACTGCGCATTCAAAAAGGAGACTGACATACGAAACCGTGTTCCCATCGGGATAAGTCATCGTCGTGTGCTGGGGATCGGAGTAAATGCCGATCAACCGAACCACGCATACCTCGTATCCCGTCTCTTCCCTGACTTCGCGGATGACGGCTTGCTCCGCTGTCTCCCCGGTTTCTATCGTGCCTCCGGGCAAGCCCCACCGGCCGTTGTCCGTGCGACGATGCAGCAGGATGCGGCCTTGGACATCAAAGGTGACGGCTGCCGCAGCAGCCCGGCGAAGGCGTGTGGGATCGGGTATTGGCATGGATGAATCAACCGGCTAAGTCGCGGCGACGCTCGATCTGCTGGTCAAGTTGTTCCAGTGATATACCTAAATCGGGGTTCTTGTCGAAATCCGCAGCACGCAGGAGTGCCTCCGCGATACCTTCGTCGTCCTGCAAACCCTCCACTTCTGTGCGAGTGAACATGCCTGTATTTTATTCGCTTACCATTCAAGGGCAACTCTTGAGTTGCTTGGTTTGGAATACGAAAGACGACAGAGGGTTTTTAAAACCATAAATTGCAGTGTTACATTGATATCCTCGAAGGGACCCCATGATGCGACCCCTTTGGGGTCGGGGAGACGGAGGGCAGTTGACCCAGGGTAGGCGCTCCTGCGTCGCGCCAACCCATGGGCTATATGATGCAACCGCGTTGCGGTAGGTGATTACCTGCGCGAGGTGAGAAGAGAGAGACTCTTTTTGCGAACTTACAGGCGTCCCCTCACGGTTTCCGCCCCTCATCCACCTCGTAGTAATCGAAAAATGTAAGGATATCGGTGCGGTGAGCAAGACCACTTGCGGCTTTGTAGGCTTCGAGTTCCTGGGTCGAACCGTCATCCTCGTCGCGCCAGCCGCGCTTGGTCATGAATTTGTTCCAGACGAGTATTTGCTCCCCGGTGGGCTTTGTTCCGCTGAAAAAACACCAGTCCAGGATGTCCTCGTCCAAAACGAGTCCGTTAATCACCCGCTTGCGCACGTCGGCATATCCCACGCCGAGGAAGCGGCAGCAACGCCCGTCGAAACCCACGCCCAGGTTTTTGTGATAATCGGGGGAGAGAACCCCGGATGCGTGCAGGCAGATTTTAGCGATCATGCGGGGGAAGTAAACGATGCCTCCCGCTTTATCGTAGGCGCTGCAGGGAAGTTCATAGCCATCGGGCGTCTTCATGCGGGAAAGTTTACCGGTGCGGGGAAAAGACCTCCAGCCAAAATGGAATCAACCCTGCTGTTTCATCGCCATGAAAAAACGCCGCCAGCCTTTCAGGATTTCCAGCGGCGAATGGCTCCGCGCGAGCGGCGCCTTGTCGCCCGTGCGCGCAAAAATATCGAAGGTGTGCCCGACCTTCACCCGGCGATGCAGCAGCGTGGGATTGCTTGCAGCGAGCCGGTCGCAAAACCGGCTGAGCGTGGGGATGCGCGTATCGTCGAGCACGACCAGAGCGTGGTCGTTATGCACCAGCGCGGACCAGAGCGTCGATTCGCGGAAGGGCGCGTAGTAGGGCGAGTCCACGAGGATGAGGTCAGCGCCGCCGATGGCGCGGGCGAGCGCGGCATCCACCGGCCAGTCCATCACGGGAAACCGGCCGTGCATCCTCCGGCCCAGCGGCCGCACGAGCGGGACGTGGCGCGATTTTTCCCCGTCGGAAAGTTGCGCGCGGGTCTGCTCCATCCACCGGTCGCTGTCCTCCAGGCTGGT
>JBAVPB010000182.1:0-25419 GCA_049692655.1 Chthoniobacteraceae bacterium | reverse complement strand
GCTCGTTTAAGAACACATTGCACGACCGGGGAGTCATCGCGCGTTATCGCGAATTCCTTCCCGTTTCCGACGCGACACCCGTCGTTTCATTGAACGAGGGCTCGACCCCGTTGATCCACAGCCCGCGGCTGAGCGAACGCGTCGGGCGTGGCTGCCAGGTTTACGTGAAATACGAGGGACTGAATCCCACTGGCTCATTCAAGGACCGCGGCATGACCATGGCGATCTCCAAAGCCATGGAGGAAGGCGCCCGCGCGGTGATTTGCGCATCGACCGGCAATACTTCCGCGGCAGCGGCGGCTTATGCGGCGCGCGCAGGCATCAGTTGCATCGTCCTGCTTCCCGCCGGGAAAATCGCGATTGGCAAAATGGCGCAGGGTTTCATGTATGGCGCAAAAGTGGTGTCGATCGAGGGCAACTTCGACGATGCCCTGCAGCTTGTGCGCGAGATCGGCGCGACCGAAAAAATCGCCATCGTAAACTCGATCAACCCCTACCGCATCGAGGGGCAGAAGACCGCTTCGTTCGAGATCATTGACGAACTCGGCGAGGCGCCGGACTATCACATCCTGCCCGTCGGCAACGCTGGCAACATCACCGCCTACTGGCGCGGCTACCAGGAGTTTCACAAGATCGGCAGATCGAAAAAACTTCCCTGCATGCTCGGCTTTCAGGCATCGGGCTCCGCTCCCATTTATCACAACAAGATCGTGCCTTACCCCGAGACAATCGCGACCGCAATCCGGATCGGCAACCCCGCGAGCTGGCAGCTTGCGTCCGCCGCAATTGCGGATTCAAAGGGGGCGATCGATATCGTGACAGACGAGGAAATTCTCAGCGCACAGCACTGGCTCGCCAGCAACGAGGGCATCTTCGTCGAGCCCGCCAGCGCGGCATCCATCGCGGGCCTGTTCAAATGCGTCGATGGAAAAGAAGGGACTGCTTATCCGTTTGCCGCGTTGCCGGAAAACAGCACCATCGTCTGCACCGTCACCGGCCACGGTCTCAAGGACCCCGATGTGGCGCGCGAGCAGTGCGGCTCCATCATCCCGGCGAAGGCCGAGAAGGGTGAAATTTTGAAACTGATCAATTCCTGACCCGTGTTGTAGATTTATGAGCCTGATAGTCCAGAAATACGGCGGCACATCCGTCGGCACACCGGAGCGAATCCTCAATGTCGCGCGCCGAGTGATCGAAACGCAAAAAGCCGGCAACAAGGTCGTCGTGGTCGTTTCTGCAATGTCCGGCGTCACGGACAACCTCATCAAACTCGCCCGCGAAGTTTCGCAGAACCAAAGCCCTGCCGAGCGCGAAATGGACGTGCTGCTTGCCACCGGCGAGCAGACCACCATCGCGCTTACCGCCATGGCGATCCAGTCACTCGGGCACAAGGCAGTCTCGCTCACGGGAGCGCAGGCCGGCATCACCACGGATGGCGTTCACACCAAGGCGAAGATCGCGAACATCACCCCCAAACAGGTGCACAAATTTCTCAATGACGGAAACATCGTGATAGTCGCCGGATTCCAGGGCGAGACGAGCGACGGGCGCATCACCACGCTGGGACGGGGCGGCTCCGATCTCACAGCCATCGCAATTGCGGCGGCAGTGAAGGCGGATCTCTGCCAGATTTTCACCGATGTGGATGGCGTTTACACCTGCGACCCCCGCGTGGTGAAAAATGCGAGCAAGATCCAGGAGATCAGCTATGATGAGATGCTGGAGATGGCGAGCAGCGGCTCAAAAGTCATGCAGTCGCGCTCGGTCGAGTTTGCAAAGAAATTCAATGTCATTTTCGAAGTCCGCAGCAGTTTTAACAACAACCCCGGAACCATCGTGAAAGAAGAAACCATGAGCATGGAAAATGTCGTCATCCGCGGCGTGAGCATCGAGCGGAATCAGGCCAAAGTCACCATCATTAACGTGCCAGACAAACCCGGCGTCGCCGCAAAAGTTTTCACCTCCATTGCGGCCGCGGGCGTCAGCATCGACATGATCGTCCAGAACGTCTCCGTGAGCGGCTCGACGGATATTTCATTCACGCTCAACAAGGACGAGCTGCCCAAGGCAAAAGCGACGCTCGACCCGGTCGTGAAAGAAATCGAGGCCAAGGGCCTTCTCGCGCAGGACGGCATCGCAAAGCTCAGCGTGGTCGGCATCGGCATGCGCTCACATTCCGGCGTCGCCGCGAAACTTTTCGAGGCTCTCAGCCAGGGCGGGATCAACATCCAGATGATCTCGACTTCCGAAATCAAAATCGCCGTGATCCTCGACGAAAAGAAAATCGACGAGGCCGCAAACGTCGCCCACGAAGCTTTCGGCCTGGCTGCCAAGGCTTAAACATTCCCCGTCTCTATCTTTGTGGATCGGTGCGCCACATGTCGCCGATGGATCTGGCCTTTGGCCAGTGCCATTGAATCACTCCGCCCGCGATCGAGAGCGCAATGGCAGTAATGAGCATGGCTCTCCATGTCCGCTTTATCGCAGTCCCGAGCCAATGTTGCTGGGCAGCGGTTTTCAGGCGCTTGTAGAGGATCGTCATTAACACGGCGTCGAGGAACACGTCCGCGATCAGCGCCGGGGCAGATGCTATCACGGTGATAACAGCACCACCCACTGCAACCGCCACCACAACAAATACACAACCTACAATACAGCCTTCACCATCCATGCCAAAATCCGTGAGATCAAATATGCCAGGCCATGATGGGTATCTGTTAGACGATTTCCGGTCAGGGACAAAAGGTTGTTCCTCAGCGAGGAGTTGCGCGGCGTTAGGATCGATCCGCTTTCGTTCAATCTCGGCCCAGATGCGAAGCGAAACCAGAAACACGACATAAGCAGCGGCAACCGAAATGGGATACCGCTTCCACATTTCAACCTCGCCGAAATGGAGCAGCGTATGAGAAACGAAAAAACCCACCACACCGGTAAGCGCAACTATCAGGCTCAAAATGAAACGGGGATTTCCATCCCGCTCAAAGTGTCTCTCCAGCGAGGCGTGGATTCGGACTCTGTCAGGATCAGCCATTTATTTTCGCAACAGCCACATGATCAGCGTGAGCACCACGCTGATGAGGATGCAGGTCGTGATCGGGAAGTAGAAGCTGAAGTTCTCCTTCTGGATTGCGATGTCGCCGGGGAGTTTGCCGAGGGGCAACCTGCCTCCGATTTTCCAGAGGTAGAATCCTGCCGCTGCAACTAGGAGACCGATGACAAAAAGTGTTTTGCCAAGTTCCTGCATTTTGATCAGGCTCAGGCTGGTGTGAGATTCGATTCTGCCACGAGGCTCGGCTGCGGAACGAGGTCGAGTTCCTCCAGCAATTCACGGTCGTCCTGGAAGGCTGGATTCTCTGCGGTGAGGAGTTTGTCGCCGTAGAAGATCGAGTTTGCACCGGCAAAGAAACAGAGCGCCTGTGCCTCGCGGGTGAGGCGGCTGCGGCCTGCGGAAAGACGCACTTTTGCCTTGGGCAAAACGATGCGCGTGGTAGCAATGAGGCGCACGAGTTCGAAGACATCGACCGGGGGCTGCGCTTCGAGCGGGGTGCCGGGCATCGCCATGAGGCAGTTGATCGGCACGCTCTCGGGCGCGGGATCGAAATTGGTGAGCACCTCGAGCATTTTCAGGCGGTCGATGATGGTCTCTCCCATGCCGATGATGCCGCCGCAACAGACGGACATGCCGGCCTGCTGCGCAGCGCTGATGGTGCTGAGGCGGTCCTCGAACTTATGCGTGGTGACGATCTGCGGATAGAATTCCGGCGAGGTGTCGATGTTGTGGTTGTAGGCGGTGACGCCTGCGTCCTTGAGCTTTTGCGCCTCGACGGGAGTGAGATTGCCGAGGGTGACGCAGACTTCCATGCCGAGCTTGCTGACGTCACGGATCGTGTCGAGCACCTGCTCGAATTTGGCATCGCCATCGCGCACGCCTTTCCATGCAGCGCCCATGCAGAAGCGGGTGGAGCCGTTTTCGCTGGCGCGCTTTGCGGCGGCCATGATGTCATCCTTGGGAAGGAGTTTTCCGGCGCCTACGCCGGTGGAATAACGGGAACTCTGCGCGCAATAGCTGCAATCCTCGCTGCAACCGCCCGTCTTGATGCTGAGCAACGTGCAGAGCTGGACTTCGCCGCCCTTCCAGTGCTGGAGATAGGTGTTCCGGCTTTGCTGGATGAGTTCAAAAAATGGCTGGTCGTAAATGTCCTGGAGTTCGGAGAGCTTCATGGCGAATTCCAAGTTAAACGTTCGCGGGATTACGCGTCAATGACGTTGTCTCAAACGCGGTTGTTATACAATATGCAGCAATTAATACGCCCACTTGTCCCCGCCCGCGGGGTTGGCGAGCTGGACGATGTAACCCTGGGAGTAGTCGGTTTTGCCGACGGCGCCCCACATCTTGATGCCTGTGGCGCTGCGGAACACCTGGCTCATGCTTTCTCCGGTGTGACAGCCCCAGCTTTTCACGAAGGCGTCCTTGGCGAAGATGTTGCGGTTCAATTTCTTGAACATGATCTCGTGGCAGTAATTCTTCGAGGCGCTGTCGATGTTGTTGCTGTAATCAAAGAGCCAGCAGGCCTTGTTGGAATGGCCGAAGTATTCGAAATCGGCGATCTTCACGTTGTCGCGGGGCTGGCCGCTGTTCAGGTAATCGATCACCTCGCTGCTGTTTGCGTTCGAGGTGGAGAAGAGGACGAGGTTGAGATTGTATTTGTCGCGGACGGAGTTGATGTCCGAGATGTAATCGATCTTGTCCTGCTCACCGCGGGTGACGTAGCTCGTCTTGTAAACTAGCCAGGTGATCTTTGCGTCGGGACCGAGCTGGTTGCGGAGTTCCTCGATGCGGACGCGCGCGGTGCGGATAAAGTTTCCCCAGTAATGGTCGTGGGGCACCATCTTGTATTTCTCCCACTCGATCAGGGAAGGGCCGCCGCTAAGGATGATGTATTCCTTCTGCACAGGCGTGGAAGAAGCTTGGGCTGCAATGGCGATGAACAGGGTGAAAATGAAGATGCAAAGATTCCGCATAAAGGCACAAGTTGCCTCATTTTTGCGGGAACTCAACGGGAAATCTTTCATTTTGCGCTTTCCGGGATGATCTCGCCCCGGATCAGGTCGGCGTGCAACTGGCGTTCGCGGATGATTTCCGCGTTTTTGCCGTCCACGAGCACCTCGGCCAGAAGCGGGCGGGAATTGTAGTTTGACGACATGGAAAAACCGTAGGCCCCGGCGCTCATGAGCGCGATGGTGTCGCCCTCCTCGATCACGGGCATTTCGCGGTCCTGTGCAAAGAAATCGCCGCTTTCGCAAACCGGGCCGACGATATCCGCGACCTCTGTTTTTGTCGATTCCGGTTCCTTGAGCGGGACGACCTCGTGGTAGCCCTCGTAAAGGGCGGGACGGATGAGATCGTTCATGCCGGCATCGACGATCACAAATTTCTTGGACGGCGATTTTTTCACGTAGAGCGCCTTGGTCAGCAGGACACCGGCGTTTCCGACCATGTAGCGGCCCGGCTCGAAAAGGATGCGGAGGCCGAGCTTTTTCAAGGAAGGCGTCACCGCCTTGGCATAAGCCTCGACAGTCAGCGCGCTTTTTTCGGCGCCAGCCTGTTCTTTCCACCAGCCTTCGCTGCCACTTTCCAGCGCGGGATCGTACACGATGCCGATGCCGCCACCGATACTGAAAAACTCGATGCCGTATTTCTCCTGCAATTCGGAAACCATGGGCGCCATCTTTGCCACCGCCTCCATGAAAGGCTTCGGCGTGGTGATCTGGGAGCCGATGTGCATTTGCACGCCGCGGATACGGATGTTCGGCATTTTCGAAGCGGCAGCATAGACATCCATGACCCGGTCAATACCGATGCCGAACTTGTTCTCGCTCTTGCCCGTGGAGATGTATTTGTGCGTATCGGCATCCACATTGGGATTCACTCGTAGCGCGACCGGGGCGCGGCGGTTCATGGAACCTGCGACGTGGTTGATGTAGGCGAGTTCGCTCTCCGACTCCACATTGAAGCTGAGGATGCCCTGGACGAGGGCGAACTTGATTTCGTTCTCCGTCTTGCCGACGCCCGCAAAGGTGCACTGCTCGGGTTTGCCTCCCGCTTTTTCCACGCGGTAAAGCTCGCCGCTGGAGACGATGTCGAAGCCGGAGTTTTCCTTTGCCAGCAGGTTCAGGATCGCGATATTGGAGTTTGCCTTGACCGCGTAGCAGATGAGATGGTCGAGGCCACTGAATGCGGCGTCGAGCCGGCGATAGTGGTTCAGGATGGTATTCGCGCTATAGACGTAAACAGGCGTCCCGGCTTCCTTGGCGAGGGTTTCAAGATTCACGTCCTCGCAAAACAAGTGGCCTTTTCGATATTCAAACAGATGCATAATGATAGTCCCTGACTTCTGGTAATGGTTGAAGGGTGAGCGTTAGCCGAATGAGGCAAAAGTGCAATTTTTTTTCTTCAAGGGGCGGATTTACCTGAACCGGTAGCATCCCCCCTGATTTGGAGAGCCGTTGAAAACGGGTCTTGCGACTTTGGGGAAAGTTTTACATTATAAAGCTCTTCGCTTTTCAGATGTCCTGTTGCCTCCAGCCGGAGTTGTTAAAGCATAGGAAAGACTTTTTTTCCGCGGTATCGTACGTTCTGGTGCTTATCGGGTTTCTGGCGTTTGAGGGGCCACTTGCACGGTGCGAGGATCAAAACGCGCAATCCGCACCGTGGGAGCAATACAAGATCCAGCTCACGCCTGAGGAGGTTGCGTGGATAAAGGCGCATCCAGTCGTGCGCGTGGGTTTTGATCCGGCGTGGCCGCCATTTTCATTCCGCGATGCGAACGGGGCGCTGCAGGGGATCGATTTTGATTTGCTCAAACGGCTGGAGCGCCAGTTTGGCATCCGGTTCGAACCTGTGCCGACAAATTCATGGGAGGAGACTGAGCAAAAAATCCTGGGCGGCAATGTGGACATGGTGACGGGGACCAGCCGGACGGAGGGGCGTGAGAAATATCTGCTGTTCACCTCGACGTACACCAGCACTTCGCTTGCGGTGATCACCCGGCAGGAGGCGCCGTTTCTCACGGGGTTGCACAATCTCAAGGGGGTCACGCTCGCCAGTCCGCGCGGGTATGTGACCACGGACAAGCTCATCCAGGATTACCCCACGCTGCCGCTCATCCAGACAGCCACGGCGCTGGAAGCGCTGCAACTCGTCTCGCACAAGAAGGCCGATGTCGCCATCGAGAACCTTGCGGCTGCGAGTTACCTCATCAAGTCGGACAAACTCACGAACCTGAAGATCGCAGGTATTGCGGATTACCATTTCGATCTTTGTCTCGCGGTTCGCAAGGACCTGCCGGAATTGCGCGACATCCTGCAAAAAGCGATTGATTCGATATCGGTAGCGGAGCGGAGCGAAATGTTCGACCACTGGACTGCCGTGGAATATTTTCCGCATTCGGACTGGACGCGGGTCTGGAAAATTGGGGCGCTGCTGCTGGGGGTCACGATGGCCGGGCTCGTGGTGTTTGCGTGGTGGAACCGGCGCCTCGCCTGCGAACTGGAGGCGCGCCGGAAGGCCGAGGCGGAACTCACGGTCGCACACGACCGGCTGCATGACCTGAATAAGGAGAAGGACCGCTTCATGCGGATGGCGGCGCATGATCTGAATAACCCGCTCAGCGCGATCCTCATCCAATGTGGAGTCTGCGAGATGGAGGGGGATTATTCCCCGGACAGGATGCAGGAGGTGATCGCCTCCGTGCAGAGCCATTCTCAACGCATGACGCACCTGATCAACAATCTGCTCAATGCCGACAAGATCGAGCAGGGGAAGATGAAGCTGGAAGCGCGCCCGGTGGATCTGAACGCAGTGGCTGCGGATACCGTGCAAAGCCTCAAGCCGGGTGCCGAGAGCAAAACCATCCGGATCGATTTCACCCCATCGCCCTTTCCCGTGAGCGCGATCGGGGACCGGAACGCCATGCTGCAGGTGATGGAAAATCTGCTGTCGAACGCGATCAAGTTCACGCCTCCAGGAAAAGCGGTGACGGTGCGGGTGTGTGAAACGGATGGGATGGCGCGGATCGAGGTGAGCGACCAGGGGCCCGGGATTACCGAGGAGGACAGGCCGCGGCTTTTTGAGAAATACGCGACACTCAGCGCGAGGCCCACGGGCAACGAGCCGTCGCACGGGCTGGGACTGTCGATTGCCAAGCGGCTCGTCGAGTCGATGCATGGCGTGCTGCGGTGCGAGAGCGCGCCGGGGAAAGGGGCGATGTTTTGGGTGGAGTTTGAGGCGGTTGGGATGGTGAAAGCGGGGGCGAACTGAATCCGATGCCAAATGTAAACTGGTGGTGAGCTTGAGGGGGAAGCGTAATTATAACGCCCAGCTGCAGAAATTATATTTTTGCGTGTTTGCCTCATTAGGCATACATTTGCAATACACATGGAATGCTTACGACAACTGCGAAAGATGGGGGCGAGACCGAGTCAGGCGCGTTGCACGCCGCGATCCTACACCTCCGCAGAGGCTTACGCGCAGATGGATCGTATGAAAGCGTCAACGAGGGCGAAATCGCTGGCCATCAGTGGCGCACACTCGAGTCCTGGGCCGGTCCGCAAGGACTGATCCTGCCGGATGGAGTTGCCCCGGAAAAGGAGGGCGGCAGGGAACATGACGTTTTTTTTGATCCGGAAAACGCCCGATGGATTAAATTTACGAAGCCATGGGAAGCGGGATTCATCGTGCACGTTATCGAAGGAGCCCTGGTGATGTCGCTCGCCACGCCGCTGGAATATCTGGAGCGCTGGAGAACCCATAATTCCATATTTGACGACGACGTCGAATTCCTGGGAATAAAACACGATGGAAAGGCATCCCGGCTGGTGATTTCCCAACGTCATGTCCCGGGCGAAGATGCAACATGGGAGGAAATTGAACATTCATTTGTTGATCACGCCGGCATGCAAAGGCTCCCCATTGAAAATGATCTTGGAGGCTATGAATCGAGGGCTTATTTCTTGGGAAGAGTCGCCGTTTTCGATGTCAGGCCACGAAATTGCGTTTTCATTGCCGAGACAAACACCATTGCTGCAATCGACGTGATCCCCAGGTATCTTTCTCAACAAGATGCAGCTATCCTGAAAAGTATGACCGGGATATGATTGTGGAGAGTGAAGGTCAGCCTGAACAAACATTTGCAGCAGCGATGGCTGCGATGGCTTTGTCATCAGGGAGGTCTAAATCCACAGCGATCTGTCCAGCCTGCACCAGCTAAATAAAGCAGGTGCAAATTGGAGTCGAATGCAGAATGAACCCGATCCGCGTTGACTTCAATTCTCCGCTAAAATTACGAGGCAATTTCAAACGCGCGTGAGCCGCAACGGGATGCCGGCGGGGGCTTCGAGGCTGATCGTGCGGTCTGTGCGGTTGAATGCGGGGCCGGAGGTTTCGCCTTCGGGGGTGAGGGTGGTGATGCTGAGGTCGTGGGTACCCCAGCTTTCGGGGAGGGTCCATTCCTGCGCGCCGCCGTCGCGGCTGTAGAGGTAGATGGTGTCTTCGCGCCATGGGAGGAACCGGTCGCCACCGCGTGCCATGGGGATGCCTTCGTACCAGGCCTCGACGGGGCCGCCGCTGTGGCCGGCGGTGATGCGGGTGTTATCCTCATAGGTGGCGTCGATGCCAATCTCCCAATCGCCGAGGCGGTAACCGGTCATCTTTTTGCGGCGCAGGATTTCGGCGTACATCCAGTCGAGGTAGAAGCAGGCGGTGACACCGGCCTCGTCCTGGATGGGTTCGGAGAGCTGGGCATTGGAAATGCCGAGGGCGTGTCCCTCGACGCGGGTGACGGCGCAATCGCGGTTCATGCCGCCGCGCCAGACGCCGGGGAAGCGGCCGTGGGTCATGAGCGTCAGGTAGGGTTCCTGCAAGCTGGGCAGGATCCAGCACCAAGTATAGAGGCCGCGCTTCTCGGAGGCGCGGCCCTCAATGGAGAGATCCAAGCCGACACGGGTGAATTTGTCGCGGATGGGGATCATGCCGCGCTGGACCTCGCATTCGGCGGAGATGAAGGTGCCATCCTCGAGCCAGACTTCGTTGTAGGGGCGGTGGGCGTCGAGGTGGATGCTTTCGCGCAAGGGGAGATTTTCCATCATCTGCTTGATGCGGTAGTCGTTGTAGCCGGACTCGTTGGCAAGGGTGTGGCTGATGCTGTAGGTCGGGGCGTTGACGATGGTGTTGAAAAACCAGACCTTCGGCCCGTCGGGATCGCGGCTGAGGAGGGTGGGATCATATTCCGGGTGACCGGGGTAGGAATCGTCGAAATTTGCGTGGAGTGAGACGCAGCAATTCCACTCGCGCGCCTGCTCGATGAGCCGGACGAGATCCTCCCGCGTGCCGAGGCGGGGATTGAATTCGTTGTGGCAAGGAAAAAGGGTGTCGTGCCCGAGGCCCTGCCAGCCGAAGAGGTGGATGATCTGCTTCAGGCCGCCGGAGATGCGATGGAGGCGCTGGATGATCGGGAGAATGTCGGCGTAAACGAAGTTAGGCTTGGGCAGAAAGAGGGAGTCGAGCCAGATCTTGTAAATGATGGCTTCGTGATAGAGCGGCTCGAAGCGGTAGGTGCGGTCGCCTTCCCAGCCGGCGGCGTCGGCCCAGTCGATCTTTCCATCGCCATTGTAATCGGCAAGCAGGGCGACTCGCAGCTCGAAGGGTTCCGCAAGCGTGCCGCGCAGCCGGTAATACCATGTGCCGGCGGAGACGGAGTAACGCCCGGCGCGATTTGCGAGCGTGCCACCCTGGCCGGAGAGCTCGACGGACAGGGGTTCGATATGGATGGAGCACCAGAAAGCGGCGCAGACTTTTTCGTTCCATACGGCGGTGTGGTAGGCGAAGTGCGGGCCGTATTCGGGAGTGGCACCGACGACGGTACCCCAATCCTCAAAATGGCTTATGGTGGCAGTGCCGGGGCACCACTCGCGGGACCAGTTCAGGCGGCGCGTGCCATGTCGGAAAAACGAATCGCCGGCAGTGGCCAGGCCGGAAACCAGACGGTGATCAATGATCCGCAGGCGCTCAAGGAGCACCGGGCCGTGTTCCTGCACCTCAGGGATGGTGAAAACGAGCTCCTGGCCCTCGAGGGCAAAGCGGAAGAAAATATCCATGTGCCACTCGGGGATGGAGACCTGGTAAGTGGCGGAATCAGCCTCCAGGCCGGTAAGGGCGGAAACGAGGCAGGACTGGTCGAAGATGCGTCCGTTGATTTCGAGGGAAATAGGGATGTCCGGTCCGGAGGCGGCCAGATGACCAGCGGTGTCGTGGCGCTCAAGCCGGAATATCTTGGGCCAAGATTCGTCGAGTGAGGCGGAGATGAGTGGATTGGAGATGGTGGGCATGATGGGGATTTTTTTGCGGGGTTTCTTGGAGCGGTCACCTTGGCACGTTTCTTCAAAATATCCAAAACCTGTTTTTGCGGGGAAAAACTTGTCCCCTTGTGGTAACGACGAAGGGATTTAGGAAATTCTTGATTGCATGGGTGTTCCGCAGCCCCTACCGGGGCTGAGTCGTATTTTTATACAGGCTATCGGTGGCTTGCGTCGACCGGCTAATGTCCGCGAAGCCTCCGGCTTATTCCTTACGGAACTTTGCAGGTGAAGGTGTAGTCGCCTGAGCCGACGCGATATTGCGCGCCGTCAGGGCTGGTACCGGCAAGCTTGATCTCGCGATGGGTTTGGATGCCTGCTCCACTTTCCTGGATGGTGGAGGGATTTGCGGTGGGGAGCGTGATGGTGGCGGTGGTGTTGACGGGGATGATGACGTGGAGGGTAAATGAGCCGTCGCGCAGACTCCAGTCGGTGGAGATTTTTCCGTGGATGGAGTCAAACGAACCTTTTGCGGAAGTGAGGTCGCCGCCCGGCCCTGGGTGGATGATGATGTGACTGAAGCCGGGCCGCGTAGGATCGACGCCGATGCCGGCGACGGTGTCGAACATCCATTCGCCGCAGGAGCCGAGGGAGTAATGATTGAAGGAATTCATGCCGGGATTTTGAAAGCCTTTCTCGGGCGTCCAGCCATCCCACCGCTCCCAGATGGTGGTGGCGCCGTGCTTCACGGAGAAGAGCCACGAGGGGAAGGTATCCTGCAAAAGAAGGCGGTAGGCGGTTTCGATTTTGTTTTGCGAACAGAGCGCGGGGAGCAGGTAACTCACACCGATGAAGCCGGTGGTGAGGTGATTGTCATGGTTCTTGACGTTATCCTCGAGATATTGGGCCGCTTTGGGCCGGAGATCGGGCGGGAGGAGATCGAAACGCAGGGCCATGCAGTAGCCGCATTGCGTGCCGCCCTTGATGTGGCCGTCGGCGCTGACGTAGTTCTTGTTGAAGGCGTCTTTGATTTTCCCGAAAAGTTGCTCGTATTTAGTAGCGGATGCGATGTCGCCGGTGGCGCAATACGCCTTTGCCAGCAATGAGGCGGTGTAGGCGAAGTAGGCGGTGCCGATCATATCCTTCGGAGCATCCTCCCCCTGCGAGAGCCAGTCGCCGTAATCGTGACCGCGATCACGGTCGCGGAGAAGTCCGGTGCTGTGGGCCTGGCACCAATCGACCCAGCGCTTCATGGCGGGGAGATGCTGCTCGAGGATGCGTGTGTCGCCATACATCAAATAAATCGTCCAGGGGCAGATCACGCCGGCATCGCTCCAGGCCGGCACGCCTGTACTGCCGGTTCCCGCCGGGCACGGGGCGATATTGGTGAACGCGCCATCCGCGGCTTGCGCGTCATCGACATCGACGAGCCACTTTGTGAAAAAGGCGGCGATGTCGCCGTTGTATGCGGCGGTGTGGATGAAGACCTGGGCGTCGCCCATCCAGCCCAGGCGTTCATCGCGCTGCGGGCAATCGGTCGGGACTGCGAGGTAATTGCCGCGCATGCCCCACTGGATATTGGACTGGAGCTGGTTGACGGCCGGGTTTGAGCATGAGAATTCCCCGGTGCGCTGGATATCCGAGCCGATGACGATGCCGGTGACCGCGCCATCCGCGGGCGCCTGCGGGAGGCCGGTGAGCTCGACGTAGCGGAAGCCGTGGAATGTGAAATGAGGCTGCCATGTTTCCGTTGCGCCCCCTTTACAGATGTAGGTATCGATCGAAGGGGCGCCGCGCAGATTTGTGGTGTAGAGGCTGCCGTCCTTGTTCAGCATCTCGGCGTGGCGCAATGTCAGCTTTGTGCCGGCAGGCGCGGAGACACGGAGACGGATGAAGCCGACCATGTTCTGGCCAAAGTCATAGGTGTATTGCCCGGGGGCCGGCTGCGACATGGATTTGGGCCGTAGTTCGCCTGTCTCACGCACGGGTTGATCAACCTGCACGTCAAGGGCGCGGGAGGCTTCGTCCCTTTCGGTCGCCGTGGCCCATGAGTTCACGTCCAGTCCCGGCTGATCCCAGCCTGCGATTTCCTGACGGGCATCGTAATTTTCGCCCAGCATGAAATCGGATGAGATGACGGGGCTGGTGTGGATTTTCCAACTCGCATCGGTGACTACGTGGTCCGTAGTGCCGTCAGCATAAGTGATCTCAAGCTGCGCAAACAGCGCGGGGACTTTCCCCCATGCCTGGAATCCGCCGTTCCCGATATGGCCGCAATACCAGCCCTTCCCCACGAGACCGGCGAGGGTGTTGTCGCCAGGTTCCACAAGGGAAGTGACGTCATAAACCTGATAGCGGACGCGCTTGCTGTAGTCGGTCCAGTCGGGCGCGAAGATGTGGTCGCCGACACGCCGGCCATTCATGTGGAGCTCGTAAAGGCCCAGGGAGGTCGCGTAGAGACGGGCTTTTGCAACGGGTTTGCTGATGATGAAATCCTTGCGCAGGTAGTGGACGGCCTGCGGTTTATCCGGGATGGAGAGTGTTGACCCCTCGGCTGCGGTGGCCTCGTGTTTTACACCGTCTATCGAATAGCTGACGCGCAATTGCTTGCTTTTCCCGAAGGCAGGATCGCCCTTGAGGGCCTCGTTGCTTACCTGCACTTCCAGCGATTTGTTGCGGAGCATCTTCCTGACAATATCCGTGACATCCTTCACGTCCGCCCCAGCGTCCGGCGCGTCCTTGGCGCCGTAGGTGGCGCCGAGGATCGATATTTCGCCACGGATGGGTTCGCTTGAAATGACAGTGGGCGCGTCGATCCAGCTCGCAAGCCAGTCGTCCTGCCGGAGCAGGCCCATTTCCCAGGAAGCGGGCTCGCTCCATGCGCCGGAATTGCCGGACGAGTCCCATGAGCGGACCTTCCAGTAACAAATTTCGCGCGAGATCAAGGGCAAGCCTGTATAAACGATGTTAGCAGTGTCATCCGACTTGACCTGGCCGCTGTCCCACAGGTCGCCCAGATCCTGCGCGAGCACTGCGGGGGAAGAGGCAACGAGCACCTGATAGCCTCTTTGCGCCATGCCGCGCACGGCAGGGTCGGACGATTGCAAAATCCAGGTGAGACGCGGTTTCGGGGAATCGATCCCCAGCGGGTTCACAAGGTATTCGCACCGCAGGGAGGCGGGCGTGAGCTTGCCCGGCCCGGGCGCTGCAATCGCGGCAAGACTGAAGACACACAGACCGAGGGAGAGGAGGTTCTTTAAACGGATGAGGGGTTTCATATCGCGGAAATAAACAGTCCGGCTTCAATATTTTATATCGATATGTATATCAACATAATTTTTTGTTCAATTTCCCACGCCCGGGCCCTTCAGCCAGGTGCCGATACCGATGATGATCGTGGAGAGAATCAGCGCAAGGATGCCGGATGCGATGAGCCGTTGCGCTTTTTTGCTGGACCCTTTCCATTCGTGGAAAATAACGCCCCATATCGTGCTGAAAATGATGATGCTCGCCATGTGGAGAGTCCAGCTTGCGAAGCCATATTTCCCCATCTGCGTCTCGCCCATGGTGTAAAAGAAAAACTGGAAATACCATGTCGTTCCCGCGAGTGCGGAGAAGAAATAATTCGCCAGCATCGGCGTCCGCGCCACATCAGCCTCCGGCCCTCCCGGGATGTGTCTCACGATCTCCTCGCCGGGTGCGTCGATCGCCGTCTCGATGATGGTTTCCCGGCAGCGCGCATGTGCGACGCCTGTTTTGGAAGAGAAATATTCGCCACCTGTTTTGTTTTTGATGTTGAGATACACACACCAGATGAAATTCGTCGTGAAGCCGCCGAATAGCACCACCACGAGCTTTGGCAACCCGCTCCAGATCACCGTGGTGCCCGCCGCCTTCGATGCCTCGCCGATCGGATTTCCAGCCGTGAGCGCAAAGGCGAAGCACGCGCTCATGATGCCGGAAAATGTCGCGACCATGATGCCTTTGGAAAAATTGAATTCCGTGATCGCCTTTTTCTTCTCCTCCTCGGGCATCTCCTTTTCCTTTGTTAACCCCGCCAGCGCGGCTATCCCAATCCCCAGCAGGCAGACGGCCACGCCGCCGAGCGTGATCTGCCCGGAAGCGGTCGAGGCGATTTGCAAGATGGTTTCAGGCACCGGAATCGATGGCAAAATCATCTTGAAAACCGGCGGTAACAGCGTGCCAAATGCCGCGCAATACCCGAGCGCAACCCCCATGCCGAGCGACATGCCGAGATAGCGCATCGTGAGCCCGAACGTCAACCCGCCGAGTCCCCACATCGCGCCAAAGAAATACGTCCACCAGAGCGTGCCCCCACTTTGCTGCATGATCACCGCGGGCAGATCCTTCGTCATGAAAAATGCCAGCGTCGCGGGACAGATGATCCACGAGAAAAAACCACCGACGAGCCAGTAGGTCTCCCACGACCATTTTTTCACTCCCTTGTAGGGGACATAAAATGAACCGGAAGCGAGGCCGCCGAGCCAGTGGAATACGACGCCGAGAAGTGGATTGGGAGGCATGGAGTTTGAATTTTTTTTACGAAATCATCCGACCATTGGCCGTTTTACATCCGCATGACAAGAACGTTTTTTCGATTATGAAAACGAAGTCCGGCTGCCCACGATCACTGCCGCCCAGGCACCGGCGCACGCATCAACGCCGCTCGCAACTCCTCCACCCGCGTGGGCTTGCCGATGTAGTCATCCATGCCGGCGGCGATGCACGCCTCGCGGTCGCCGCTCATGGTGTTCGCAGTCATCGCGATAATCCATACGCGGCGCTGTCCTCGTTCGCGGAGGCGGATTTCCCGCGTGGCCTGGAAGCCGTCCATCTCGGGCATCTGGCAATCCATCAGGACAATGTCGTACGGTATGCGCCGGAGCGCCTCTAGCGCCTCGAAGCCATTTGCCACCATATCGGCTGTACAACCAAGCTTCGCAAGCTGGCCGAGAGCCACACGCTGGTTTACAATGTTGTCCTCGGCAATGAGGATGCGTAACTTGCCTGGCAGCGCGTCTGGCGTCTGGGTGTTGTCCTTTTTCACTGCACCAGCGTCCTGTGCCTTCACCCCGGACTGCCGGACAAACCGCGCCGTGAACCAAAAAGCCGAGCCCACTCCCGGCTCACTCTCCACACCGATGCTCCCGCCCATCTGCTCCACGAGTTGGCGGCAGATCGCCAGCCCAAGCCCCGTGCCTCCAAATTTCCGCCGCGTCGATCCATCCGCCTGCACAAATGCCTGGAAAAGCCGCTCCTGTGTCTCCTTGGAAATGCCGATGCCCGTGTCCCTGACCTCAAAGCGCAGCACGACCTCGCCCGCCATCTCCATCTCCGCCGTGACCCCGAGCGATACTGTCCCGCGGTTCGTGAATTTGATCGCGTTGCCGATGAGATTTGTCAGTACCTGTCGCACCCGGCCGGGGTCGCCGTGGAGATGGATCGGCACTGCGGGATCGATGAATCCCGACAGCGCGATTTCCTTCGCCCGCGCCGGGCTGCCCAGCATGTCGAGCGTGCTTTCCACCGTCTCCCGCAGGTCGAAAGCCAACTCCTCGAAGGTAAGCTTCCCCGCCTCGATTTTTGAAAAATCCAAAATATCGTTGATGATCCCGAGCAACGATTCCGCGCTCGTGCGGATCGTCTCGGCAAACATGCGCTGCTCCGGATCGAGCGCCGTGTCCAGCAGCAGTCCCGTCATCCCCACCACCCCGTTCATCGGCGTGCGGATCTCGTGGCTCATATTCGCCAGGAATTCGCTCTTCGTCCGCGTCGCCGCCTCGGCCGCCTCCTTCGCCGCACGCAATTCATCCTCCGCACGCTTGCGCTCCGTGATATCCACAAACACCACCACCGCCCCCGTGATCTCACCCGTCTCGCTGCGGATCGGTGCCACGCTGTACTCCACCGGAAAAGAGGTGCCGTCCTTCCGCCAGAACACCTCGTCATTCACATGCCGGTACTGGCCGTCGTGCAATGTGGCGTGGATGGGGCAATCCTTCACGGGATAGGCACTGCCATCCGGCCGGTGATGGTGCATGGTGGGATGCGCCGGGGTCCCGACAAGATCCGCCTCATCCCAACCCAGCATCTTCGAGGCGGCGGGATTTTCGAAAACAATATCCCCCAGGCAATCAATGCCATGAACGCCGTGGCTGATCCCCCTGAGGATCGTCTCCTGGAATTGCTGGATATTGCGCAACTCTTTCTCCGCGCGCTTGCGGGCCGTCACATCCTCGACCTGCGAGATGAAGTAGAGCGGCGCGCCCGCCGCACTCCTCACGATCGAGGCATTCAGCCGGATCCACACCACATGTCCATCCCGGTGAAAATACCGCTTCTCCATCTGGTAATGGCGGCTCCTTCCCGCGATGAGATCGCGCACATTATCGAGATCCCGCTCGAGATCATCCGGGTGCGTAATGTCAGCAAAAGTCTTTTGAAACAGCTCCTCCTCGGAGTAGCCCACGATCTCGCATAGCGCGCTGTTCACGCGAACCCACGAGCCATCCAGCCCCACGATCGCCATGCCCGTTCCGGCAAATTGGAAGGCCTGCTTGAACCGCTCCTCGCTCTCGAGGATGCTCGCCTCCTGACCCTGCTTCTGGTCGTGGATATCCGTGCAGGTGCCGACCCAATGCGTGATGCCTCCCTTCGCATCGCGCATCGCAAATCCACGGCCGAGGTGCCAGCGGTAGGAACCGTCCGAGGCGCGTTTAAATCGGTATTCAATCTCAAAACTGTTGCCGGTCCGCAATGCCGTCGTCCAGTTATCGATCGTCCGTTGCAGGTCGTCCGGATGCAGCACGCCTTTCCAGCCCCAATCCCGCGCCTGCTCGAACGTGAGGCCCGTGTATTCAAACCAGCGCTGATTGTAGTAATCCAGGTTCCCGTCCGGCTTTGCCGTCCATACGATCTGCGGCAGCGAATCCGCCAGGAACTTGTATCTGCGCTCACCTTCCTGCAGGGCGAGTTCCGCGCGCTTTTGGTCCAGTGCTGTTTCGTGTTCTTGGGGAGGCATGTGCGTGATTTGAGAACTCCCACCATAGTAATGGGAATGCCGCAAATTAACATGCTGTTTTTTCTGGAAAACAGTGGGCGTTTTCCCCTCTACTCAAAACACCGAGAAATTTTTCGTAAGTATCCGCTGCTCGTGCAACCACCGGTATTCACCCTCCCTCCCCGCCTGCCAGGAGCGCCAGTTCCAGGTCTCCACGTATCTTTCTTCCCCCGGGCCAGTATTATACAGCAGGTTCCGAGCGTCATTGATCACACGAGCATCCACGCCCGGCCTATTCTTGAAGGAAGCGACTTCGAAAAGCGCCGGCCACGCATCAGGCCCCAGGTTTTCCAGATATCCCACATCGAGCGCGCGTTTCTGGTCCCGCTCCCAGCGCGCTACATTGTAGTGCGCCACCCATCCGGCGACATTGACAAATTGCAGCACAAAAAAGAGCGCGAATACCGCCACCACGCAGCGGAAGATCAGCGCATTGATGTCCCCCTCCCTCGCCACATGCCATGCGAGCAATAGAAAACCTGTCGCCACCAGCAACAGAAAACAACCCACATACACCCGTTCCGTGCTGAGTTGCAGCGCATCCACATAAAGCTTCAGCCGCAGGAACACACCCGCGATCAACACTAGGTTCTGCGCGATCCAGCCCAGTGCGAGGGTTTTTACAAACCGTGTGCGCGTGATGCTTTCCTGCTGCTGGAAGATCGCCACGATGACCATCCCCGAGAGCAAAACCGCCACATTCAGGCTGAACACCCCCTGATGCACATACTGGCTCAGGCTCACATTCGCCGGCAGCTTCGCATTCCTCCAGAGGTAAAAAACGTCGATCGTGTTAACGATGAAAAAGAGCGCGTTCAATGCAAGCAGCGTCAGCCGGCTTTGCCACAGCGCCACCGGTTGGTCCCCGCGGATCACCGGCTTCAGTCTCCTCGCCCACAGCCGCCGGGCCACCGGCCCGCATCGCGGACGCGCGATCACCAGCGCCACAGTCGCAAAGAAAAACACGAACACGCAATGCGGCACGGAAATATCGATCTCCGGGATCCACAGCGGCAACTCTTCCCACACGCGCGAAATCCATTCACCAAAAATCGCGTTCCCATGGAAAAGCACACATACGAAAACCGTGATCAGCATCCCCACGGGAATGATGATTTCAAACCCCCGCTCGATCTCGCGCAAGGTGTCGGTCCTCTCACCAGACTTCTTCCAGTTCGTGATCGACACCTGTCGGACAAACCAGAACCATCGCCCCGGCGCCAGCAGCAGCGCGACAAACGGTTCCGACCAACGCGCCCAGCCGCATGGCAGTTCGCGATACCAGCTTTCTGCCGCGATCACCGCCGTGAGCGCGACCAGCACACACACGTTTGTGAATGAGATTCCCATCGCCGTCGCGCACAACGTCGCGAGCAGAAGTCCCGCCGCCGCCCACACATTCCACCCGGGCCTGGAGCGCCTGTGCAACGCGAGAATCGTCGCCACGACGCCAAAAAAATAGATCGCCAGCGAGACCCCTGGGACATGGCCCCAGAAAAGAAAATCCGCAAGAAACGTGAGAAAACCCGCTGCGGCGATGACAGTCAGGATGATCCGCCGCGGGACGTATTCGTGAGCAGGGACAGATTGGGCAGGCAGTGGTTGTTGTGTTTGTGTGAGCATGTTTTTGTGTTAAATGGAAAAAGTTTACATTGTTAAACCGTGGCGATTTCCTTCCGGCATCGCCGCAATCTCCGCCATCCGCACCTGCACCGCCGCCACAGTCTCCTTCAGTGTCGAAGTCCCCGCTGTGATCCCCACTACCCGCGCCTCGCAAAACCACTCCGCCTCCAGTTCCCCCGGCCGCTCGATGTGAAAAACACGCAGCCCCGCAGCGCGCGCAGCAGCCGCGAGCTGCAGCGTGTTGTTGCTGTTCCGCCCGCCCACCACCACCAGCGTGTCACATTCCGCGATCAGCTTGCGCAGCGCATTCTGCCGCTTCTTCGTCGGCTGGCACACCGTGTCGGTGAATCTCACCTCGCTCCCCTCCCGCCCGCGCCGGATCGCCTCCACCAGCGCCAGCACTTTCTCCAGCGGCTGCGTAGTCTGCGAGATCACCCCGTACCGCCCGCGCACCGGCAGCCGCGCGATATCCCCCTCGTTTTCGATCACACACGCCTCCGGAAAATCGCCTATGAGCCCCTCCACCTCCACATGCCCCGCCTTGCCGATCACCACCGGAAAAAACCCGGCGTCAACCAGCGCGCCGAGCTGCCGGTGCGCATGCCTCACCAGCGGGCAGGTCCCATCCGCCACCGCAAACCCCGCCGCACCCCACTCCGCCCGCTTGCGGTCCGAAGTCCCGTGCGCCGTGATCATCACCTGCGACGTCCCCGGCGCAAAATCCCCCAGCCCCCGCTCCAGCACCCCATGCCGCGCCAGCCGCTCACGCACCACCGGGTTATGCACCAGCTCGCCCAGGATCGTCAGCGGCGCGCGCCGCGCCAGTTCCTCCGCCTCCGCAATGGCATCGCGCACGCCAAAGCAAAGCCCGTAATGTTCCGCAAGAATGATCTTCATAAGTTTGGTTTTTGATTATTAGCTTTGCCCCACAAAGCATAAGATTAAAAAAATTTACCCGCTCCCCGCCTTCACGATCTGCTCCAGCACCGCGAGATACTCCTTGAACGACTTCTTCCCCTTCGCCGTCAGCGCATAGCTCGTCTGCGGCCGGTCCAGCATCTCCTTCGTCACCGACACATAGCCGTTGTCATGCAGCGTCCGCAGATGCGTCACCAGATTTCCATCGCTCATCTTCAACTCCCCCTTCAAATCCTGGAACGTCCAGCTCGGGCGCGTCGCAAGCAGCGTCATAATACCGAGGCGTCCCTTCTCGTGGATGATCCTGTCGAGTTTATCGAAATCGAACATCGGTTCATGGCTCGCCGCCGGGAGTGGTTCCTGTGGTTTTGCGCGGCCACGTGCAGGCCGCATAGATCAAATGATAAACGCCAAACGTCGCACCCATGAGGAGATTGCCGTCAGCAGTAAAGTGTGAGCCCGGGTCTCGCTGATGAATTCCAATACGGTGTTGAAGGTATAAATACCCGGCAAATCCTGAAAAGAGAAAAACCCAGCCTAATATGTTAATGGAACGCGGCGCAAAGTGCGAGGTAGCCAAAAGCCCCAGCCCGTAACAAATCATCCAGATCGGAGGAAGAAAGAATGCGAAAACTGGCTCGCCAAGAAAATCATAGGTGAAAAATCCAGCGCAAAGCATGGAAGGCAGGAGAGAAACCAGCGCCATCTTCATTCCGGAGGAGATGAATGGCTCCGAGCGTTGTTTTGCTCCCCGCCAAATGAACCATGTGTTAGCGATGATGGTAAAAGCAAGAATGACAAGCCAGAAACCCACAAACAACGCCCCGTTCAGCGCATCCATGCCCTGAAACATGGAATTAAACGTCAAGCACGCCACCACCGACAACACCCCTCCCACCAGCGCCGTGGGCGCCGAAATCGCCCGGTAAATCGTGGACCGTTCCATGAGCGAACGAATGGTGCGAAGATTTTCCTCAGCTTCCGAACGGGTGAACATGCCACTCACTTTGCACCACAAAGCATCCATTGCAAGCAAATAATCCCCATTCAAACAGCGCCCTCCCTGGAGGGACACGCTCTGTCGTGTCCCCGTCGGCGATGCTTCTTAAAAAGCGAGCTCGAACCTTTTACCCGCGCAGCATGCTTCCTGTCATGTCCCAGCTTGTCCCGCATAGTCCTTAGAGGGCGTCTAAAAAGTAAGCGGAAAAAGCAGTCATCAAAGATTAATGCCAGATTTTCCCAAGGCGTCTCTTTCTTTAATCTGTGGATAAAATGACTTTTTAGACGTCCTCTTAGGCGACGCCGGAATCCGCGACAGCTTCTTCGGACTAAAAAATCCATCCGCAGATTTTTTAGGAAACTGCGATGCTCCCCCTCTTCGGAATCTGCGTAAATCTGCGTAATCTGCGGACGCCCCTCCCCACCGTCCAAAAATTCACTTCCCCACCGACGCCAGCACCCGCTCCGTCAGTGTCATCGCATCCGCCGACTTCAGGTCCGGCTGTTCCGCCGGCACCGGGATTTCCATCAATTCGTTGCGCAGGTAATGGATCAGCACCGTCGCCTTCCAGTCCCGGTGCTTCGCCCTCCACGTCCGCTCGTGTTCCTGGTATTCTTTTTCAAACTCCCCCTTGTCCTTCCGCAGCGCCAGCACCACAAATTGCCGCACCCAGTCCGTCGTCTCCCCGCCGAAAAACCGGATGCTCTCCTCCGTGCCCAGCTTCGCGTTCTGGCTGAATATCCATTGGTACGTGATCCAGTCCGGGCTCGTCGCAAACCAATCCAGCGCCTTCCCGTGGTCGGGACTCGCCGCATCCTTCAGCGCCGGGATCAGCGGGAGGAACCCCTTCAGCAGCGCCAGGGAATTGTCGCCGCCGTAACGCCGGCCCCAATCGCCAATCATCGCATCCATCGCCTTCGCGTCTCCCTTCACCGCCGCATCCTCGAGATGCAGCCTCATGTCCTCGCTGCTGCCGCTCTGGCTGGCGAGCAGCGCCTCCTGCATCGTCGCCTTGTCCCCCTCCAGCATCGCCAGCGTGTATTGGCGCGGGCCCAGCCACGCCGAGTAGGTTACCGCATCCACGCGCGGTTTCGCCTCCCGGCAGAACCGGATCGCCGACACATACGCATGCGCCTCGATGTAGGCATCCACCAGGCGGTCCAGGTAACCGTTCGCCGCCCCCTGCCAGTACGCCCGCTCCAGTTCCCTCGCCCGGTCCAGCGCCGGCAGTTTCTCGTAATAATCCGACCACACCATCCCGATCACGTCCTGGTCGATCTCGGTCTTCCTCCCCTCCTCCGCCATTTTTCTTTTGTATTCCAGCGCACCCGGCACCCGCGGCACGCCGTCGTCCCGCAGATCGTCCGCAAACCACTGGCGTATGAACCCGTCGCACAGCGCCCCTCCCTCCGCCCGCACACGTTCGATGTGGGGGAGGATCATGTCCATTTCATCCGCGTGGTAGAATACCGAACACTGCCCGCGCACCCACCCGGCCTGGAGCCAGTGCCGGCTGCCGTAGTCTTCAAATCGCCCCACCATCCGCTTCCACCACGCCCGGTTGCTCCCGATATACGTCCGCATGCTGTCCACATCCTCCAGCCGGTCCGCCTCCGGCGGCTCCGGCGCCCGTTGCATCTCCGCATCCGTCATGAAGAAAAGATCCAGCCCGGAGACCTTCGATTTCACCTCCGACGCGATCGCCCCCGCAAGCTCCGGCACACCCCACTTCTCCGCCACGAAGTGATAGCGCGATCCGAGCTGCGCCCCCGTCATCTCCCACCCGTAGTTGAGCAGATCCCGCGCAGTCACCGCCGCCACAGGGATCAGCTTGCCCGTCCCCTCCTTGTGTCCCAGTTCCACCAGCGGCGCCACCGTATCGAAACCCCGCAGACACGTCTCGTTCGCCAGTTTTCCCGCCACAGGCGCATACGCCGCGATGCCGCCCTGCTGGCTCGCCAGCGCGCTTTTATACCCCGTGAAATCCAGGGCCGTCGGCTCGAATTTCCTCAGGCAATCGATCCAGTCCTGCCACGCAAACGGCGCCCCCTCGCTGAACATATGCCCCGTACTCACCGTCGCGTAACGCATGATGCATGGGAAATGATCGTACAACAGCGACGCCATGTTTGCAGGGCCGTCAAAAACCGGCGGCAGCATCTTTTCAAAATCCACCGGATTCTCCGCCCGCCGGCAGTAGGCATTCATCACCGGCATCATGAACCGCCGGTTCTCCGCCTTCGCGAAAAAGACGAACGCATCCGGCGTCTTCGGCCGGGTGAAAAGATAATCCCAGCACGCCGCCATCGCCCCCGGCTTCACCGCCGCACTTTTCCAGAGCGCGCCAGCCGCGTTCTCGCGCCCCGCGAGGAAAAGAATCGGCGCCCACAGCGCATCCAGCCCCGCACCCGCCTGCATCGAGCGGTCCTTCGCCATCGCCTCGGAGACCGCCAGCCACGCCGCCCCCCGCGCCAGCACCACCGGATCCATCGTATATCCCCCCGAAAGTACCGGCAGCGATGCATGCGGCAGCAGCCCCGCCAGCTTCGGCGCGTAATCCGACTCCGCCGTCTTCGGCTTCACCGGCGCGAGATCAAAAGCCGCGCGCAGGCCCGCCACCCGCGAGTATCCCGCCAGCTCCGCCCCCTTCCAGTACGCCTCCATCACCTGTTGCGATGTCAGCGTCGGACTGATCTGCATCCCCCCCATCGTCATCTGCCGGAAAACCTCGCGATAAAACGCCGGCCCCGTCACCAGCGACGCCGCGAGATAGCTCACCGCAACCTGCCCCACCGTCCGCCCCGAGGCATCCAGCCACTTCACATCCCACTTCGAAGTCCCGTCCGCCCCGCACTCCAGCGCGTAAGTCACCTCCGCAACCCTCCCCCCCTTCTGGTTTTCCCGCCACGCCAGCACCCGCGCCAGCTCCACCACGAAATGGCGCTGCACCGTATCGTGAAAGTGAGTCTCCGGCGCATAGGACTGCGCCCGCAAAACCCCCGGCGCAAAAAGCATCATCAAAGCAAGCAACCACCGGCACACAAAGAGAGTTGTTTTCATAAAGGAAGGGGAAAGGAGAGGGTAAAACACACACAAGATTTTTGCAGGACGACCGAAGCCCCGCCCCACACAACCATCCTCTCAAAGAGTCCCCCTCCTTACAAGGCTCCAGCCTCGCAACCGCCGCAACATCAAAAACACCCCCTTCCAAACAGCACGCCCCTGGAGGGACATGCTCTTGTATGTGGGTGTTCTGCTATAATGAGAACACTTTGCAAGGCCATGGGCTGAGTGGTCCATGGTGAACAAAGCGCAAGGCTGGAGGTCCAACCCGCCAGCCTTGCAGTTCTCTGCGGCGATCGTCCATGCTCTGGGGTGGGCTCCCTTTAGGGGAGTTCCATCCGTATGACAGCCGGATCACGCAGGGAACTCTTGTTCATTATAC
>JBAVPB010000181.1:0-2885 GCA_049692655.1 Chthoniobacteraceae bacterium | reverse complement strand
CGGCGATGCGCTCACGTAGTCTCTCCATCGTTTCCAACGCGTGAGTGTTAACAAATCAGAACGGTGCAAACGCACGTTTTAGCCCGTGAAATGGCTGCTGGAACAAGATTCAACGAATTCGCGTAACGCGAAATCACCGACTAATCCTACCCCGCCACGTACGGGTTTTGGTCCGGTGCTCTGTCCACCTGTGGGCGTGCCGAAGGGTCTAGGGCGGCGAGCCGCCGCTTACTTCGGCCGCACCTGATAGCTCACAGCGCCCTCGCAGCTAGCAAGTGCAGCGCGATGGATAAGTTCGCGCCCTACACTATCAATTGTGAAATCTTTGTTCGCTCAAGGCGAAGTCTTGTTTCCTTAGTCGTTGGGTTCAACAGCGAAATCACGATCCGTTGGAAAATCATCCTAGCAGTTCCAGGGCTATCCTGACGCAATTTGATGGTCATGGCCGGCCTTTCGGATACGTTCGCGTCACGCTACCCTTTAGCGCATCGAGGAGCGAGTGAGTGATTGGACGTACCCCCAGCCGCACTTCTTGGGCCTTTTACTTTTTGCGCCGCCTGAGGAACCACGAGAGAGGTTCCTCAGGCGGCAATTTGCCTTGACGCGCATCCAGTACTTTTGACTTGCCGGTCGACCGTTCTGCTTGAATGGACGACTGTGGACTGTCTGGGGCCACGCCAGACGATGAAGAGGGCGATCCCTCCAGGCGGCCCTACGACAAATCGTTACCGGCAGCAACCGAAACTTCCGGATCCGCAGGCACTCCAATCACCGTGTTTCCCGGCGCCGATGGGGCGGCGTGTTTTGCTGCCTCCGCGGCCTTCTTCTCCTGCCGTGCCTGAGCCATGCCGCCCACGTACGCGCCAAGAATCTGAATGCGGCTATGACCGAGGTCTTCGCTCAACTGTGCGAGGGTGCGGTCCTGATCCTCCTTGGGCATCTGGTCTGCGGTTCCGCCGAGCGTCGCCGGCAACATGCCCTTCAGCATCATGCCGTCTTCTGTGAACTGTGCGCGGAGTCCATGACCGCACACGTTTGCGAGCTCCTTGGTGATCCCGATCTTGCGCAGGCAGTAGTAGTAGTGATCGATGTTGGACTCGAGCGTCGATTCCTTTCCGTGTGCGGTCTTGCTCCAGCCGAGGTACCCGCGCTTCGTGGTAATGCGCTTCAACCCATCCAGCACCATGCGCTGCTCCATGCAACGAATTTCAAGGAACCGGTCGCGACCGCCCTTCGGGCCGTCGCTGCCGTAGACCTTCAGCCCATTGCGGTGATCTGCCTTGTGAGGCTTCAGGCAAAGTGCTTCCTGCACGCGCAAGCCAAACGCCAGTTGAGTGAGCAGTATGTAACCGAAGCGTTCGTCGACCAGAAATGCCTCCTCGATCTTGGCCTGAACATCAATGCCAGATTCAGCCCATGAGGGCGAGACCTTCTTCATTGCCGATATCCGCAGATCCTCGGCCGGAACATCTGGAAGGTAGTCCGCCATTGTCTTGACCATCCCTTCTTTCCCGATCCACGTGGCGAATTTCCGCCAGACAGATAAGTCCCCGGCAATGGTTTTCGGTGCCTTTTGCTGCACGTACCACCAGTGATGCACCATACGGGCGATGTGTCTCTCACCCAAGTTGTACGGATTCTTGATGTGCATCCCCAGCTCGCCGTGGAGCAGTTTCATACCTGCTTCGAGCACGATTGAGTTGTGCTCTTTCGTGCGGTGCGACGCGACTTTTCCGTTGACGCGGGTCCCCCCATATTGGTTGATGATCCCTTGGAGAATGGCTTTCCAGCCAGTCTCTGCAGGTTGGCCATCTGGGCGGAATCCTTCAACCGGGGGCAGTTGGTTCTTCTTCGTCATCTTCAACTCCACATTGTGAAATATGGGCATCGGCGTGGTGCCGCTACCCGTTGCGGTCGCAACCAATCCTGCCGCGCATACGCATAGCTACGCATCCACCTCAGCGTGGAGGTGTTCGCCTAGCGCACAAAACGCAGAAATGCCTGCACCGGTATCACCGTCCCAGTTCTCGCTCTGGTCTGGTTTCGCCCGACCTGTACTACTTCGAGCATGGAGAGCCGGTTGCTCCCGCATTTCACATCGTGGTGGACGGGCCCGTGGAGGCGGGTGTCTTAAAAACGTGCGATTCGGCGTGCGGCTCCAGTCCAACTGCTCCAGCACTGCCGCCCCAGCCTTACGGTTGTGGGGTTACCTAGTCCGCGAAAAATCCTGGGACAGGTGCCGGCCCTTTAGAGGGGAGCCACGCCTACATCCTCCCGCTGGCATTGATAGCCGCGAGTTCGGTGAGATGGGATGTGCATCGGTTAATGATCCTGCCTTAGCAGGCGGGGCCCTCCGAGATTCGCCATGGCTGGCGCAATCACGGCCCGTCACGGGGACGGCATAAGCCTCTTATCTCGAAGAATTCCAGCGGTATGCGGAGCATGTCTGTTGTGGCGCAGTCTTGAAACCCGCCCGCTCGTCCGCACTGGGTAAGGGGTTTGCCTTACCTCTGTCTGGAACTGTTGATGAACTACCTTTGCTTCAAAAAAAACGCCGAGCGGCGTTTTGGACATTCACTTCATGCGTGTAAAGGCAATGGCTTGCACTAAACACGGGTGGACCAAGGGGCGGAGACCTGATCGAGTTCAGATCCCCTCATGCCGCAGAGCGGCGGAAAAACGGGGTCGGACGGGTCGTGCAGATGGCAGACGCGTGCGATGAACTGAGTAAATCACAGCTTTTCCGCGGGTGCAAGCCTGAAAGCGAGCGAAACCAGCCGGTTTTTCGCGGCAGCTTCCGGCTACCGATTTGCCAAACTACCTCCGTAGCTTGGGTGATAGCTTGGGTGATAGCTTGGGTGATAGCTTGGGTGATAGCTTGGGTG
>JBAVPB010000180.1:0-2541 GCA_049692655.1 Chthoniobacteraceae bacterium | reverse complement strand
CTTTTGCCGCTTGCGCGCTCATGGCTGCGCAACCGGTGAAGGCTGCCGAAGAGAAATCCGCCACGACGCCCGGAAAAGTGGAAGCCCTGGCGCCAGCGGACTTCTTGAAGGTGCAGATGGTCACTTTCAATAACAACAACGGCGTCGGCTTTTTCGACCGTGCCACGGGGATGTTGTATATCTACGACGCCTCGCTCACCAAATGCGTGACGATTAAAAAGCTCAAGTCCCTCGGCGAACCCGCGGAAACGATCAAGCAATAACAAACAACTTTACTAACTTCGCCGAAGCCGGCTCTTCGAGCCGGCTTTGACGTCCAGGTAAACAACAGCAACATAACAAACGAAGGAAAATAAAACTATGGCAGTCAATGTCAGACCTCTCGGAGACCGCGTGCTCGTGCACCCGCTCGAAGAGAAAGAAGTAAAAAAAGGCGGTATCATCATCCCTGATTCGGCAAAAGAAAAGCCGCAGGAAGGCGAAGTCGTCGCTCTCGGAACCGGTAAACTCGACGAACACGGCAAGAAGATCGAGTTCACGGTGAAGAAAGGCGACAAAGTGCTGATCTCCAAGTACGGCGGCACCGAAATCAAAGTGGACGGGGAAAACTACCTCATCATGCGCGAGGACGACATCCTCGGCATCCTGGGATAATCCCGCTTACTTACAACTTAACACTTAAAGCTTAAAAACTAACTATTATGGCAGCTAAACAATTACAATTCGACGAAGCAGCGAGGCATGCATTGCTCCGCGGCGTCGAGAAACTGGCCCGCGCCGTCAAGGCGACCCTCGGACCAAGCGGACGCAACGTCATCCTCGACAAGAAGTTCGGCAGCCCGACCATCACCAAGGACGGCGTCACTGTCGCCAAGGAGATCGAGCTCGAATGCCCCTATGAAAATATGGGCGCCCAGCTCGTTCGCGAAGTCGCGAGCAAGACCAGCGACATGGCTGGCGACGGCACCACGACCGCCACGGTCCTGGCCGAAGCCATCTACAAGGAAGGCCTCAAAAACGTAACCGCAGGCGCGAACCCAACTTCGCTCCAGCGCGGTATCACCAAGGCAGTGGAAGCGATCACCGACGAACTCGCAAAAATCTCGAAGAAGGTCAAGGACCGCACCGAGATCGCGCAGGTCGCGACCGTTTCCGCCAACTGGGACACCACGATCGGCGAGATCATTGCCGACGCGATGGACAAAGTGGGCAAGGACGGGACAATCACCGTTGAGGAAGCCAAGTCGATCGAAACCAGCCTCGACGTCGTCGAAGGCATGCAGTTCGACAAGGGCTATCTCTCCCCTTACTTCGTGACCAATGCCGAGGCGATGGAAGTCTCCCTCGATAATGGCTACATCCTCATTTACGAGAAGAAGATCAGCAGCTTGAAAGACCTGCTCCCGATCCTCGAAAAAGTGGCGAAGAGCGGCAAGCCATTGCTCATCATTGCGGAAGACGTCGAAGGCGAAGCCCTCGCGACTCTCGTGGTGAACAAGCTCCGTGGCACCCTGCAGATCGCAGCTGTCAAAGCCCCAGGCTTCGGCGACCGTCGCAAGGCCATGATGGAAGACATCGCTGTCCTCACCGGCGGCAAGTGTCTCACCGAAGACCTCGGCATCAAGCTTGAGAACATCTCGCTCGACGACCTCGGCAAGGCCAAGCGCATCACCATCGACAAGGAAAACACGACGATCGTTGAAGGCGCCGGCAAGCAGTCCGACATCCAGGGCCGCGTCAGCCAGATCCGCCGTCAGATCGAGGAAACCACCAGCGATTACGACCGCGAGAAGCTCCAGGAGCGCCTCGCCAAGCTCGCAGGCGGCGTAGCCGTCATCAACGTCGGTGCAGCCACCGAGACCGAGATGAAGGAAAAGAAGGCACGCGTCGAGGACGCACTTCACGCCACCCGTGCAGCGGTAGAGGAAGGCATCGTCCCCGGGGGCGGCGTCGCACTCATCCGTGCGCAGAAGGCACTTGATAACCTCAAGCTCGAAGGCGACGAGGCAATCGGTCTCGCGATCGTGCGCCGCGCCGTGGAAGCTCCTCTCCGTCAGCTCGCCGACAACGCGGGCCAGGAAGGCGCTCTCATCGTGCAGGAAGTCAAGAAGCGCAAGGGCAACGAAGGCTACAATGTCGCCACCGGCGAATACGTGGACCTCGTGAAAGCCGGCGTCGTTGACCCGACCAAGGTGACCCGTAGCGCGTTGCAACACGCAGCTTCGATCTCCGGCCTGCTCCTCACCACCGAATGCGTCATCACCGAGCTTCCTGAAAAGGACAAGGGCCCGGCGATGCCTCCAGGCGGCGGCGGCGGCATGGGCGGTATGGGCGGCATGGATTACTAATCCAAGTCCCGACTACTCAAAACTCAACAACAGCCGGGCCCGCAAGAGCCCGGCTGTTTTGTTTTTAAGAATTGAACTTTGCCGGTAGTTTGACAGCATGGACGGATGCTGGGCATTCGTTTCATAAAATTTCCTCCCACGACCTACACGCTCCATTACGCCAACGGCAAAATTAAACGGGAGGGAGCAGGAC
>JBAVPB010000179.1:0-22945 GCA_049692655.1 Chthoniobacteraceae bacterium | reverse complement strand
TCCGTTTGGGAACGCACTGATCCCCGAAACTCTGTTTCGCCTAACCCAGCTTTTGCAATTGCCCCGGGATCCACACACACCGATCTCCCGCAAAAACTAACGAAACGACTCCACCGAAAGCGAAGGCGGCGGCGATGCCAGCAACGGATTCGCCGCATGCCCCTCTTTTTCATCAAACAGGCGCCTCACGGAATCACTGTCTCCCAGTACGGATTCCGCAATACCTCGCAACTTCTCCTGATCCTCCGGCGAAGCGGAATACAGGCTCAAAAGCCGCCGTCGCACTTCCTTTCCACGATCAACAAGACGGTTATTCGCGGCAATATTTTCTCGATGCTCTTCCCACACCTTCCCTCCCTCGGCATCGCCGGTATAGCTTTCATTCAAGGCTAATGGCTCAACCTCCAGCGTCTTCACCTTGTCCAATATGATCTTCGCCGCCTTCAAATAGCATTCGGCAACCTCCTGCCGCTTCGCATCGTCCCAAGGAATGAATTTCGCATTCACAGCCTCCAATCCATTCCCGGCCAGAATCAGCGCACGGATGGAATCCTCGGTGTCCAACGGATAGCCCAGCCCTTCCTGCGCAAGTCGGACCACATCCGGCTCCGCCGCCCGCACATTCGTCAGCGATAATCCCGCTGCGCAATACACCAGAAGCGTCCCTTTGGTTTTCGGATCAGAAACATGGCTTATCCGCTTCTCCATGGCCTCCAGCGAAGTGGAAAGCGCCGCCGGGTTCGCAATAATTGCCTCGCGCATGTCGCAGATATCCGCATTGAAAGTGTAGTCACCGGCAATCCCCCGGCCGCTCAAAACCGCAACACACACAGCCACCAATAAAGACCACGGGAATCGTCTTGTGATTATGTTCATGGACTTGATTCATCCATATTATCCACTCTCCCCTCGCTCATCAAACTCCGTTTCGCCTATGTTCGCTGATGAGCTTCGATCTCGACCACAACCCCGCATACAAAGCCCTCGGCCATGCCGCTGATATCGCGTGCCTCGCCTTCGTCCTCATAGGCATCTACGGCTTATTTTTCGCCCAGCGCCAGATACGCCGTGGCGAGGAACGTCCCGGCCGTCAATCGCGCAAACAATCAGTAATCTTCATCATCATAGGCATCGGCTATTTTCTGGTCAGCCACATCCCCGTTTCCTGAAAGCGTCGCGCCCATCCCGGAAAGACCGCTTCTCTTACCGAGATCCAACGTCACAGCCCGCGACGTGGAATAGAGTCGTCGCATTCAAAAGCCCGTCGTTGTAGCCACGTCCCTGTGGGACGTCCCAACCGCGACCACAAACACAACTCCCGCTTTCACCGAAACCTCCCACCCTCATCCTTCCCTCCTTTGCGCTCTTCGCGCCCTTAGCGGTTAAAATCCGCCTCCGCTTTCTTCACTTTTTCCCTCGTTCCAAAACTCCGGTTTTGGAACGCACTTGCTCCCGAAACTCTGTTTCGCCTAACCCGGCTTTTGCAATGAACAATCACCCACCCGGCCCTTGCATCATCCCCACCGCACCGCACCCGGAAAATTACGGATTGGCTATCCGCCACTTGGGCGTGTTGCTTTTGCGACGATCCCTGGCCGTGGCCTCCGCGACGGTAAGCGCAACCGCGCCGAGCAGCAGTGTGATGCCCATTTCATAAATCACCGCATTCCCGTCCATCACCATCTCGGTATTGATATTGGAAAAGGTGTGATACCCGGCATCGGGCTGGATCGCCATGCCCTTGTTCACAAACTCGCATGGCAGGAAAATAGCCTCCAGCGCAATGAGCATTGCCGTCACTACAACGATGAAGATTCGAAGCAGCATTTTTTAAATCACGTGCAACACCATGAATAGGCACGGATGTTTAACATGCGAGGAAATTCTTTCATCGCCCGAAAACCAATGAGTGGTGGCGCACCATTGCGATCAGCCTTTTGACCGCCACGTCCTGGGCAGTATTTTTTTGAAGGCCGTCCTGGCGCTTATACCCGCGACGATGAGTGCCGCCCCGCAAAGTAAAACCGTAATGCCCAATTCGCAGGCCAGCACGCGCCCATCCAGCACCATCTCGGTATTGATATTGCGATATGTGTGGTACCCGGCATCCGGTTGGAATGGCATGGCCGTATTAACGTACCGGCATGGCAAAAAAATGGTCTCCAGCACAATAAGCAATGCCGTGAGAGATAAGATGAAAATCCGGAGGTACATTATAGACTACATTACGCTGCAAAAGTGTTCATTGGATGGAGTTATTAAATCCGCTACAGGTTCGTAGTGAATTACGTTATATGGAAATTATTATCGATCTAATTTTTATTTTTCTTACTTCTCCCCTTGGACAAATCCAAAAAGCCACAGTAAAGGTATCCACCCCATGTTAGTTTTGACGTTCATCCTCCTGCTGGTTTTTATCTCCATCGGCCTGATTCTGTGCGCAACCACGTTGCGATCCGTATCGCTTTCGACCTTGAATTTTTTCATCTGGCTGGCCGCGACTTTCGGGGTCATGCCGTGGTCCTACCTCTCAAGCGTCCCGCCCACGGATTCAGATGCCCGGCTCGGCTGGGATGCCTCGTTCGTATGGGCCGTCTTCTTCACCATCAGCATCCTCACGCTCCTCTATTGCGCCATCGTCAACCACCTTGCAAACAGGCCCCCGAAGCGCCGCCGGCGCCGCAGCCGCAGTGAAAATCCCGTCCCCGTGACCACAACACCCCTGCCCCGCAGCAATTCCAGGGCGTCCGCGAACAACATCTGAGTCCCCCGGCCGGATAAACCGTCCTGGCCCTGTACGCATCCGGCGCAAATCGCGCCCGAATCCTGATTTTCAGGCCGGATAAGCCGCAAAAAACCATCGCACCGGAACACATCCATTGGCAGGGCTAATCAACCGTTGCCAACCCTTGCCAACCGTCAGCTATCCCCGATCCCTGCCGCGCCATTTCCTTTCCGCTTTCCGGTAATTTCTTTCCGTCATCCGGCACGTCACGATTTTTTTTCACCCTCCCGCTGGCGACCCCGCCATTCCTCTGCTACCTTCCGCGCTTTCCATGAAAAACCGCGTCCTCATCCTGATCCTCGCCCTGATGTCCATGCTCGGCCCGCTCTCGATCGACGCCTTCCTCCCCGGCCTCCCGGCAATCGCGGCGCACTTCGCCGTGACCATGTCCGCCGCGCAACAGGCACTCTCCATCTATCTCTTCGCCTACGCCTTCATGGTGCTCTTCTACGGCACGCTCTCCGATTCCTTCGGCCGCCGCCCGGTCGTGATCATCGCCATCTCCATCTATACCTTCGCCACCATCGGCGCAGGCATGAGCCCGAGCCTCGGCTGGCTGCTTTTCTTCCGTTGGCTCCAGGGCATGTCCGCAGGCGCGGGCAATGTGATCGGGGTCGCCATCGTGGGCGATCTCTTCACCGGCGCCGAGGCTCAGCGCATGATGGCCTACATCTCGATGATCTTCGGCGTGGCGCCCGCTGTCGCGCCGATCCTGGGTGGTTGGCTGATGACCGCTTTTGGCTGGCGCGCGATCTTTGGATTCATCGCGCTCTTCAGCATTTTCCTCCTCGTGACGTGCCTGCGTTCCCTGCCGGAAAGCCTGGCCGCCACGGACCGGCATCCGCTGCATTTGAAAGCCATCGTCCTGAATTACTGGCGGGTCGCGCGTCATCCTCAATTTCTATTCCGCTGCATCTCCCTGGCGCTCACCTTTACGGGTGCCATGGTTTACGTGGGCTGTGCGCCGTCCTATCTCCTCGATGTCCTGCACCTCACCGCCACACAATACGGCTGGCTTTTCCTCCCGCTCATCGGCGGCATGACCCTCGGCTCCTGGGTCGCCGCGAGTGCCAGCCACCGCATCCCGGCCCGCGTGCTCATCCTCGCTGGCTTCCTCATCATGGGCATCTCCATGGCGGTCTCCGCGCTCTATCACGGCCTTTATGTCGTGCGCGTGCCGTGGGCGATCATCCCGCTCGCCACGTACTCCTTCGGCATGTCCATCGGCTCCGCCGCCATGACCCTCTCCGCCATGGAACTCTTCCCCAACGCACGCGGCCTCGCCTCTTCGTTCCAGAACTTTGCATTCATGATCCTCTTCGCGATCCTTTCCGGTTTCATCTGCCCGTTTCTCTTCGGCAGCGGATTCAAGATGAGCCTCGCCGGCGTCGCAGGTTATTTCCTCAGCCTCACATTCTGGCTGCTCGGGCGGCGGGAGACCGAGGAGTCGAAAATCTCCATCGAAGCCGACGGGAATGAGATTGCGGCAACGTCGTAGCGCGTCCTCGCTTTTCGTCATTGTCCCATCCCTCCGTTTCGCGTACCATCGCCCCTTCAAATGAAACGAACCAAGGTTAACGTCGCCCTCATTGGTTGCGGGGGATTCATGCAGTGGTACCACCTCCCGCAACTCCTCAAGGACCGCCGCGTCCAGCTCACCGCCGTGGCCGATCCCGATCCCGCGCAGATCACCTCCCTCCTCGGAAAAGTCGGCCGCCCGCTTCCCTCCTACGCCGATTACAGGGAAATGATCCTCAGTGAAAAGCTCGACGCCGTTTTCATCTGCACCCCGCACTCCCTGCACTACGAGCAGGCGCGCACCGCCCTCCTCGCCGGGCTGCATGTGCTCGTGCAAAAGCCCTTCACCATCCGCTCCGACCACGCCATCAAGCTCACCGCCCTCGCGGAAAAACAATCGCGCTACCTCATGGTCGCCTACCAGCGCTTCCACCACGGCCAGGCCATGTATGCCCGCGAACTCATCGCCAGGGGCCACATCGGCGACATCCGCGGCGTCGCCTGCTACATCACGCAGGATTGGGATGTCCGCGCCCTCGGCTGGCGCAAAGACCCCGCGCTCGCCGGCGGCGGGTTCATGATGGATACCGGCAGCCATCTCGTGAGTTCCATGCTCGACATCACCGGCCTGAAACCCCTGGAAGTCACCGCCACCATCGAAAATTACGGCGACAAGGTCGATCTCTCCAGCGTCGTCACCATCCGATTCAACAACGGCGCACTCGGCTCCCTCAATTTCTTCGGCACCACGAAACTTCACGACGAATGCATGAGCATTCACGGCACAAAAGGCAGTATCGTCCTGCGCGCCCACATGTGGAAACCGCACCCGCTCCTCGTGAACGACGAGCCCATCACCATCCCCGCCCGGGTGAAATCCTCCACCCCCGACACCACATTCATCAACTGGATCTGCAACGGTGGCAAAGGCTACACCCCGCCCCTCATCGCCATCGACACCATCAAGCTCACCGAAGCCGCCTACCGCTCCGCCAGCGAAAAAAATGCGGTGAAGATCAGGTTGTAATCTGAGCTCTGGAAAAGAAATGCACCTCAGCCCAATTGCGGAAAGCGATTCCTGTATCTCACACGCTCGATCATTCTTGCGCGGTGGAGGTTGAGATCGTCCGGTTGCAGGTAATGCCGTTTGTTTGTTCGGGTAATGGCGACCACCAGCCCATTGTCCAGCAAGCCGGCTACCGTCCAATATTTATCGACGATGTATGAATAGTTGTCCCCGTTTTCAGCCGCGCTGACCGCGTAAGCCCTCGCGCCCGGATGGGTGGAGAACTTCTGCTTGCGGTAAACAATTGCATCCCCCGGCTCGATTTTCCGGGTCCAGGCTCTTTCATCAATCAAGTAGTACAACTCGAACAAGAAAAAACCGATCACAGCTTCCACAATCACCACACCAATGATGAATAATGTAACCATTTATCCTCCTATGACTTACATTAAAGCACGAAGTCGTCCATTTATCCACACATTTATCGCCTCTCTATACATTGTATAGCATGCTGTGAATCCATTTGTGACTGCCTGTTCTTAAATCTCCCCATCCCTCAGTCTCGCAAAGTTTGATGGCCTTATCTTTGTGATCTTTAGACGAAAGCCAGACCGGTTAATACGCCGATAAGCAATACCAGGAATTTCATCCAGTGATTTTCGGCTCGTAATTAGACTTCCGACAGCCGTCCGTTCGCCGAACCTAAAAACCAAATTCACGCTTAACCTCGCCGACCGAATAAGTCTTGGACGGCTTCTGCAACCGCTGCGCGACCAGTTGGACGTCCTCCAGATTTTCGAGATGTTCGAGAATTGCCTGACGAACGTGAGCCGTCCCGGTGCGCCCTGTCTTCTTTGCCAGTCGCTCCAAACGTTTTTCGATATCAACATTCAACCGGATGGTGAACACGCTCAATTTTCACCTCCGCTACACGTTTACACGCTACGAAATCTTCAGCGGCTGCGTCTTGCTCTTTGGGTTCAACTCCGGCGGGATCGAGCCCACGATGCGGGCTTCCAGTCCCAATTTGCGAAAGATTCCACGGATCTCCTGCACCGTGTAGGTCGGCTCCTCAAATTCCAGGTAAACGATGTCGTGATTGCTATCGACCTTGTATCTGAGCCCTGAAACTGCCTCCAATTCGTGATCCAACTCCAGGATCTTTTCAAGATTCCGGACACCTGCGGCATAAACCTCGAGTTCAATCATAAAAATTTACTTTGTAATTGCATTCAGACTATCGGGAACACCAAAAAAAGCCAAGAAATTTCTCTTTCTTCCCGCACGGTCTCCCATTAAACCTCATTGCCGCGCAAAAGTTGCATTTTTAGCTCCTAAGCTCATTTTTTCATGCCAAAAAATACCACTCTCAAAAAAATCCTCCTCATCGGCTCCGGACCCATCGTCATCGGACAGGGCTGCGAGTTCGATTACTCCGGCGTCCAGGCCTGCAAAGCCCTCGCCGAGGAAGGCTACGAAGTCGTGCTGGTGAACTCAAACCCGGCCACGATCATGACCGATCCGGAATTCGCCAGCCGCACTTACGTGGAGCCGATCACCCCCGAGGTCATCGAGAAGATCATCGCCCGCGAACGGCCCGACGCCATCCTCCCCACACTCGGCGGCCAGACCGCCCTGAACGCGGCCATGGACCTCGTGAAAGCCGGCGTGCTCGAGCGCTACAACGTAAAACTCATCGGCGCAAACGCCGCCGCCATCGACAAGGGCGAGGACCGTTTTCTCTTCAAGCAGGCCATGATCAAGATCGGCCTCGACATGCCACACTCCGGCGTGGCCCACAAGATCGACGAAGCCCGCGCAGTCGCTGCGGAAATCGGCACCATGCCGCTCATCATCCGCCCCGCATTCACCCTCGGCGGCAGCGGCGGCGGCATCGCTTACAACCGCGAGGAATTCGAGGAAATCGTAACCCGCGGCCTCGATCTTTCCCCCGTGAGCGAGGTCCTCATCGAGGAATCGCTCCTCGGCTGGAAGGAATTCGAGATGGAGGTCATGCGCGATTGCAAGGACAACTGCGTGATCATCTGTTCCATCGAAAATTTCGACCCCATGGGCGTCCATACCGGCGATTCCATCACGGTCGCGCCCGCGCAGACCCTTTCCGACAAGGAATACCAGCTCATGCGCGACGCCTCCTTCGCGGTCATCCGCGAGATCGGCGTGGAGACCGGCGGCTCGAACATCCAGTTCGCCGTGAACCCGAAAAACGGCCGCATGGTCGTCATCGAGATGAACCCTCGCGTCTCCCGCTCCTCCGCCCTCGCGTCCAAGGCGACCGGCTTCCCGATCGCCAAGATCGCCGCAAAGCTCGCCGTGGGTTACACGCTCGACGAGCTGAAGAACGACATCACCCGCGTGACTCCCGCCAGCTTCGAGCCGACGATCGATTACGTGGTCACGAAGATCCCGCGCTTCACGTTCGAGAAATTCCCCGGCGCCGACACCACGCTCACCACGCAGATGAAGAGCGTGGGCGAGGCCATGGCCATCGGCCGCACGTTCAAGGATTCGCTGCAAAAATGCCTGCGCTCCCTCGAGATCGGCCGCTTCGGCCTCGGCAACGACGGCAAGTCTCTCCCCGCTACACTCCCTTCCGGCGGCTGGGACATGGAGAAGATCACCCACAAGCTCGCCGTGCCAAATGCCGAGCGCATTTTCTACATCCGCTACGCCTTCCTCGCGGGACTCGACATCGTAAAAATCAATGCCCTCACCGGCATCGACCCCTGGTTTTTGTATAATCTCAAGCAGCTCGTGGACGAGGAGCTTTCCTACGAGGAAAATCCCGCCGAGATCCCGCTCCTCCGCGCAAAGAAGCTCGGCTTCTCCGACCGCCAGCTCGCCGCGCTCACCGGCCTCGGCGAGATGGATATCCGCGCCCAGCGCAAGTCCGCCGGCATCGTGCCGACCTATCGCCTCGTCGATACCTGCGCCGCGGAATTTGAAGCCTACACCCCTTACTATTACTCCACCTACGGCGACGAGAACGAGGTGATCCACGGCGACAAGAAAAAGATCATGATCCTCGGCGGCGGGCCAAACCGCATCGGCCAGGGCATCGAGTTTGACTACTGCTGCGTCCACGCCGCATTCGCGCTCAAGGAGGAAGGCTTCGAGACGATCATGGTGAACTCGAATCCCGAGACCGTTTCCACGGATTACGACACGAGCGACAAGCTCTATTTCGAGCCGCTCACCCTCGAGGATGTGCTGAATATCTGCGACCAGGAAAAGCCCTGGGGCGTCATCGTCCAATTCGGCGGCCAGACTCCGCTGAATCTCGCCAAGGGCCTCGAGGAGGCCGGCGTCCCGATCATCGGCACCTCGCCACGCAGCATCGAGATGGCCGAGGACCGCAAGCTTTTCTCCGCAATGCTCGACAAGCTCGCGCTAAACCAGACCCCGAGCGGCACCGCCGTGAATGAAGAGGAGGCCGTCGCCATCGCCACGCGCATCGGCTACCCCGTGCTCGTCCGCCCGTCATTCGTGCTCGGCGGCCGCGCGATGGAACTCGTCTATCAGGAGAACGATCTCCGCCGCTACATCCGCCACGCAGTCGAGGCCAGCCCCGAACGCCCGATCCTGGTGGATCGTTTCCTCGAGGACGCCACCGAGGTCGATGTCGATTGCATCTCCGATGGCGAGACGATCGTCGTCGGCGCGATCATGGAGCACATCGAGCAGGCCGGCATCCACAGCGGCGACAGTGCCTGCGTCATCCCCGCGTTCTCGCTCTCCGACTTTGTAAAACAAACGATAACAGACGCCACCAAGGCCATGGCCAGGGAATTGAACGTCCTCGGCCTCATGAACGTCCAGTTCGCCGTGAAGGGCGAGGTGGTCTATGTCCTCGAGGTCAACCCCCGCGCCTCCCGCACCGTGCCATTCGTCAGCAAGGCGATCGGCAAACCGCTCGCGAAATACGCCGCGAAAGTCATGGCCGGCAGGAAGCTCGTCGATCTTGGTTTCACCAGTGAAATCATCCCGCCGCATTTCTGCGTGAAGGAAGCCGTGTTCCCGTTCATCCGCTTCCCCGGCATCGATATCGCGCTCGGGCCTGAAATGAAATCCACCGGCGAAGTCATGGGCATCGACTCCGACCTCGGCCTCGCCTATGCGAAGGCCCAGATGGCCGCGCAACCCCCGCTCCCAAAGGGCGGAAACATATTCATCAGCGTCAAGGATTCCGACAAGGGCACCGTCGCCAAGCTCGCCGCCGACTACGCGGCCCTCGGCTTCAAGCTCTTCGCCACCAGCGGCACCGCAAATGCGATCGCCGAAGCCGGCGTCGAGGTCAACCGCCTCTTCAAGCTCGGCGAAGGCCGCCCCCACGTCCTCGACATGATCAAGAACGGCGAGATCCATTTCATCATCAACACCCCCAGCGGCAAAACCCCGCGCGAGGATGAAATCAAGATCCGCAGCGCCGCCGTCGCCACCCGCATCCCGATCATGACCACCCTCAGCGCCGCCCAGGCCAGCCTCCGGGGCATCCAGTCCCTGCAGGCCCACGGCCTGTCAGTCAAGACGCTGCAGGAATACCACGCGTAGCACCTTGAATAGCATTGACCCGTGAAAGCTTCTGCCGGGCGCGGTCGATTACCGGTTCCCTGACCGTTCTTTGCGGCTTGCATCCCGGTTTATCGGGTGGTAAGAATATCCTACATGACTACCGTGCTCTCACAAAAAGGCCAGATTGTGTTGCCGGTGCCGGTGCGACAACAGCTCCATTTATCGGCTGGCGACGATTTCGAGATTGCCGTCGAGGATGAGGACACGATCACCTTGCGCCGGGTTTCGCGCCCTGCCAACCGCGGCCTTGTGGATTTGCTGCTCGCCTGCCCCTCACCTTTCGCCATTCCACCGCGTGAAACGGACGATTCCGAGCCGCCGGCATTGTGAGTTTTCTAGTGGACACAAACGTCTTCAGCGAGCCGGTCAAGCCGCGGCCCGACGCTCAAGTCGTCGCCTGGCTGCGCAAGAACGAAGGAGAACTCTACGTCAGCACAATCACCATCGGAGAAATCCGGCGGGGCATTGAACGTCTGCCAGCCGGAAAGCGCAAAACCCAACTCCGGGCGTGGTTGCAGGACCTATGCGACTGCATGAAAGGTCGCGTGCTCGGTTTCAATACGAGCACCGCCCACGTCTGGGGGCAACTCAAAGCCAGGTGGGATCAGGCAGGCACCAAAGTTTCGTCGCTCGACAGCCAGATTGCCGCCACGGCACACCGCCATAATCTTACACTGGTTACAAGGAACAAGGCAGATTTCGCTAAAACAGGGGTAAAGCTGCTCAATCCGTTCACCACTGCTTAAAAATAATAGCGTAGATTCACGGGCATGCCACGGATAACCTACCGCAACGCGGTTGCATCCTATAGCCCAAGGTTGCACCGACACAGTCGGGGCTACCTTGGGAAACGGTCAAAACAGAGAACAACCCCGAAGCCGGGTTGCATCCTGCGTGTTAAAATTCTCGAAACAAACCACCCCTCCCGTTGTTTAACATCCAAATGCCACGTCCCCACTTTCCACCTCTCGCCGCCATCCTGCTGGCGCTCCTCATCGCCTCGGCCCACGTCGCATCCGCCTACCAGCCACCCGCACCATCGCTCCCCGTCGCCTCCATCCGCTACACATGGCACGACACCGCCCGCGACCGCGACGTGCCCGTAAAAATCTACTACCCCGCCACCGGCGCCGGCCCGTTCCCGATCATCATCTTCTCCCACGGCCTCGGCGGAAACCGCGAAGGCTACGAATACCTCGGCAACCACTGGGCGGCATGCGGCTACGTCTCCGTGCATCTCCAGCACCTCGGCAGCGACGACGCCGTCTGGAAAAATGCAGGCCCACTCGCAGCCACCGCCGCCCTCTACAAATCCGTCGCGGATATCAATAACGCAATCAACCGCGCAAAGGACGTCCCCTTCGCCATCGACCTGGTCTTGAAGCTCAACACCGCCGCCGATTCCCCCCTGCGCGGCCGTCTCGATACAAAGCACATCGGCATGGCCGGTCACTCCTTCGGCGGCTGGACCACCATGGCCCTCGTCGGCGAGCAGCGCAGACCAGGCGACCCCTCGCTCGCCGATCCCCGCATCACAGCCGGCATCGAAATGAGCGCCCCCGTCCCCCGCACACAAGCCGAGCGCGACCACGCCTTCAGCGCCATCACCACCCCGGTCTTCCACATGACAGGCACGCTCGATAACAGCCCCATCGGCGAGACCAAGGCCGCCGACCGCCGCATCATCTTCGACGAAATGAACCGCGCCGAGACCTGTCTCGTCATCTTCAATGGCGCCGACCACATGACCTTCTCCGGCCACATCATCCCGCATCAATCCGACAAGGAATTCCAGCCCTTCATCCTCGCTGGCAGCACCGCCTATTGGGACGCCTATCTGAAAGGCAACGCCGCCGCCAAAGACTGGCTCTACAACGGCGGCTTCGCCACCCTCATCGGCGAAAAAGGCACCTTCGAAAAAAAGCTGCCGCATTAACCTTCGCTTCCGTTTCCAGTTTCAGGGTTCAGGTTGGGGAGTGTGGAAAATAAGTCCGTAATGCCAGCACGAACATGGCGCCGTGTGGCTTCACAGGCTTGACTCCCCGCTTGTCTAACACTAGCGTATAACACCAATGAAAACGGTCACTGTTCGCGAATTTTATCACAACGCGGGCCTGGTGGATGGCCTGCCCGAGGGAAAGCAGCTTGTCGTTACATCGAATGGCAAACCGAAATTCATCGTCACCAAGGGTGCCCGGCCCCGCATGACCCGCGCCCTGGCTGAAAAGCTGGCTGTGAGCGGGGGCAAGGGAAAATTCGACGGCGCGGCATTTCTCAAGAGTCTGAAGAAGTGATCGCCTACGCGGACACATCCTGGTGGCTGGCCTACAAATGCTCGGATGACGCAAACCATGCCCGCGCCATCCGCATGCTGGAGAGCCTGGACGACGATGCCGTCGTGATCTGGACACCCTGGCAGCGCGTCGAGGTTTTCAATGCGTTCCGGCAGGCGGAGAGGACGGGAATCATCGCGCAAGGCAAGGCACGCGAATTGATCCGTGCGCTGGAAATGGAAATCCGGCTCGGCTACTGGCTGCATGTGGAGTTTGACTGGAGGGACGCCGTACGCACTGCCTGCGAACTGAGCGCCGAGCACAGCCTGCAAACACCGGTGCGCGGCATGGATCTTTTTCACGTCGCCGTGGCAATCGAATCCGCATCGGTCTTGTTCATGACCTTTGACCGTGAGCAATTAGCATTCGCAAAAAAAGCGGGCATCCAGCCTCTTTCGAGCAGGTAATCCATTGCCGTTGCCCTGCGGAACCTGGCCGCCGGGGATTCCGTCACACTACCGGCGCTTTTAAAATATCGCAGGCGGGTAACGGCATTAAAAATGATGAAACTGTCATTAAATCCATGCCGTCGGTTTCATTTTTGAAAGGCATCTTCCCGGCATCGTCAACAGACGGCCGGAGCCAAATCAAAAAACAGACCACAAACATGAAATTGGAAACCCCGCAGCGGGACACAGCCCGCACCCCCGTCGGATCGCACCTCGCAAAAGTCCCCGAGGTAACCCTGATATTTTGGATCATAAAAATTCTTGCGACCACACTCGGCGAGACAGGGGGCGATACCGTGAGCATGTCCATGAATCTCGGTTACCTGGTCGGCACCGCGATATTTGCGGCCATCTTCGTCGTGGCCGTCATCGTCCAGATTTCCGCCCGGCAATTTCATCCTGTCATTTATTGGGTCACCATTATCGCGACCACCACGGTCGGGACCACCATGGCGGATTTTGCCGACCGTTCGCTCGGCATCGGCTACACCGGCGGCACGGCCATCCTCTTCGCGCTCCTCATGGCGTCGCTCTTCGTCTGGCACCGCACCCTGGGGTCCGTTTCCATCGATACCGTCAGCTCGCCGAAGTCCGAGGTGTTCTACTGGGTCACCATCATGTTCTCGCAAACGCTCGGCACCGCCCTGGGCGACTGGACAGCCGATAGCGCCGGCCTCGAATACATCGGCGCCGCGATCCTCTTCGGCACCATGCTCGCCGTGATCGCTGCGGCCTTTTATTGGACAAAAATTTCGCACACACTGCTCTTCTGGGCCGCCTTCATCCTCACGCGCCCCCTCGGCGCCGTCGTCGGCGATTTCCTCGACAAACCGCACGATCACGGTGGCCTCGACCTTAGCCGTTACACAGCCTCCGGAGCTCTCGTCGCAATGATAGTATTCTGCATCTTCATCTTCCCCCACAGGCCCGCATCCCGCGCACATTGATTCGCCCGTCGATTAGCAGCCCGGGATGTTCTCTCCTCGAACCCACCCACTACTATCCCGGGACGCCCGCACAAAAACCCACGCCATAAAACCCACATCCCTTTCCGCCCTCCGCCCTCATCCCTCCGCCTTTCTTCAGTCCCTCAGCACCTCACCGCCACGTATCGTCTCCTCATCGGAATTCCTGAACCCCGCAATCGACCCCGAGAAATCCTGCCGGAATCCCCGCTCCCGTGAAACATCCGCCGCCCGCTTGATCACATCCAGCCGGCTCATCGCCTGTTTCCCCTGCAGCGCCACAAAAATTTTGCTCCCCGGCTCAGGCACATCGAAGATATAGATCTCATCAAACGCATCCCGGTAGGTCAGCAGCATGTGATCATAAATGCGATTGGAAGCGCGTCCCCACACATTCGCCACCGCGATCCCCTCCGGGGTCAGCGCGCCGCGCACAGCCTGCAGAAATTCCAGCGTGAGCAGATGCCTCGGAATCTTCTCCGCATCGAATCCATCCAGGATAATCACATCGTAATGGTCGCTGCACCCCTCGATGAAATCCCGCCCATCCTCCACATGCACATGCATCCGCTCATCTTCACGGAACCCGCAATAAGTCCTCGCCATATCGACCACATCCGGATCGATCTCCACCACATCGATCTCAATCTCAGGAAACTGGCTGCGAAAAAAACCCGGCAGAGTCCCCCCTCCGAGTCCCACGATCAGCATTCGCGACATACTCCGCACAAACGCCAGGCAGTTCGTCAGCACAGTGATGTAGTCCAGCTCGAGATGCTGCGGATCGCCCGGCTTCACCACGCTCTGCCGCACCCCATCATGCCCAAAGCGAAGCGTCCGCAAGCCTGCCGCATCCTCCGTCACCAGGATCAATTGGAACGGCGAACGCCGCGCCTCTAGTATTCTCTCTCCTTTTTGCATCGAGCCCGGAACCTAGCCCCCTTCACCGCAACACGAAAGGGGATTCGAGAAAATCCAGAATGCGCCCCGAAATTGAAGAGGGGGAACCCACCATCAAAAATCAGACCGCCTCAGCGCCGCGGAGGCGGAGGGGGGACAGCCGTGGTATTGGCAGGCAGGCGGGCAAAGCGCGATGCGGCCAACCCGGCGCAGCCGCACTCATCATGAGCGGCGCATGGCGCCGGTGTAGCGTCCGCTGTCCCCGGCGGATAAGCACGCGGCCTGCAATACGGCCATCCCTTCAACCCTTAACGCCATTCGAACGCCGACGGGGTCAGCCCTTGACTATTGACACTTTCCAGAAGGGACAGTCAAGAATGGCGCCAAGATAACCGAGCGCAGCAAATAGGGGTCAGGCGTCATATCTTGACTGGCCACCAAATATGACACCGCACTCGAGGGATCAAAGAGCCTTTAATACCTTAAAGGCATCAATCCATTGCTTTATTAATAATTCCGAAATTGAGACTTCGGAGCTAAAATTCGCCCCATGAACTCCCACAAAGACAAATCAACAGTCGATGAAATCCGCCTCCGGTTCGACGATGAAGTCGAACGCTTCAGCAATCTGGAAACAGGCCAACAGGCCCTTCCCGATGCTCCACTGGTCCTGGAGTTGATTGCCACGACAGCGCACACTCATCTCCAGCCGGGGGACAAAGTATTGGACCTGGGATGTGGCGCGGGAAACCTCACCTTGCGCGTCATGAAAGAGGTGGGCGCCCTGGAATGTCATCTGGTCGATCTCAGTCCCAGGATGCTCGAGCGAGCCACGCAAAGAGTCACACTCGCGGGCGCGGTCAATGCCTTCACCTACCAGGCCGATATGCGCGCGCTCGATTTTGAAGAAAACACCTTCGATGCGATTTTCGCAGCCGCCTCACTGCATCATTTGCGGGGCGATGAAGAGTGGCTGTCTGTCTTCAGCCGGATGCAACGCTGGTTGAAACCCGGCGGGCGCTTGTATGTCTCGGACTTCGTTGTTTTTGATGATCCAAAAATTCACGAAATCACCTGGGCCCGCTACGGTGCCTACCTGGCCGGCTTGGGCGGTGAGGAATACCGCGACAAAGTATTTGGCTACATCGAAAAAGAAGACACCCCGCGCTCCCTCTCCTATCAGTTGGAGTTGATCCGCAAAGTGGGATTCTCGTCCTGGGATGTCCTGCATCGCAATGGCGTCCTGGTCGCATATTTCGCCGCGAAATGATCATCAAAGAAGCAAATCACAAAACAAAAATCCTGCCCGGCTTCTGAATCCCATCGCAAAAAAGACGTCATCCCATGACCGGGGTTCTCTAACCCTGGCTTCGGTCTGACGCGTGGATCGAACGAAATAAAGCGCAGCTGCGAGCGGTGGATCGTGATTTCCAAGCACGATGCGACCAAAACGGCGCAGCCGCACTCACCATGAGCGGCGCGCAGCGCCGGTGTAGCGTCCGCTGTCTCCAGCGGAGATGCACGCGACATGTAACACATTGTTTTATCGCAATTAAACAGCCTTCGATCACAACCCGCCTCCAGCGCCGGAGGCGCGACGGAATTAAACCGCCATCAAGCGGACGCCCACGATGCCGCAATTGCCGGCATCATGGTGCCGAGGACGACTCCCGCATTGTGGGCGGAGGCCGTCCGCTGCGCATAAATCCTGGGGGCTACCTCATCGGAGAAATGCAGCATTCTGTTGCTGATGCCGGATATGAAAAGGAACGGAACCTCCGGCACTGCGGCCCTTATCAAGCCGTGGGTCGTTTCAAGGGATTTTGCGAAACTGCCATCGTGCTGCGAGCGATAAGTTTCCACAGTTTTACGATCCGCTGTATCGTAGTTGGCTGGGTCCCAGACGTTGATGGTTCCCAAGGCAGCATAGTCGTAGGATGCGAACAGATGCCCCATCAGCACCGGATAAAGTGGCGGAACGATGAAATTATTCAGCACGGGAGCGCCCGGCACCGTCCACGTAGCGACAAACACATCGAAGATTTCCCGTTTCAACGGCGAATCGATCACCTGGTCAAACCAGTCACTGTGCCAGTTGGAATCGTCGCCCGGAGTGCCGCCGTCATGCATGAAAACGCGGGTGCCGACTACCACGCTTCCGTTTTCGTAATCGGCCGATGGATATGCGGCAGTCCCCATGGCGATGACCAGGTCCGGCGTTTGCGCTGCGAATATCGTGGCCATGTGCTCCATCTTTACCTTCGAACTGGACTGGACCTTGCCGGATTGGTCGAGCCCCTCGAGAAGATCCGAAATGCACCAGATTTCAAACGCAGTGCCATTCACCTCAAATCGCAGCCGTGGCTTGTTGCTCCCCTCCGTGGGCGGCTTCGGTAGCTGCTCCGGCCTCGCATGTGGATGGCTGATGAATGTGGGCCAGGGCAGCGGCAGCCGGGGAGTCAGGAGCCCATCGTTGATCAATGCGCCTATGATGGGATCGCACTCATACCACTTGTTGACCACCACTGAGACAAGCCGCTTGCTCATTTTAAATATAGTTACGACTTCGCTGCGGCCCTGGAACTGCGGCGCGCGTGGACGACTTGCGTGCGCGAAGTCAGGTCGGCGGGATTTTGGGGAATGGGCGTGTAATTCCAGGCAACCGTCGCCCCCGGATTCGGAAGCGTGGTGTCGGCACCGGTCGTGCTGACGACTCCATTTACCGATAATTGCCAGTAAAATTGCCCGTTGGTCGGCAGGCCGTTGATGGTTTCGATCTCGTATCCCAGATATCCGGGGAAGCGCGGATCCTCGCTAAAACCGTAATAACCGACCGTGTAATGGAACGGATCCGGATTTGCGGGTGGAGGCTGCTGGGCGAGCACGAATGCGCTCTCTATCAGCCGTTTGACATCAATTTCAAAGGTGAACGGCACGGAAACGTTGAAAATCTCGCGACCAGTCTGGTCAACCGCCTTGATGGAGATGGGTGCAAAGTCCGCCATGGGTGCCATCTGCCTCTCAAGACCCGAACAGAATGTCAAGCATTTGTTTTACAAAACCAGCCTGAATTTTTTCACGGCGGCCCTGCCGCTCTGGCGAATTTGAGTTTGGATATCGATTTGGAGATTATTTTCATCTAAATAGATCAAACAATGGACGCCCCACATTCTCCTGCTCCCTCCACAGACCGGCTGGAACAACAACTCCGTTTCCTGGCGGAAATCGACAAACTCAAGAATGTGCTCCGCCGCGGCCTGGTAACGGATACGCTCAGGCCGGAAAACTCGGCGGAACATTCCTGGCATCTCGCCATGCTGGTCCTGACGCTCGGCGGGCATGCGACGGCTCCGCAACCCGATCTTTTGCATGTGCTCAAGCTGGTGCTCATCCACGACCTCGTGGAAATCGATGCAGGCGACACTTTTTATTACGACGTCGAGGGCAACGCCTCAAAAGCCGCGCGGGAACAACAGGCCGCCGACCGCATCTTCCCACTGTTGCCCGACGACCAGGCCCGGGAACTGCGCGCGCTATGGAACGAATTTGAAGCCGGCCTGACCGGTGAGGCGAAACTGGCACAGGCCTTGGACCGTTTGCAAGCCGTCCTCCAAAACTTGAACACCGGCTGCGCAACCTGGCGCAAACTCGGAGTGACCAAGGCGCAGATATTGGAGCGGAACCAAAAAATCGGCATCATCCTGCCCGGCATCTGGAAGGAAGTGCGCCGCAAAATCGACCAGGCCGAAGAACAAGGCCATTTCAAATAAACCGCTGCTTGAAATCTCACTCTGCGACCGCATTCCATCCGGGCTAATCAACCTTTGCCAACCCTTACCAACCGTCAGCTATCCCGCATCCCTGCCATTCCGGGCTCAGCCGGCAATTTACAGCAACTGCTCCCTGGTGATGCCATGCAAAGCAAACACCCGGATGATCGTATCCTCGATCAAGTTGTTAGGACAGGACGCCCCGGCAGTCACCCCGATGACCACCGGCAACTGCGGCAGCCAGTGCTCCGTCGTGATCTCCCCCTTGTCGTGCAGGCTGTAATGCACAATGCGGTCGCGCGACTCCAGCCGGCTCGCATTGCGGATGAAATAAGTCGGCAGCTTCGCCTCGCCCATCTCCGCCAGGTGCGAGGTGTTGGAACTGTTGTAACCACCCACGACGAGCAGGAGGTCCATCTGGTCGGAAAGCATGTCGCCGAGCGCATCCTGGCGCTCCTGCGTGGCTCCGCAGATGGTGTCAAAGAAACGGAAACTCTCCTTGGCGCGCTCGGCTCCATCGCGCTCGCGAATCGCGGTCTCCACGCGGCGCTGCACTTCCTCGGTCTCGCCACGCATCATCGTCGTCTGGTTTGCCACACCGACTCGGCGCAAGTGAAGATCGGGATCAAATCCTTCGCTGTATGCGCCGCTGAATCTCTTGAGGAACTCCTGCTTGTCACCTCCGCGCCGGATGTAGTTGCACACGTAATCGGTATCCTCCAGCGTAAGCACCACGAGGTAGTGCCCCTTGCCGCTCTGCGTGGCGCGGGAAGCGGTAGCCTTGGTCTCCTCGTGCGAAGCCTTGCCATGAATGATCGACGTAACATCGTCATTCGCATTCTGCCGGACGCGTTTCCAGACACTCATCACGTCGCCGCAAGTCGTATCGACGATCTGGCAGCCAAGCTGCTTGATTTTTGCCAGTGTGGAGACTTCCGTGCCGAATGCCGGAACGATAACAACATCCTCCGCAGTAAGATTCTCTACGTCCGCTTCCTTGTCCTTGCCGATGAGATTCTTGATGCCGAGGGCGCGGATCTGTTCGTTGACCTCCGGGTTGTGGATGATCTCCCCGAGAATGAACAAGCGCCGGTCCGTAAACACCTTCGCCGCGGCATAGGCGAGATCGATCGCTCGCTCCACGCCGTAACAAAATCCGAACTGCTTCGCGAGCTTGATGGTCACGCCCTGGCGCGTGAGCGTTCCGCCACTCAAGCGAAGGCGCTCGACTATTTCACTGCGGTAATGCGATTCCACCTGCGCCTGCACCGCAGTCATTACATCCGGCGTGCGTAGATTGACGCGGGGTGATTTTGCGGGCGGATTGGTGACTTCGCTGCTCACGGTGATTGATTTGTTCCTGATTACTGAGGCTGATCAACGAGCAGCGGGCCCGGAGGTTTCTCAAACACGCGGGGTGACATGAGGAACGAAGTGGCTGGATCGGGATCGCCGGATTGATCGATGCGCTGCACCGACTTGCCGAGTGTCTCGTCCTCTGGCTGTGTGCGTGCAATATTCACCGGGGTGCCGATGCGGACCAGCTCATAGAAGCGCGGAGCGGCCAGCTTGTGCATGCGGATGCATCCATGGGTGTGAGGAACTGTCCAGACAAAGCCCTGGTGAAAACCAAATGCAGGCGCGAATTCGCACCAGAAAGCCATTGGGTATCCCACCGCTACGTTCTGCCCCTTGTCGAGTTCGGCCGGGCCACCGCTGCTGGTGAATCCGTAGGAACCGGAGCGCTTGTTTGGAATCTTAGCTTCGATATGGAAATTGCCGGTAGGCGTCGGATGATCCGGCTTGCCGACGGTGCATGCGACGGCCATGAGGCAGCGGTTTCCTTCCATGACATAGACATTCTGCTTGGAAAGGGAGACTTTCACCGAAACCCGGCTCGGATCGTGCGGCTTGTAAGCCGTGACGTGGTAAGGCTGCATCGGATTATTCGCGCAACCTGTGATGAACATTGCGCCGGCGGCGAGCGCCAGAATGGAAATGGAGCGGATGAATTTCATAAGAAGACCCCAAGCAAAAACGCATCGGGGCTGGTTGTCAAATCATTCGAAGAAAACGCGGGGGTTAATTTGGAGAGCAAATTGCCGGATTCGGGGTTCCACCTTGACGGGAGGTTGTTTTGCAGGTAGCTGGAGAAAAATTTGATGCCTCTTTCCCGGCCTATCGATAGGCTCCCTTCGATTTCCTAAACTGTATGTCACTATCGCAATGAAAAAGGGATCGGGGAATATCCGGTTCACTATCTACGCACTGGCCCTCGTAGGGGCTTTGCTGCTCACGTTCCTGCTCGTGAGGCATGGGATCGGCGACGTGGCTGCCGCAGTCGCTGCCGCCCGCTGGGGGGTGCTGGCTGTGGTTGTATTCCACTTGGTGCCTCTTTTCGGCGATACGCTGTCTTGGTGGGTGCTGTTTCCGCTGAAATACCGGCTGCCTTTGTCTGTGGCGTTCCGGATGCGCTGGATCGGCGAATCCGTGAGCAACCTTGTTCCTACCTCTGCCGTGGGTGGCGAAATCGTCCGAACCCGGGTCGCTTCCTTGAATGGTGCGCCTCTGGGGATCGCAGCCGCGACGGTGCTCGGGGATGTAACACTTGGGATTTGCGTACAGACGATATTCACGCTGACGGGTGTCGGACTGCTGATTCTTGCTACTGGCAAAACGAACATCCTCTTGCCTGCACTCGCCGGTGTTCCTCTGGCAATGCTGGCCGTGGGCGGATTTTACGCGGTTCAACGGATCGGCATTTTCAAAATCATGGGCGGTCTGGTGGGTAGATTCGCCAAAGACCCAGGATGGCTGCCGTTGCTGGCAAAAGGCGGCAGGATCGACGACGCAATCAAGGAGGTTTATGCGAGGAGACAGGCGGTGGCTGCTTGCTGCTTATGCACGCTGGCTTCGTGGTTTTGCTCCTCTGTGGAGGTATGGATCGCTTTGCGGGCCGTGGGAGTGCCGGCAGGGTTCGATAAAGCGATCATCCTCGAGAGCATCTGCCAGGGAGTGCGCGCTGCGATGTTTTTCATACCGGGTGGCCTCGGGGTGCAGGAAGGCGGCTACATGGTTGTGGGTGGTTTGCTTGGCATTCCCGCAGACATGGCGCTGGCCATTTCGTTGATCCGGCGTGCCCGGGAATTGGCGATCGGCATCCCGGGATTGCTCGCATGGCAATTCAGCGAGGGACACCGCTTGTTGCGTAATCGGGCTCTGCATGCTGCCGAATAAACGCTTCCTGTTTTCCTGGCATGATTCAATACCACCACTGCGCGAAACCAAAAGTTGTTGGTATCCTTTATGTATTAAAGAAATATTTTGGAAATAATCTCATAATCATAATCTTGTGAATAACCCCGTCTGAAAGCGTTCCACACAGCACCAGAGGGGGTTCCGCGCGATATTGAGCCTGCGAATAACTATCGAGGCGAAGTCTGGTAGCTTTGGGAAAGTCGATAATCGCCAGGTTATTGGGCGATGTTGGAAGTTATTGGCGGGTTATTGGAACCCAATGTGAAAAACTGAAAAGATCGCCAAAAGTGTCCATTAGAGCGCGGTTTCCGGTTTGTTTTGTTTTCCTGAAAGCCAGCGTTTGTGTGTGAGGGCATCCTCAGCAGCGAATTTTTCCGCCTCTTTTTTGCTCTGGCCTTCGCCTATGCCAAGTTTGTTGCCGGACCAACTCACTTCGCTCACGAATACTTTGTGATGTTCCGGACCTGATTCGGAAATGATCGTGTATTGGGGGCTAAAAGGAGAGAGAGCCTGCAGGATTTCCTGCAATTTGCCTTTGGGATTCACATCGAGGGTGTCGAATTGCAAATTCTCGATATCGAGAAGCGCTTCCTGAAGGACGAACTTCCTCACGGTGGCGAGGTCGCTGTCCAGATACATGGCGCCGATCAATGCCTCGAAGGCATCGGCCAGTGCGGAGGAGCGTGCGCGTCCACCACTGGTTTCCTCGCCTTTGCCCATCATGAGATAATTGCCCAGCCCGATATTTGCAGCATGCACTTTCAATCCTTCGCGGGAAACAAGACGGGAGCGCAATTTTGTCAACTGGCCTTCGCTGTAGCCCGGGAAAAGCTGGAACAAATGCTCGGTGAAAATAAGTTGCAGCACGGCATCGCCGAGGAATTCCAGCCGCTGATTATCAAAATGATAGCGCTGGGTTTCATGCCCAAGACTGGGGTGCGTCATTGCCTCGGCCAGAAGCAATGAATTGCGAAATTTGTAGCGTATGCGCGATTCCAGCGGATTCATGGAGAGACGTGGATGATATTTGATATCCGCACAGGAAAGTAAAACCTAATCAATAAGAATAGGTGAAACCCCTGATCATTCGTATCGCAGCGCATCAATAGGATCGAGTTGCGATGCCTTACGGGCCGGATAAAAGCCAAAGAAAATTCCAACCATGGCGCTGAAAGCGAAGGCGATCACGATGGATTCGACAGAAATGAGCGACGGCCAGTTTTTATAATAAGACATGAGCTTTGCCGCGGCGATGCCCAAAAGGATGCCGAGAGTCCCGCCAGCAGAACTCAGACTGGCGGCCTCGATGAGAAATTGAAGCAGGATGTCCTTGCCGTGGGCGCCGACTGCGATACGGATGCCGATCTC
>JBAVPB010000178.1:0-5428 GCA_049692655.1 Chthoniobacteraceae bacterium | reverse complement strand
ACGTTTTTCCATGACAAAACGGATGTTCTTGATTGCCAATATATTAAGAGATACAAATATTAAATGGAGCCCCCATTTTCCAATCGAACTACTCTCTGTATAATTTTAGTTTGCTTGCTGATATCTCTCAGAATATCAAGCGCCAAAGAACCGGCTGCGTTGCCATCCGCAACACCTGATGCGGTGCAAAATTATGTTCCATTATCAGAGAAAAGTGGAGAAAAAATATTCTCAGAATATGCAAAGACGGTAGCTGATGATTCTAAAGATTACAGAGAATTTTTAGAATCTGAATCGAAAGAACATACCGCTTTTTGGGAGTGGTGGATCGAAAAAATATGCGGTTTTACCGGAGTTCTTGCAACAGTTGTCGGAGGTCTGTTTGTCTTTTTTAATTGGACATCAAAGAGACAAATTCGTGATGAAGTTGAATCAAAATTCAAAAACAGGGTGGACAGCATGGTGAAAGAGCAGCTTGCCAGCCTTTCTAGTTCCACAACTAGTTCCGTGCAGGCAATACAAACGCAAGTGTCCGAGTTTCAAGAATTCATGAAACAGACACGCGATCAAATAGAGGCCGAGAGCAAAAGAACCGATAATCTGCTCCCGACTATCGACGTAGCAGCGGCAATGAGTTTTTCTGCCATGGTTTTGACGCAATTAAATGAAGGAGCCCACGCAAACGCATCAACCTCTGAAGCTGTTAAGATGCTGGAAAATGTCAGAAAAACTGTCCCGCAACATCGCCGATTGGCTATCTTTTTGGGTCGCCTGTATCGGAGGCTTAAAAAATTACCAGAAGCGATTCTTGTGCTTGATGAGGCATGCGAAGCTCGGGATAAAATCCCAATGGAACGAGATTCAGACTACGGCGATTTGCTTTATAACAAGGCTTGCTATTTGAATCTCCTAGCGCGTGATGCCGGTGAACCAAAAAGAGAGGAACTACGTAAATCTTCATGGGAAGTGCTCACAAATTCGATCAAATTGAACCCTGATAATTTCTCGTGTGCAAAAGAGGATAATGATTTAGCTGAACTTGTCCAAACTGGAGATCGCACTTGGGACAAATTACAGTCCTGAAACGGTACACAAGAACGCCAACCAAAGACAGTTGGTTGGCGTTCTTATTTCTTAATTGATTTTAGATGGTTCGCTACAGTTTTCTGTGTTTAGCAGAGTTTTTCTGTGGATGTATTCATTTTTTTCAGCAGTTTTTGTTCGTGTAGTTTCCTAAAACGAACTGTGTTAATTTACATTTTCTATTCAATATCGTCAACAAAAAGTATTAAGCACAATCCGAGCCCTCACCTTGCATTTGTGCTCATTTCTCTGATCATATTTATCAGTATTCGTTAGATTAGACAATATTGGACGCAATTTATTCACCAAATTTGAGAGGATATTCTCATGGTGTATAAAACAAACACAATTCGTGTCTTTGCCCTCATTTCATTCTCAGGCGTTTCCCTTGTGCTTTTCCCAAAGCGGTCACTGTGCGCTGTCCGTCCGTCTGTTTGCGGGTGTTCCAACGAAAATCAAACTCAGCCAGATACAGCGGCAAATGCTTTTTGCTGACATGATGGAATGAGCCCATCACGCCACGCTTGAGAAGTGAGAATGAGCTTTCCACGGTGTTTGTGTGCGCCACCAGATGCGAGGATGTAGGCACTTTCATTGCATACTGCTTTTTCGTGTGGTTCACGCCATGATGATAGCGCATCGTCTTCACGTTTTTATAAACGGTGGCATCATCCGTCATAATCGTTGCGGCCTTGTGTGTATGCTCTGCAATGGCAGCGCGTAGATTGCCCCCTGTCACTCTTTCCATGACCATTGAGCGTTTGTCCCCGCCGCGCTCCACGAGCGACACCACGGGGATTTTATTCTCGTAGCTTTTCATTCCGCCGCCGGGATTGAACCCTCCGACATACGTTTCGTCCACTTCCACAACGCCATAAAGCGGCTCGGCAAAGGCTTTGTCCTGCATTGCGTGGCGGATACGATGCGCCATGAACCACGCGGTCTTGTAGCTGCCTTTATTGTCGCCCCATAGATGCCGCTTCAATTGCAATGCGCTCATTCCTTTTTTCGCTCCGCAAATCAAATACCAAGCGATTAGCCATAGATTCAGGGGAACGTGTGAATCCTCGAATATTGTCCCGATGGTCACGCGAAATTGCTTTTTACACTCCACGCATTGACGCAAACCCACGCGCACTTTCTTTTCCTTGTTCGCGTCCAGCTTCCAGAATTTATTTTGGTCTTTGTTCCCACAATGCGGACACTCAACACCATTCGCCCAGCGGATACTTTCAAAGTATTCAATCGCGCTCTTTTCGTCTGGGAAACGGCGCATAATCTCTGGGAGCGTGATGCTGTCGTCTGGTGGCAGTTTCGTGTTCATGCAAGCAATATGGATTACTCTTAAACATTTGTCAAGGGGATAATCCCGAAGCTGTGGATCAAATTTCTGCATCGCCGGTTTTGGCGGGAAGGCAATCGCGGACGATCCAGTTTTTGCTTTCGAGCTCTGCCTTTGCAGCGGCGTAGGGTATGCCGCGCGACTGGCTCACGAGGCGGATTGCGCGGTCGCGCAGCTTGGTATTGGAAGCGTGGAGATCGATCATCATGTTGCCCTTGATTTTGCCGAGGCGGACCATGGCGCAGGTGGAGATGATGTTGAGCGCGAGCTTGGTGGCGGTGCCAGCCTTGAGGCGCGTGGAGCCGGTGACGATTTCCGCACCGGTGGGGAGATCGATCTCTACATCCCACGCGGTACCCGCGCGCTGCCGCTGCGGGTTGCACGTGAGCAGCATGGTTTTTGCGCCAGCTTTTTTTGCCTCGTGCAGTGCGCCAAGGACAAAAGGGGTGCGACCGCTTGCTGCGATGCCACATACGACATCGCCTGATTTTACACCGCGCTCGAGCATGGCGTAGGCGCCCTGCTCCGGCTGATCCTCGGCGCCCTCGACCGCGGAGTAGAGCGCCCTCACTCCACCGGCGATGATGCCCTGCACGAGTTCCGGCGGGGCGCCGAAGGTCGGCGGGATCTCGCTGGCGTCGAGCACGCCGAGCCGCCCGCTGGTGCCTGCGCCCACGTAGAAAAGACGACCGCCATTTTTCAGCGCGGTGGCCACGGTTTCCACGGCGAGACAGAGGGCATCGCGGCAATCGGCAATCGCCGCGGTGACGTGCGCCTCCTCGGCGACAAAGAGATCGATCATTTCCGGCAGGCTGAGTTGATCGAGATGGGCGGAGCGCGGGTTTTGTTGCTCCGTGGCGGCAGTGGCGAGGGCGGCGATGTCGTCCGGGGGAGCTTCTGTGGCGTGGAGGACGGGTGCGGCGCTAGACGGCTCTTTCGCGGCAAGCCACGCCGCGCCGAGCGCGCCGGATTCCCGGCATATGGACACGCGGGAGCCCGGCAGGATTTCACGCAGGTGATTTTTGAAAAACGAGACGTAGTGTTCGTAGGTCGAAAACAGGCCGCCGAGCAAACGGATATCCGGAGAGGAAAGATCGAGCCGGCCGGCCACGGCGGCGGTGTAATCTGCCAGCGTGTGCGCGCCGGACTGGATGACAGCGAGCATTTCGGCATCCCCTTCCGCAGCGGCGCTGAAAATTGCGGGGGCGAGTTTTGCGACGGACATCTTGTCGGCTGCGACGGCCCAGTTCACGAGGCCCTCGAGGCGGTTGAGCGAAAGTGCGCGCAGGATTTTTTCGCCGAGCGGCGTGACCTCGCGCTTCAGGTCGTAGCAGGAAAGTGTGAGGCGCAGGCCGTGGACGGCGATGTTGTATCCCCCACCCTTGTCGCCGAGAAGCTGGCCCCAGCCGCCTGCTTTTTCGATATGGTCGCCCTTGCGGCCTGTGACTGCGGAGCCAGTGCCGCTGATCACCGCGATGCCATCGCCATCCTCAAACGCAGTCGCGAAGCCGGAGTCGCGATCGCTTCCCACGACAACAGTCGCCGAGGGAAAACAGCTCCGGCCAATCGCCAGTAGCTCGTCGCGGTCGCGCTCCGAGACGCAGCCCGCGAGGAAAATCCCCACGCGATCCGCATCCCGCGGCAGCACCTCGAGAATGCGCCGGAGTGTCTCCGGGGAGACCAGTTTGAAATTTGCCGCGGGCAGCGAGCCCTGGCGCACGATTTTGTTTCCGGGCAGGGAGACCATGACCCACTCCGTTTTTGTTCCGCCACCCTCGACTCCCAGCACGAGTTGCTGTTGCATACCAGTCACCATACCCTGAAACCATGAATCGTGGAAGGGAAGGATGACTGATATTCCTTTTCAACCGGGCTGTGAAATTGTTCATTTGATGCTGATTGGGAAGGCTGAAAATCCACGCATGAAAGAATCCGGAACCATATTGAGACGGCAATTTGCCAGCGACAACAACTCTGGGATATGCCCGGAGGCGTGGGCGGCAATGGAACAGGCCAATCGCGGCCACGAGCCTTCCTATGGCGAAGACGCCTGGACGGCACGGGCGGCGGAGAGCCTGAGGGAATTATTCGGGGCGGATTGCGAGGTGTTCTTTGTGTTTAACGGCACTGCGGCGAATTCGCTCGCGCTCGCTTCGCTCTGCCAGTCCTACCACAGCATTATTTGCAGCGAGACCGCCCACATTGAGACGGATGAATGCGGCGCGCCGGAGTTTTTTTCCAACGGCACGAAGCTTCTCACCATCCCGCAACGTTTTGGGAAGATAACACCCGGCGACATCGAGCGTACGGTGATGAAGAGGAGCGACATTCATTATCCAAAGCCGCGCATCGTGAGCATCAGCCAGGCGACGGAACTCGGCACGGTTTATAGCGCCGGCGAGTTGGGCGCCATCGTGGAGATGGCGCGGAAGCATGATCTGCGTGTGCATATGGACGGGGCGCGATTTGCAAATGCTGCAGCCTCGTTGAACAAGCCGCCCGGGGAACTGGTAAAAGGCGTCGATGCGCTCTGTTTCGGGGGAACGAAGAACGGCCTCGCGATCGGGGAGGCGGTGGTGTTTTTTGATCGCGGCCTTGCGAGGGAATTCGACTTGCGGTGCAAACAATCCGGCCAGCTCGCGAGCAAGATGCGGTTCCTTGCAGCGCCGTGGGTGGGGATGCTGGAGGACGGAGCATGGTTGCGCCATGCGGCAAACGCGAACCGTTGCGCGCGAACGCTGGCGAAGGCGCTGGGCTCGATTCCCGGGCTCGAAGTATTGAATCCGTGCGAGGCCAATTCGGTTTTCATCCGCATGCCATCCCATGTCTCGGCAGGGCTGCGTGAGCGCGGGTGGCGCTTTTACGAATTCATCGGCGGCGGCTCCCGGTTTATGTGTTCGTGGGATACCACGGACGATGATATCGCGGCGCTGGTTTCCGACGTGGGAGAGATTATTAACAAGGGCGCGAATCAATGAGTATCAAAGCGGCGAAGGAGCGGGT
>JBAVPB010000177.1:0-11891 GCA_049692655.1 Chthoniobacteraceae bacterium | reverse complement strand
TCTACGAGGGCACTTTTGATTGATGCCTCCGCAGCGGAACTTGCGCGGGCATCCAGCAAACGGATCGCCCCCCTGTTGCCGCATGAAAACTCATGCCAACCGGAGGCGAACGGCAGGCTGGAGTCCGGCTGTGAAATGCCCGTGTTGAAAAGCGCATTGAGCAACTGCTCCCTGCACGCACCGGCTTCTCCCGCGATCACGATGCGCGGCGACCGCTGGCGAAGAAACAGATTCTTCACCGGGGTCATCTCCTGCAAAATGGGCTTCTGCAAGGCGGCGGGGAGTTTCGCCACGAGAGCTTCGAGGCGCTCGTAGAGATTGAGGATGGTTTTGTTGCTCATGTTGATGACACGGATGGAAGGCGGCGGGGATTTGAAAGAATCAAAGCTCTGCGAGCAATTGCGCGGCGTGCTCGGCGGGTTTCACCTTGCGTAGTATGGCTTTGATTTTTTGATCGGGACCGATGACGAATGTGCTCCGCTCGGTGCCCATGTATTTTTTGCCGTACATGCTTTTCTCGACCCAGACGCCGTAGTCCTCGACGATTTTTTTGGAATCGTCGCTCAACAACGGAAATGGGAGGTCGAATTTTTCGATGAAGTTTTCGTGTTTTTTGATGGGATCGATGCTGACACCGAATATCTCGGCTTTCTTTTTGAAATCGCCCCATGCATCGCGCAATCCGCAAGCCTGGGTGGTGCAACCGGGCGTGTCATCCTTGGGGTAAAAATAAAGGACGACCACGCTGCCTTTAAAATCTTCGAGCGACACGGTTTTGCCCGCGCCGTATTTGCCGCCGACGGCTGTCGCCTTGAACTTGGGCGCTTTGTCGCCCACTTGTAATCCGGATTGTTCACTCATGATTTCATTTAAAGGCAAAGGGACGCAATTTAGAAGGAAGGAATTGGGGTTACCCCGTTAAATATGCAGATGATCGATGCCTCGTCATTCCATTCCTGCGCCAGCGGGATGGACGACGACGATCACTGCATGTATTGATTCGCAAGTCTCTCGCGCTGCTGGTGATAAGAACGCAACAAATCGGCCGTATTTGTCACGGCCCAAGGGGCGGTGATCTCCCTTGCGTACACATTCACCTGGCCATCGTTTCCGCGATGCACATCCACGACTTGAAAGGGCCGCATCTGGCCGCGTGCGACCGGCGTGCCTTCCGCCGGTAAATGGGTGCCGGCGGGAAATTCCACCACGACGCGGACGGTGGAAAGAGGCTCGCCCGCATAACCTTGCGGGCGCAGGACGACGCGGTTGTCATAGGCGGCCGTCACGATGTATTTTCCACCGATATAATAATGGTCGCTGTTTATCCCGACATCGGCCAGTTCCGAGGCGTTCTGCCAGTCGAGGAATTTGCCGCGCGGCATCTGGCCGGGTTGATAGGTGTGCCAGGCGGCATGGGCGACCGGTTGTTGCACAGGCGGTACGGATTGGATGGACTGGACGGGTTGAGATTGCCGTGCCGGCGTGAAGGGCTCGAGTTTTACGCCGTTTTGCGTTGCGAGGAATTGCGATTGCGCAGGAGTAAGGGTCTGCCCGGTTTGAGGCTGGTATTGAATTGCTGCCAAAGCCCTGGCGGGTGACGGCGAAGCATTTACGTAAACAGGCGCCTTAGCTTTTGGCACAGGCGCCGGGGTGTGCATTGCCGCAATAATGTGAGCGAGAGTCGGGCTCGGCGAAACGTGTGCGATCGGGCGGGGTATTGCAGGCACGGGAACAGGAGCCGATTTGGCGATGACTTTAACCGGTGCTGGATGTGCTGCGATTACCGGCGTCACTGCGGAAGGAGGCGTGGTTTCCAAGGCTTGCGGCAGCGGAGTGATCACTGCTCCCGGTTGCGAGGGATTCATGACTACTTGTGGCTGGGGAACCGGACGCTCCTCTGCGACGGTTTGTTCCGGAGTGGGCATCGCTTGCGGAGCGGGAGTAGTGGCAGCGACCACGGGTTCAGGCGCGGGAGTGGATTCGACCACGATGGATTGCACTTCGGTGGATTCAACCACAGGAGGAGGCGTGATGGCAGGACCAGAGGAACGGGTGACAGCCTGTGGGGTCGGATCGGGGAATGCGGGGGTCTTGATCTGCGCCAGCATTCCCTTTGTCTTACGGTACTGCGCCAGCATCTTGATGGACGCCTGCATGGCATCGGGTTTTACGAGAGGGAGGCTTGCCTCGAGATTTAGATTGCGCGGCGGATCGAGGCGGAACGTGCTGCTGATCCCCTGTTTGAATGCGTAACTGCCGTAGCCAAGCGGCATGACCGTGAAGAGGAATTTGCCATCCTCGAGTTTTTCCGCATGCACCACCGCCGAGAGGTCGAAAGTCTTGGCGAGAATGATGTCGGGGTTCACAGCGATCATCCGCCTCACCTTTGGAATATTTGACGCCTGGGTGGTGTAAACCTGCTCGATCATCACCTCGGGGTCGTCGGTTGATTGCGCGACGGCAACGATGCCGCCGGGGAACATGTCGGAGTCTTTCAATTCATAAACTCCCAGCGCCTTGAAACGGCCGGAGATGTACGGGACCAGCGTTTTTTTATCCGCGTAGTTTTGCAAATAATCGCGGAGGAGCTCACCGTTTTTCAATTCCAGAGCGGGGGATGAAATGGTCAAAAACGAATCGTGCAATTCCTTTGCGGAATAGAACCGGCCGACCGGGGCGGCGGTAACATCGAAACGTTTGAGCGGCTCGACCTTGTTCAGCGCCTCAAGGATTTTGTAGCAACGGGGATCTTCAGGATGCGCGAAGACGTAAAAACTTCCCATCCACGAAGCGAGTGCGAAGCCGGTGAGAAGAAGGAGAAAAACAGCCCACGTAAAAGGACTGTAGCGCTTTTTGCGGCGAACCTGCCGTGCCGGTTCGTCATCGGGCATATCCAAATAAGCTCTGAACTCGCTGTCCATGTGCTGATTATTTGAAGCAGGTAATATTCCCATTTTACGCAAAAGTCGAGAAAACTGTTGACCCTGTTTTTCGTGGTCAAATTCGGGATTTGGAATGCTCACAAGTTTATTCACACCGGCGATCGCCGATTGGGTTTTATGACGTTGGATCGAGGCAAATTATTCAAAAAGGAAGGTTTCGTTCATGTTTCTGGAGTTTCCGGGAGTCGGATTTACCCGGATTTACCCGGACTGAGTCGGATAACCCGGTATCCGGCGTCGCCCAAGGGGCTATGCCGGGACAAGTAAAATGAGGAGAAGGCGTCGGTTTTACTCTGGAGCGCCTTGACTGGCCTTGCCAGATTGGACCGCTTTTGAAGGGCGACCCGCCCTCTGACTTCTGTTCATGGAAGAAGCCTGCCCCTATCGGCATAGTTCGGCCTTTATTTACTCAATCTATCGAAAACCGCACAAAAACACAACACTTATTTTTAAGTTTTGTGTAATTTGTATGAAATACAGGAAATCCCCTATGCTATCAGGGGGTCGTGACGGTGTCTTTCAGCTTGGCGACGTCGAAGAAACCTTCGGGAAGCGGCTTGGAGACTGGAGGACTGAACTCAAGGGTCGTGACTTTGTCCTTGGTGAGCTCGTCGATGATTGTCATTTTTGAAATGAAGGCCCTCTTCCTGCCGCCGATATCAAAATTGTCATGATGCTCCAGCATTACTGTCTTCAGCTTTTTGCCTGAGACGGAATAGAACTCCGCCTTTACCCCGACGAGACGCTGCTTGGAGACCCAGAATTTGATCTGCTCGTAGGTGGCGCTGCGGTTTTTGGCCTTCAGGTCGAAAACGTAGCATGGGACGTCGTTCACCGTGTCCAGGCCGGATTTCACGATATCGTAATCGCCGGCGTAGTCAGTGGAGGTGATGTCGCCGGTGGCGGCATCGCCCAGGAGTTTCTGGCGGCGTGGCACGGAAACCGCCCTGCTAAGGCCAGGCTTGTAGAACCACATTTCACCGCCGCTCACTAGGAGCTTCTGGCCCTTTGATTTCTCCGGGGCGAGGATTTCCGTGAACATGTTCGATCCCAGGGAGACGACGCGGAGTTGCATCTCCTTGGTCTGATCGTCGCGGGTGGTGGTGAGCCCGATGGTCCACTGCACGGCCTGACCGGCGATGTTGCCACGGGCTTCATCGGCGTGCCGCAGGATATCCGCGGGCGAAAGATCCTCCGCCATGACTGCGGTGGCGATGCAGAGCGAGAGTGCGCAAACGAGTGATCTGATCATAGACAAGACTCTAAACGTGGCCGAGGGATTCCACAATATTGCTGCACGCAGCCTTACGGGCCGGGAAAACGGCAGCCAGGATGGAGAGAAGAATGAGACAGGCAAAGCTGATGATCAGATATCTCGGCACAAGATAGACCTCCAGCGGCACACGCCGCGATATGGCGGGAGGAACCCACGATGGGCCGGCCAGCTTGATCGACGTCCACGAAATGAGCGTGAGAATCACCCCCGCCAGGCATCCCGCAGCGCCAAGCAGACCGCTCTCGAGGGCGAATAATTTCAGGATGCCGAAGCGTTTCACCCCGAGAGCGCGCAGGGTGCCGATTTCCTGGATGCGCTCCATCACGGACATGCCGACGGTATTGACTACGCTCATCACGACGATGCCCATGACGATGATGAAAAGGAACAGGAAGATGATATCGAACATCTTCTTCGTGCGCTCGTACATATCGGAGATTTCATACCAGGTCCTGATCTCGACCGGGATGCCTTTTGCAGCGAGCGCGCGGGTAAGCTCATCGCGCATGATGTCAGTCTGGTCCTTGTCATCCAACAGCACGCAGACGCGGTCGGCGCCCTTGGTGTCGTAGAGATTCTGGGCGAGCGAGAGCGGGATGATCATCAACTTGTCATTCAACGCCTCGACCGGTGCGTCGAAGGTTTGCAGGATCTTGATGTCGAGCGCGTTCATCTGGCCATCGACAGTCGGGGACATGATCACCGCGTCAGAGCCGAGATCGAGCTTGAGTTTTTTGGCCAGGGCGGTGCCGACGCCGACGCCGAAACCTTCCTTGTCATCGAGGGGCTGGCCGGTGAAGAGTTTCGCGCGCCCGATCGTGCCGGTGGCGCGTTTGTTGATGGCCGTGATATCGGACGGAACCACCCCGTTCGCTATTGCAATGGTGGAGGTCTTGCCATTGCTGATCATGCCGGAAATCAGCAGTTTCGGCGTCACCGTGAGCGTGTGAGGGTTGGCCTGGCAGACTTCCTTGATTGTGGCGAGGTCGGTATCCGTGAGCAGATAATTCTTGGGGTCGATCTGGCCTTCGGTGAGGAAGCCTTTCTTGAAGATTGTGAGGTGACCGTTGCCCTGCGCGTAGATGAACGCATCCCGCAGGGAGACGAACATGTATTCCGTAAAGCCCGCGAAGATATTCACCGCCGCAAACCCGAAGGCGATGGCAAGCAGTGTAAAGAGCGAACGGCGGCGGTTGCGGGCGAGACTGCGGGCTGCGATTTGAATCCAGGGGCTCATGCGGTGACTATTATATCCTCCGTGATCAGCCCATCGCTGAGTTTGATCTGGCGCGTCACGCGGTCGAGCAAACGCTGGTCGTGCGTGGAAAAGACAAAGGCGGTGCCGCGTGTGTGGTTCACCTCGCGCATCAAATCCAGGATCCGGTGTGCTGTCACCGAGTCGAGATTTGCAGTCGGCTCATCCGCGATGACCAGCAAGGGATCGGTAACCAGCGCCCGGGCAATGGCGACGCGCTGCTGCTGGCCGCCGGAGAGTTTCTTCGGGCGATGATGCGCGTGGCTGTCGATATTTGCCTCGCGCAGGCGCATCATGGCTTTTTCCATGGCGTCGGCCTTGGATTCCCCGCGGACCTGCAGCGGAAGCATCACATTTTCCAGCGCGGTGAGGACGGGCACGAGATTGAAGCTTTGAAAGATGAAGCCGATACTGTGGTTCCGCAATTCGCTCTGGCGATCGTCGGAGAGACTCACCACATCCTGGCCCTGGAATGAAACCGAGCCCGAGGTGGGGCGGTCGATGATGCCCATGAGGTGGCAGAGAGTGGATTTACCGGAGCCGGAGGGGCCCCAGACGGCCACAAATTCGTGGGTATTGATCTCGAGATCGACGCCGCGGACGGCATCGATCATCGTTTCTCCAAGGGCGTAGGATTTGCGGACGGCCTTCAGTTCGACAAGCGCCATAGCAGGGGTAGTTCAGGGAATTGCAAGACAACCATACGAGGCAAATCTATAGGTGCGACGTGGAAAAAAGGAAACTTTTTATTATGGATGCGGAGCCGGAGGTTCAATGGTTAAAAATGTTGAATTGTTAAACTGTGACGTCCGGCGCCGTGATCATGATGCCGGGTGATTGACTTTGATCATAACCGCGGCAAGATTGCCCAGGTGAAAGTTTCCCTGCATATCGTAAAGGCGCGGCGCGAACGGCTGGCGGCCATGATCGCGCAGGACAACTACCTGCCGGTGCAGGAGCTGTGCCGGAGACTGGGCATTTCCGAGGCGACTGCACGCCGGGATTTATCGGCACTCGAGAAGGATAAAAGGATCAAGCGCACCTATGGGGGCGCCATCTCGGAATTTGATAACAAGTATCCCTCATTCGCCGAACGCCGGGGGCAATCGAGCCGGGCCAAGAAGAAGATCGCCGCGGCGGCGCTCTCCCATATCGTGCCGGAACAGACTTATTTTTTTGACGCAGGGACGACCATTTTCGCCATCGCCGAGGCGTTTCGCGAGCGGCCGGTGATTCCCGTCAAGATCGTCACCTCGAACATTCCTGCCGGGGAACTGCTGGCTGCAATCCCGGGCGTGGAGGTGTTTCTGCTGGCTGGACAGCTCCTTCCCCACCAATCGGTGCTGACAGGGGAAACCGCCAGGAAGAGCCTCGAGTTCTGGAAATTTGACGTCGCATTTCTTTCGGCGGAAGGGATGAACGCGAGCGGCATCTGGAATTCGCAGGCGGAAATCGTGGAGCAGCAAAAGACGGTGATCCAGCGTAGCAAGCGCGCGATTTTTTGCCTGGATGAAAGCAAGCTCGGGCAAAACGCGCCGCATTTCCTGCTGGCCTGGAACAAGATCGACGTGCTGCTCACCGAAGTCCCCCACCCCAAGCTTGCGCAGGCGGGAATAAAGATCGCAACCGCACAATATGCTCCCGCGCGGGAGCGGCTTAAACGCTAGAATGCGGCCGGTTGGGATTTTTTATTGACGAGACTGCCGCATTTTATATGATTGACTTCAACCATATAACTTTTTACTTGTCCCGAACAGCAACCTCCCATCCATGATCAATACTTCCGAAAAACACACCTCTCTAATCGCGCTTTCACATGACCTCGGCGCGGAGCATCGCGATCTTGCGATCCTGGGCGAAGGCAACACCTCGGCAAAAATCAGTGAGGAAACATTCATCGTAAAAGCGAGCGGGAGCAGTCTTGGGACGCTGGCGGAGGGGGATATCGTGGAATGCCGCTTTGCCCCCCTGCTCGCCATGCTGGAGCGGAATGACCTCACAGACGAGCAGATCGAAGAGGGACTTTTCGGCAGTCGTGTCGATACAGCTGCGAAAAAGCCGTCCGTGGAAGCGCTGTTCCACGCGTGCCTGCTTTCGCTGCCGGGCATCACGTTTGTCGGGCACACGCATTCCGTGAGCGTGAACCAGATTCTTTGCACGAGCCGGGGGCGGGATTTCGCGACCAAGCGTCTTTTTCCTGATGAAATCGTGTGCTGCGGGGTCGAGTCGGTCTTTATCCCCTACACCGATCCCGGGCTGAAGCTTTCGCAATCCATCCATGCCGAAACGTCGGCTTTCATCCAAAAACATGGGGCGCCTCCGCGGGTCATCCTGCTCGAAAACCATGGGATCATCACGCTGGGAGCATCCACGCAAGCGGTGAAGGCCGCGATGCTCATGGCAAAGAAGGCTGCTGCGATTTTTGTGGGGGCGGTGGCGCTCGGCGGGCCGCAATTCCTGAGTGATGCCGACGTGCATCGCATCGCCAACCGCATCGATGAACATTACCGGCAGCGCGCGCTGAAACTTTGAACGATAGGTAATCAACCGTTACCAACCCTTACCAACCAACCCTTACCAACCAACCCTTACCAACCAACCCGTACACACCAACCCGTACACACCAATGAGCTCCAAATTTAAATTCGTAAACCATTCCTGGGATGATGCCAAAGCCGCTTCCCTCGATCCTGTAGCCCGGCTGGTTTATCGCTCGAACATCCTCGGCGCGGACCAGCGGATCACCAACACCGGCGGCGGCAACACCTCGGCGAAGATCATGGAAAAAGATCCGCTCACGGGCAAACAGGTCGAGGTGCTGTGGGTGAAGGGCTCCGGCGGGGATTTGCGCACGTCGCTGCGTGAAAATTTTTCATCGCTTTACCAGGACAAGCTCACTGGCCTGCAGAAGACTTACGCTGCGATGGATCCCCGCGGGCCGAAGACGGATGCCGAGGACGCCATGGTGGGGATGTATTTCCACACGACTTTCAACCTGAACCCGCGCGCTTCGTCGATCGATACGCCGCTGCATTCCTTCATCCCATTCAAGCATGTCGATCACATGCACCCGAACGCGGCTATTTCCATCGCGGCGGCGCGCAATTCCGTGAAGCTCACGAAGGAAATTTATGGCGACGAAGTGGTGCATACGCCGTGGCTGCGCCCGGGGTTTGAGCTGGGGCTTGCCATGCAGAAAATCTGCGAGGAGAAGCCGGTGGCGAAAGGCATCATCATGGGCCAGCACGGGCTGATCAACTGGGCGAATGACGAGAAGGAATGCTATGAACTCACGCTTACGCTCATCGAAAAAGCAGCGGCTTACATCGAGGCGAAATATGAGGCAAAGGGAGGCCATGCAAAGGCATTTGGCGGGCAGAAATACGAATCGCTTCCGGAAACAGAGCGCCGCGCAGCATTCGCGAAAATTCTCCCGTGGCTGCGTGGAAAAGTAAGCCAGAACGCCCTTTTTGTCGGCACGGTCCAGTGCGATGAAACGATCCGCCGATTTGTGAATTCACACGATGCGGCACGGCTGGCGGAGTTGGGCACGAGTTGCCCCGACCATTTCCTGCGCACAAAGATCAAGCCGCTTTACGTGAATTGGAATCCCTCCACGGGGGATCTGTGGAAACTCAAGGACGCGATCGAGAAAGGGCTGGCCGCTTACCGGGAAGACTATGCTGCCTATTACAACCGCTGCAAACACGCAAACTCGCCTGCGATGCGCGACCCGAACCCGACGGTGATTTTGATTCCGGGCCTGGGGATGATCGCATGGGGCAAGGACAAATCCGAATCGCGCGTGACGGCGGAGTTTTACAATTGCGCCGTGGAAGTGATGCGCGGGGCGGAGGCGATCGACGAATACATTTCGCTGCCGCAGCAGGAGGCTTTTGATATCGAATACTGGCTGCTCGAGGAGGCGAAACTCAAGCGCATGCCGGCCGAGAAGGAACTGGCACGGCAGGTGCATATCGTGATCGGCGCGGGCAGCGGCATCGGCAAGGAGACCGCGCACAGGATCGCCAGGGAGGGTGCGCACATCGTCGTGGTGGACCTGAACGAAGCGGCAGCGAAGGCGACCGCGAAAGAGATCACCGACAAATACGGCGTGGGCATTGGTGTCGCGGGAAGCGGAATCAGCGGCTGCGGCACGGCGATCGGGCTCGCCGCAAACGTGACTGACCGCGCAAGCATCCGCGCGATGCTCGACCAGGTCGCGCTGGCATACGGGGGCTTTGACTCGATCGAGGTGACGGCGGGTATTTTCGTGCCAAGCGATACCTCGGGCCATATCCCCGATGAAAAGTGGGCGCTGACGTTCAATATCAATGTCACCGGGAGCTATCTGGTGGCCGACGAGGCTTACGTCACCTGGAAAGAACAGGGGCTGAAGGGCAGTCTCGTGCTCACCACCAGCGCGAATGCGGCAGTGGCGAAAAAAGGAAGTCTTGCCTACGACACCAGCAAGGCGGCGGCGAACCATCTCGTGCGCGAACTGGCGATCGAGCTGGCGCCACTGGTGCGCGTAAACGGCGTAGCTCCCGCGACTGTGGTGCAGGGCAGCGCAATGTTCCCACGCGACCGGGTGATAGGATCGCTGGCGAAATACAATATCCCCTACACGGATGACGAAGCCACGGAATCACTCGTGAGCAAGCTCGCGAAATTCTATGCGGACCGCACGTTGACCAAGGTGCCGATCACTCCGGCGGACCAGGCAGAGGCGTATTTTCTGCTCGTGAGCAAACGCCTGAGCAAGACCACCGGGCAGGTGATTACTGTGGATGGCGGGTTGCATGAGGCGTTTTTGAGGTAGAGGGGATTCAGTCTGGGATATTACTTTTTGGTCAGTTCCACTATGGCGGGAGAATTCGCCTTGGCTGCGCGGCTGAGGGTTTCGTATTCGTGGGCGAGTGCGTCCACTTTGGTCTGTGCGGCCAGGACGGGCTTGTGGGCTTCGGCGACTTGTTTTTCCGCGGCATCGCGGGCGCTTGCGGTGCGGGTTGTTACTTCATCCACAGAGGACTGGAGTTTTACGATCAACGCAGGTGCGGCATCGGCGTCGGTTTTGGCCTGGGTCAGCGCTTTCTCTGCTGCGCTTGAATTTCCCATGGCTTGCTTTGCGTCGGTTTCACGGGCTTCGACAGTTTGACGGGCGGCTGCGAGATCCTTGTTGAGCAAGTCGAGGGTTTCCTTCGCTTTTGCCGCAGCATCCTTCATGGTGACGTCGTCGGGATTTTTGCCGGATTCCGTGGCGATGCTCGTGGAAAAATCCGTCGCCGGAGGGATGAGCGCCGCCTTGTGTGCTGCCGTCTCTTTTGCCGTGGCGACGGCTGCATTGGCTTTGTCCATGGCTTGATGCGCTTGCACGATGGTGTCCTCCTTTGACTTGATGTTTTGCGGGGCGTCGGCGAGCGCTTTCTGGGTAGTGGCGAGATCGGCACGGGCCTTGTCCAGTTCCGATGCGGCTTCGTGAGCGCCTTCCACAGCTTTCGCCTCATCCAGCATGCGATCCGCGAGTTCCTTGCGCGCGGCGTAGAGGGATACATTCACCGTGGCGGCGTTCCATTTCGCCAGTCCGGAATTTGTGACGGCGAGATCGCGGTCGATTTGTTCCTTCCCGCGCTTTGCCCCGGCGAGTTTTTGCATGGCGGCTTCAGCTTGGGCGGCCTTGGGTGGCAGGTTTTTCGACATTTCGTCGAACTCCTGCTGTACCTTTGCCTGCGAATCTTTGGCCGAGGCGAGATCGGTGTGCAATTTATCCGACGTGGCGGTCTGCTCATCCAGTTTATGCTGCGCGGTTTGCAGGGCTTCCTTGTTGGCTGCCAGGGCTTCATTTGCCTTTGCGGTGGCTTCCTTCTCGCCGGGCACTTCCGTCTCCATGGATGCAGCGGGTTTGTTTTCGCCTGCGGAATCCTGCCGGGTTTTGTCGGCATCGGACTTCACTTTTGCGAGATCGGCATTCAATGCTGTGGTCGCCGTCTGCAACTGGACAAGCTCCACGCGGAGTTTTTGCAATGACGCGTCGGCATAGCCGGACACCTTGGTGAGCGACGCCATTTGCTCTTCGCCTGCGCGCACCTGTTTCTCCTTCTCCGCTGTGGATTCCGCCGCGGCACGGGCTTCCGCGCTACTTTTGGTGGCTGCTTTTTCAGATTCAGCCAGGAGTGCGTCGGCTTTCTCGCGGCGAGGCCGCAAATCGGCGAGCCGCTTGTTCGTGTCCGCAAGGCGTTCCGCCAGGGTCGGAGGGTTCGGCGTCAATTGCGTGATCGGATTTCCGTCGGTGCTCCATACGTGGACCACCCCGGTCCAGTCGCTGGCAATGATCTTGTCGCCAGAAATGGCAGCGGAGAGAGCCACGTCACCCAAAGCGTCGAATTCCTTCAGGCTGTTTCCATCGCGATCCCAAAGA
>JBAVPB010000176.1:0-20333 GCA_049692655.1 Chthoniobacteraceae bacterium | reverse complement strand
AGGAAGTAAGAATTAGGATTCAGGAAGTGATTGCCGTCGTTTTTACTCTGGCGCGCCTTGACTGGGCTTGACCGGGTTGGACAAATTTTAAAGAAAAATAGGGCTTATAAGACCTATAGGACGCATAGGTCTTGATAGGATCGAGGGGGCTTGCTGAAGTGAACAGTTTTTGGGTTTATTTTGGGAATATTGGGTTTGAAATGGCTTAAAATTGGGTTTGTTTGGCTTTGAATTGGCTTTGTTTTTTGGGGCTCTACAGAGAAAAAATTGGCTTTGTTTGGCAAAAAACGTATTTTTTCGATAGAGCCCCTTCCGCCTTCGATTTCCGGAGAAGTTTTTGTGATATTGAAATGGACTTTGTGCATGTATCCATCATTTCACGAGCGTGGAATCGGAACTATGGATTTAAGTGCGAGGCCCAGCATCTTTGTCACTTGACAATTTAAAGGAACAGCCCGCAACGAACAGCCAAAAAAGGCTGTTTGCAAAAACGGTATTCCCGAATAAGGTTTCCCTCCCAAAATTATGACAAACAGTATCATAGACCCGTCCCGCCTCGAGCGGATTGAATTCAGCAACGATGAAATTGCACGCTACTCACGGCACCTCATCATGCCTGAAGTCACTCTCGAGGGCCAAAAACGGCTGAAGGCTGCGAGCGTGCTTTGCATCGGCGCAGGTGGCCTTGGCTCGCCTATCGCGCTTTATCTTGCAGCGGCAGGCATCGGGCGCATGGGACTCGTCGATGCGGATATCGTCGATTTTTCGAATCTCCAGCGGCAGATTTTGCACGGCACGAAGGATGTGGGCCGGAAAAAACTGAACTCCGCGCGCGACCGCATCCGGGAGATCAACCCGAATGTGCAGGTCGATCTGCATGACACCTATTTCCGCTCCGACAACGCCAAGGAACTCGTCGCGCCCTACGATATCGTGATCGACGGCACGGATAATTTTCCGACGCGCTATTGCTCGAACGATGTGTGCGTGCTGTTGAAGAAGCCGAATATCTACGGCTCGATCTTCCGGTTCGACGGACAGTGCACGGTCTTTGCGCCGCATCTTGGCGGGCCTTGCTACCGTTGCATGTTCCCAGAGCCACCGCCTCCAGGCATGGTGCCAAGCTGCGCAGAGGGTGGCGTGCTGGGCGTGCTGCCGGGAATCATCGGTGTGATGCAGGCGATCGAGGCGATCAAATTGATCATGGGCCTCGGCGAATCGTTGATAGGACGCCTTGTCCACTTTGACGCGCTCAAGCTGAAGTTCCGCGAATTCAAGCTGCGCCGCGATCCGAAATGCCCGATCTGCGGTGAAAATCCGACGATCAAGGAATTGATCGACTACGAGCAGTTCTGCGGCATCCCGCAAGCGGCGGCCGTGGAGGCTGCCGAGGAACCGATCCCGGTGATCAGCGTGCAGGAATTGAAGCGGAAGCTCGATGCGAAGGAGAAATTTGAACTCGTGGATGTGCGCGAGCCGTTTGAATACGACATCTGCCGCATCCCGGGCTCGAAATTGATTCCGCTGGGTGAACTGGCGTCGCGCATGAGCGAACTCGACAGCGCGGATGAGATCGTGCTCCAGTGCAAATCCGGCGCCCGCAGTGCCAAGGCGCTGAAACTCCTGCGTGAGGCGGGCTTTTCCAAGCTGAACAATCTCGAGGGCGGGATTGCGGCGTGGGCGGATGAAGTTGATCCGTCGATGCCGAAATACTAGGGGCGGGTTTGAACGCCAGTGGGCGTGAATGACGAATCCCGAATGACCAATGACGAAAGAATGACGAAGCTCGAAGTCTGAAACGTCTTTTTAAAGAGATGCCTTTGTCTGAATTTATCGATTTGTTGCGTTGTCCTGAGACTCAGCAGACGCTCACGGTTGCGTCGCTTGAGCTGCTGGGGCACTTGCGCACGGAGCAGGTGGCAGGCAGGTTGATTGCGCGGTCGGGGAAGCCGGTGACGGCTCCGGTGGAGGCGGGGTTGTTGCGTCTGGATGGCAACGTGCTTTATCTGGTCTGCAATGGCATCCCGGTGCTGGTGGTCGAGGAAGGAATCGTGCTGACGAGAATTTAAAAGACGCCTGTAATTTCCAGCGCCCCCTCTCTTTCGTCCCTATGGGACTTTCAATTTTCGTGATGGCAACTACAGGCGATAAATCGCCTGCCTATTGTCGGGCCGTCCCTCCGGGACTGGAGCGTGTTATGCACTTTCATCTGCCACTCAAGGGAGGTTTGTGTCGCCCTTACAGGGCTGGAGGGATTTTGGAACGTTATTCCTGGAGCTTCACCCCGGGCTATCACATTGCGACCCGTTGGGGCTCGGAAATATCAAGTCTTCAAAATGCATAACACGCCCTGGAAGGCGACTTGTTCCTATTGTTTCTCCCGTAAAAAAATAAAAACAGCCTGCCAATTCACCGACGGATCCAAAAAAATAAAACGGTGTGTCCCTTGGAGTCGAAAGAAGATTTGGAACAACCTGAAGGGATACCTTGAAAGACTATCGGGAAAATGAACCACTCGCCGCTTGCAGAATTTTTCACTCCCGATATAAACCTCCGCTATGGCTTCCGGTGATGGCAAAAAACTCCCACGGCTCGATGAACTCGAACACAAGTCGATCGATGAGTCGGATTACAAGCACAAGCTCAAGGAGCAGCAATTGCGAATCCTCAAGTTGCAACGGCAACTCGGTGAGTCGAAGCGCTCCGTGATCGTGGTATTTGAAGGGCCGGATGCGGCCGGCAAGGGCGGGGCGATCAAGCGCCTGCTGGAGCGGCTCGACCCGAGGCTGGTGCGCGTTTATTCCGTGATCAAGCCGACTGCGGAGGAATACCAGCGCCACTACATGTGGCGTTTCTGGAACAAGCTGCCGGCCTACGGGCAGGCGGCGGTGCTGGACCGCTCGTGGTACGGGCGCGTGCTTGTGGAGCGGGTGGAAGGCTTTGCCAGCGACCAGGAATGGAAGCGGGCGTATCGCGAGATCAACGAATTCGAAAGAATGCTGGCGGACGACAACGCGATCATCATCAAATTTTACCTTCATATCTCGAAGGATGAGCAGCTTGTGCGGTTCAAGCGGCGCGAGGCGGATCCCTACAAGCACTGGAAGATCAGTGACGAGGATTGGCGCAACCGGAAAAAGTGGGACCAGCACAACGAGGCTGCGGAGGATATGTTTGAGAAGACCTCCACGGATATCGCGCCGTGGCACATCGTCGCGGCGAATTACAAATGGTACGCGCGGCTCAAGGTGGTGAAGACCGTGGCGGACCGGCTGGAAAAATCCGATTTGAAATAAAGATGCAAGGCGCGGCACCACGCGGATATGCGGCTGGTTTGTTTCACGGGCGCGGCAGGGTCGCGGCGGCTATCGTCGTGCCCATGCTGTTTCTGCTCGGGAGTTGCGACCAGGTTTTCCAGGATCCCTCGAAACGCGCCCTTGATACCGCGGAGAAGAAATATAGCGCGGGGGATTACCCGGGCGCGATCCAATACTACGAGAGCGCGCTGGATGGTACGGCGGCGACGGCAGAGATCCATTACAAAATGGCGCTGCTGTACGACGACAAGCTGAAGAATCCTCTGGCTGCGACGTATCATTTCCAGCGTTACCTGGACCTGAATCCATCGGGCTCGCACGCGAAGGAAGTGCGCACCTTCATCCAGGAGGACAATCTGAAACTGGTGGGGTCGCTCTCGCAAGGGGCGATGATGTCGCAGGCCGACGCGGCGCGTCTTAAAAACGATAATCTTGCGTTGAGGAAGCAGATTGTGGAATTGCGCGCGGCTCCGAGGGCGGCAGGTGTACAGGGAGGCGAACCTGCGGGGAGTATTGATCCGGGCAAGCCGTTGCCTGCGGGGGCGACCACTTACGAGGTGCAGCGCGGGGATACGCTGGCTTCCATTGCGCGGAAGTTTTACAAGGGGTCCACGCGCTGGAAGGATATCCAGGATGCGAATTACAGCACGCTCAAGGGGACGGTGAAGCTGAAGGCGGGGATGACACTGGTGATTCCGAAGTAGCGTGGACGTCGCCTTCCGGCATTTTGTTATGAGCTTAAGGCAACATTAAATCGCAACGGACGCCAACGAGGCTGGAACTTTATGGCGAGTAAACGGGTTTTCGCGGGGGTGACGATAATCAACCGAAAACCAGCCGAATGAGTCAGGGCAGAAGCAAGGGCTAATGCTAAAAAGCCAGCGGAAACTGTTCGTCATCGAAAATAGTGATGAGAGGGAATATTTGGTCTTGTACTTCCAAGTGTAAATTGCATCGGAGCAAATGTGTTATCCAGAACGAGGGTATCCATGTACTGAATTTGCCCGATCGACACTAAAAACTGGCGAAACACACTGTAGTCCGGTGTAAAATATCGATATTGTTTGCTTGGAGTTCGGAGTCCAACGTCTCAATTGATCTCCGATTGGGCAAAAACACCCATCGGTAGCAAGAGCATTAGGCAAGCCGTGAGCGTGGCCGCTGGTTTCCCGAAAATTGTCCGGTTAGTCGCGGAAGTATTCATTGCAGACACTGCAAATCGTATTACCGGCGTCATCATGTGCAAGTCAAATGATACATGTTATACAAACGATAGCTGCGATCCTTTCAGGATCGTTTCGTGTTGTTGCGTTTTTCCGGGGGTGTCGCTCGTTCCTCGCTCAACCGCCCGGCTGCTGTGGCTGCGATGGCTTTGCCATCGGGGAGAAGATTTGAGGCCAGTGTGGTTTGGTATTCAGGATATTGGATCATCATTTTTGGAGCTTCGGTAGAATCCTGTTATCCATGGTGCAAAGGGCAAATGAATACGACACACATGGCATTAAGGGCTTAAGAGAAAAGTTCGATTCGGCGAGACGCCGAAACCAGCATTCGGGACGAATGCGCTCCCCGGACGAAGAAAGCAACGCTTGCGCGTTGGGAGGACGTCTTTTGAGATAAGGACGCGCCACCTTTGGGCCAGCCAATGTGTGCATCCAAAAAAAACAAAGACCGGCGCTGTTTCCAGCAGCGGCCTTTGATTGTTAATTTTTTTCCAGATGTCGGACGTTACAGGAGAAGCACCGGGTGAGGTATTGGCACCTTTGCCTTTGTTATGTTTCCATTCTCCGTTGGTCGTCCCTCGAGCCGATCAGGGCTTTGGCGAGGGCGATGCTGTGGTATCGGCATCCTGATGGTGATGCTTGTGGTGATGATGATGGCACTGGCCGCTGGACTGTGAGTCGCCGGCTGCGGGTGACGGTGATGGTGCGGAGTCCGCAAGAAGGGCCGCTGGGGCGCCCAAAAGTAGAACCGCAGCCATTAACGCGAGGGAGGATTTATGTTTCATGGACGATAAAACACCGGGGCCGTACAGGGGTTGCAGAAAGTTTTAATTTTTTTACTCGATGTCGTCGGCGGCTCCCTTTTTGGAGACGAGGCCGCGGAGTTTGCCGTGGATGAAGGAGTCTATGTCGCCATCCATGACGCCCTGGATGTTGCTGCTCTCTACGCCGGTGCGGTGGTCCTTGATCATCTGGTAGGGCTGGAAGACGTAGCTGCGGATCTGGCTGCCCCAGGCGATGTCGCCTTTCTCGCCGTACTGGCGGTCGAGCTCGGCGCTCTTTTTGTCCTGCTCCATCTTGTAGAGCTTGGCCATGAGCATCTTCATGGCGAGCTCGCGGTTGCGCAACTGGCTGCGCTCGGCCTGGCAGGCGACGACGATGCCGGTGGGCCGGTGGACGATGCGGACTGCGGTCTCGACCTTGTTCACGTTCTGTCCGCCCTTGCCGCCGCTGCGGAAGGTGTCGAAATCGATGTCGGCGGGGTTGATGGTGATGGGGGCATCGTCCGGCATTTCCGGCACCACATCGACGCTGGCGAAGGAGGTGTGGCGGCGTTTGTTGGAATCGAATGGGGAGATGCGGACGAGGCGGTGGACGCCGACCTCGGTCTGCAAATAACCGTAGGCGTAGTCGCCACTCACCTTGAAAGTCGCGGACTTGATACCTGCCTCGTCGCCGAGCTGGATATCGACGGTCTGGCTGGTGAAGCCGTGGCGCTCGATCCAGCGCTGGTACATGCGCAGGAGCATGTCGGCCCAATCGCAGGATTCCGTGCCGCCGGCGCCGGAGTGGATGGTGACGAATGCGTTTGAGCGATCGTGCTCGCCACCGAGGAGACAGTGGAGCTCGAGGTCGTCGGTGTTCTTGACGGTGCTGGCGTATTCGCCCTCCAGTTCCTTCGCGGCGCTGGCCTGGGCGGTGGAATCGGGCTCCTCAAGCGTGAGGGTTTTGAGCGTGTCGAGATCATCCACCTGGCGCTCCAGGGCGACGAGGGGGTTGATCTTGTTGCGGAGTTGGGAGACCTCCTCGACCTGCTGCTGCGCGCGCTCCCGGTTTGACCAGAAATCCGGTGCGGACATGAGGGCCTCGAGCTCTACGAGGCGTGTTTGAAGTTTCGGGACGTCAAAGATACCTCCGCAGTGCGCCGACGCGGGTCTTCAACGATTCGGTATCAATGGCTTGGAGGTCAATGGACATGGAAATGGTTTAATTTCAAAATGGGGATTATGCAAGCGGCAGGATGAAAGCGGATTCTTTAATTTACCGCAAAGGGCGCGAAGGACGCAAAGGGGGGATAAGAGCGAATATCCAACGTTGAATGAAGCGTCTTTTTAGGGGGCAAGTCTTGTTGTAAGGAGAAATTTTTAAAAAAACTTTTGACAAGCAATGAGCGCATTGCTATTAAACACTCATGTTCGCTCATGAACGCCATCGCTCCATTTCCGACCTTGTGACCCGCAAACAGCGGATCACGGTGACCGAATTGCAGAAGGCGCTGAAGATTTCCCCGGCGACGTTGCGGCGTGACCTGGCGGAGATGGAAAAGGAGGGTCTGCTGCTGCGCGTACATGGCGGGGTGCTGCACCCGAATGCGATGCGGCGCGAGCCTTCGTTCCGGCACAAGAAGGGCGAGGCATTTTCCGAGAAGCGGGCGATTGCGCGGAAGGCTGCGGAGTTGGCGGGCGATGGCGGGACTGTATTCATCGACGCGGGAACGACCTGCATGGAGATCGCGCGGCTGCTGCTGCCGAGGCCGGAGATCAAGATCATCACCAATTCCGTGCCGGTGCTTTTTGAGGCGTGGCGGACTGGCATGAATGTGGTGGCCGTGGGCGGGGAATTGCGGACGATCAGCGGCGCGCTCACGGGTGCCGGGGCGGTGGAATGGGCGGAACACCTGCATGTCGATATGGCTTTCATCGGCGCATCGGGAGCGGATCCGGATGGCGTCTCCACGACCGAGACCGGCGAGGCGATGGTGAAGCAGATTTTTGTGACGCGGAGGAGGAAATGCATTCTCCTCGCGGACGCGCGGAAGTGGAATCACCCGGCCACGGTGCGGTTTGCGCACTGGGGTGAGATCGACACATGGGTGACCTCCACCCTGCTCTCCCCTGCCGATGCCAGCGTGGTGGAAAATCTCGGGGCGAAGGTGCTCCGCGTTTCCCCGGAAGAATAAATCCCTGCCCTTTAATTTATGAAACAATACCGACTCAACCGACTCTTCAACCCCAAGTCCGGCCGCTGTTTTGACGTGGCTATCGACCATGGATTTTTCAACCAGCCGGGATTTCTCACCGGCATCGAAAACATCGCGAAGGCGGTGGAGACGCTGGTGAAGGCGGGGCCGGACGCGATCCAGTTGACGATCGGCCAGGCGCGGCATTTGCAAAGCATTCCCGGCAAACAAAAACCGGCGCTGGTGTTGCGTACGGATGTGGCAAATGTGTACGGCAAGGAGCTGCCCGGGGTGGCATTCAGCCGGATGATCGAGAATGCGGCGCTGCAGGCTGTGCAGGTGGATGCTGCGTGCATGTGCGTGAATCTTTTCCAGATCCCGGGCGCTCCGGGCGTGACGGACCAGTGCATTGAAAACATCATCCGGCTAAAGCATGAGAGCGACAAATACCAGATGCCGATGATGGTGGAGCCGCTGGTGTTCCAGCCGAATTCCAAGGAGGGCGGATACATGGTGGATGGCGATCCCGTGAAGATCCAGCATCTCGTGCGGCAGGCGGTGGAGTTGGGCGCAGATGTGATCAAGGCTGACCCGACTGCCGATGTAAAGCTTTACCACAAGATCATCGAGGCGGCATGCGGAATCCCCCTGCTGGTGCGCGGTGGAGGCAAGGCGCCGGACGACGAGATCCTGGCACGCACGGAGGAGTTGATCAAACAGGGGGCGTCGGGAATCGTGTATGGACGGAACGTGATCCAGCACCAGAACCCGGCGGGTATCACCAACGCGCTGATGGCGATCGTGCATGACGGGGCGACGGCGGTGGAAGCCGGGAGGTTCTTGAAATGAGCGCGAAGACGGTAAGGATTGGAATCATCGGCGGCGGGTTGATGGGACGCGAAGTCGCCTCGGCGCTCGGGCGCTGGTTTGTGCTGCAGGATTTTCCCGTGCGCGCGGAATTGACGGCGGTGTGTGATTTGAACGAGACGGCGCGCGAGTGGTTTCGCCAGATCCCGACGGTGAAGTTGCTGACCGCGGACCATAAAGAACTGCTGAAGTCACCGGATGTGGATGTGGTGTATGTGGCGGTGCCGCATCATTTGCACGAGGCGCTTTATCTCGATGTGCTGAACGCGGGGAAGGATTTGCTCGCGGAGAAACCGTTCGGCATTGATTTGAAGGCGGCGCGCACGATCGCGGATGCTGCGGAGAAGAGCGGGCGGTTTGTGCGCTGCTCGTCGGAGTTTCCGTTTTTGCCGGGGGCGCTGCGCGCTTTCCAGGCGGCGAAGGCGGGGACTTTCGGCAGGCTGCTGGAAATTCGCTCGGGCTTCCACCATTCCAGCGATCTCGACCCGGCCAAGCCGGTGAACTGGAAGCGGCAGGTAAAATTTTGCGGAGAGATCGGCGTGATGGGCGATCTTGGCATGCATACGGTGCATCTGCCATTCCGGCTCGGATGGACGCCGCTGCGTGTGTATGCGCAATTGCAAAAAATCTACACGGAACGTCCGGATGGCAAGGGCGGCATGGCGCCGTGCGATACGTGGGACAATGCGCTGCTGCATTGCGACGTGGAGATCGACGGACGCGAAGTGCCGATGCGGCTGGAGACGAAGCGGCTCGCACCGGGAGAGACGAACACATGGTTCTTCGAGGCGCTAGGGACGGATGGCGGCGTGCGTTTTTCCACAAAGGAACCGAAGACGCTGTGGACATTTGCGCGCGGGAAGGAACAGACTTGGCAGCGGACGGACCTGGGGTTCAACAGCGTGTTTCCGACGATCACAGGCGGGATTTTTGAGGCGGGATTTCCGGATTGTTTCCTGCAAATGTGGGCGGCGTTCCTTGCGGAACGCGCGGGGGCGCTGGGAGAACGTTTTGGTTGCGTGACGCCGGCTGAGGCTGTGCGGAGCCATGCGCTTTTTGCAGCGGCGCTTGAATCGCACCAGAGCCGGAGCGCAGTGGAATTGAAATCATGAAACGGAGCGACATCAACAAAATCATCCGCGATGCGCAGAAGTGTTTTGCGGAGCATGGGTGGACATTGCCACCGCAGCCGCGCTGGGATGTGACGGATTTCGGGCTGGGCGATCACCGTCGATACGGGCTCGTGCTGGTGAATCTCGCGGAGGAAACGGAGTATTGCGAAAAGCTGATGTACGCGCAAAAGGGAATGACGACTCCGTCGCATACGCACAAGAAAAAGAAAGAGGACATCATTTCGCGATGGGGTGAGCTGCGTGTGCAGGTGTGGGCGGATGAGCCTTCGAAATGCGCGGGTCAGAAATTCCGCGTGAGCGTGAACAATGCGTGGCGAGAGGTTACGAGCGGCGATGTGATTGTGCTGCAAGCGGGTGAACGGGTGCGGTTGACGCCGGGGGTTTACCATGAGTTTTACCCCGGATCGGAGGAGTGCATCATCGGCGAGGTTTCGACGGCCAATGATGATTTGCATGACAATTTTTTTGTGAATCCGGATATCGGGCGTTATCCCGGCATCGAGGAAGATGAGGCGCCACTGTTGCGGTTGTTGAGCGAGAAGGCTTCCTGAGGCGGAATTTTTCAATGTCACCATCCCCTCGCCCATCCGCAATTTCATCGACGCCACGCTCCGGAATCCTCGCCGGAGGAAACTGGATCGTGGACAAGCTCAAGGTGATCGACACGTATCCCACGCAGGATGCGCTGGCGAATATCCTGGGCGAATCCGCGGGTAACGGCGGGTCGCCGTTCAATATCCTCGTCGATCTTGCAAAACTCGGCGCGAAGTTTCCGCTCAACGGCATCGGGCTTGTTGGCAACGATGCGGACGGCGCGTGGATGCGCGAGGTTTGCGCGCAACACGGCATCGGCGCGGAGCAGCTTCACACACATGAGACGGCGCATACTTCCTACACGGATGTGATGACGGTGAAGAGCACGGGGAGGCGGACGTTTTTTCATCAGCGGGGGGCGAATGCGTTCCTGGCTGCGAATCATTTTGATTTCAGCGCATCCACGGCTAGGATTTTCCACCTTGGCTATCTGCTGCTGCTCGATGAGCTGGACAAGCCGCATGCGCGGTTCGGCACGGTGGCGGCGAGCATACTCAAAAAGGCGCAGGATGCCGGGCTGAAAACGTGCGTCGATGTGGTGAGCGAGGATGGCGACCGGTTTTCAAAAATCGTGCGGCCAGCGTTGCGTTTTACGAATTACTGTTTCCTGAACGAACTGGAGGCGGAACGCACCACGGGCATCCAGATCCGGCGCACGGATGGAAAGCCGGACAAGGATGCGCTGGTAAAGGCTTCCAAGAAGCTGCTGGCTGAAGGCGTGCAGGACTGGGTGATCATTCATTTTCCCGGGGGCGCGTTTGCGGCGAGCCCGGATGGCAGGAATTTCAAGCAGGGGAGCGTGAAGGTGCCGCAGAAGGCAATCGAGGGGACGGCGGGGGCGGGCGATGCTTTTGCGGCGGGCGTGCTGCTGGGGCTCCACGACGGAAAACCGATGCAGGAATGTCTCCGCACGGGTGTCTGCGCGGCGGCGGCTTCGCTCAGCCGCACCTCGTGCTCGGACGGAATAAAAAGCGCGCGGCAATGCCTGGAACTGGGGAAGAAATACGGCTACCGCACGGCTTTGGCTTGAGGCGCGATTTGCAGCCGGATGTTACTGCGAGTGCGCGCGTGATTTCAGCGGGGCGGGAGTGGCCTGCTCGAGGCGGAAGATCGTTTCGTCGGGCTTCATCATGTCGAGGCGGTCGCGGGTGAGCGTTTCCACGTAGCCGGGATCATTTTTCAAGAGGCTGACCTGGCGGGTGCGCAGGGCGAGGATTGCCTTTTGGGCGTCGAGTTCCTTCTTCAAATTTTCGTCGCGATCGATCTGGGCGCGCTGGAGATGGAGCATGGGCAGGAAGGCGCAGATGATGCCGGTGATGAATGCCAGTACGATGAGGAGGATGAGCAGCCGGTTGAGAAAATGCCAGACGCCCTCCGGTTTGCGTTGATTAAATTCACCGTAATAGGAGACACTCACTTTATTTAATTATCTAACCGACAAGGAGGCTTTTGTCACCTCTTCTTTGAGAGCTGAAGGTTGGTGAGGGTTGGCAAGGGTTGATTAGCCCTGGCAAAAACACCCATCCGGAACATACTTGTCACACGATGTTTTAATAATCATTTTACTCTTAAACCGGGCCAAATATTAACCATTTCTTAACAAATTCCCGTTTGAAAGATTCAATGCCTGACCTATTTTCAGATTCCATTTCAGGCGCACTCCCTTAATTCCAAAAAAACATGTCACAGCAAGACGAAGGCAAAAATCCACCATCCCTCGAAAGCCAGGCATACCGGGATCGCGCGACATTCCAAAAAAAACCGAAAGGATGCTTGTTGAAAATCATCATCTGGGTCGTGCTGCTTGCGCTTTTCGGGTTCGGACTTTACCTGATCCTCGGCAAAAAGCAGGAGCCGAAAAAAGGGGGACGCGGCGCGACGGGGCCGATCCCGATCACGACGGCCACGGCAAAAAAGGGCGACATCGGTGTTTATATTGATTCCATCGGTACGGTAACGCCGGTTTACACAGCGTCCATATCCAGCCAGGTGACGGGAGTGGTCGTCGCGGTGAATTTCCAGGAAGGGCAGCTCGTCAAAAAGGGTGATCCGCTGGTCGATATCGATGACCGGCAATACCAGGCGACGCTTTTGCAGGCGCAGGGGGTGCTGGAACGCGACCAGAATTTGCTGGGACAGGCGCAGATGGACCTCGACCGTTACCGCGCCGCATGGGCGCGCAATGCCGTCTCCAAGCAGATCCTCGATGACCAGGAGAAACTGGTGTTGCAAAATGAAGGCACGGTAAAAAACGACCAAGGGACGGTCCAGTTTGACCAGATCCAGGTCGAATACTGCCATATCAAGGCTCCCATTTCCGGCCGCGTGGGCCTTCGCCTTGTCGATCCGGGCAACCTGGTGGCCGGAGGCGTATCGGCCTCGAGCAGCGGCGCAAATCCGCTCGTGGTCATCACCCAGCTGCAGCCGATCACCGTGGTCTTCACCATCCCGGAGGACAACCTCGACCAGGTGCAGACCCAGCTTCGCAAGGATTCCAAGCTTGCCGTCGATGTCCTCGACCGCTCCGCGCTGAAAAAAATCGCGACCGGTGAGATGGTGGCGCTGGATAACCAGGTCGATACCACCACCGGGACGGTGAAAGTGCGGTCCTTGTTCCCAAATGAAGACTCCGCGTTGTTTCCAAACCAGTTCGTCAACACGCGCCTTCTGGTTGAAACCCTGAAAGACGTGACCCTGATCCCCTCGGCGGCGATCCAGCAAAACGGGCAGGTCTCGTTTGTCTATGTGGTCAAGGACGACGCAGTCACCGTGCAGAACATCAAACCCGGCGTCACCGACAACGGGCTCACGCAGGTGGATGGGATCAATCCCGGAGACGTGCTGGCGGACAGCAGTTTCGACAAGCTGCAGGATAAAAGCAAAATTTCCGTGGCGAACGACAAGCCCGGGGACAAATCCGCCACTGGTGAACACAAGCAAGGCGGCAAAGGCAAGGGTGACAGCAACGGCGACAGCACCAGCAAAGGCTCATGAGTCCATCCCGCCCCTTTATCGAGCGGCCCGTCGCAACTTCCCTGCTGATGGCCGCGATCTTCCTGGTTGGTATCGTCGCGTACAAACAGCTCCCCGTTTCCGCGCTGCCGCAGGTTGATTATCCCACCATCCAGGTCGTCACGTTTTACCCGGGAGCAAGCCCGCGGGTGGTGGCTACCACGGTGACAGCGCCCCTGGAGCGCCAATTCGGGCAGATGCCCGGGTTGAACCAGATGACCTCGACCAGTTCCGCCGGAACCTCGGTTGTGGTGTTGCAATTCAATCTCAGCCTGAACATCGACGTGGCGGAGGAGGAGGTGCAGTCGGCCATCAACGCCTCCCAAAGCCTGCTGCCGGCGAATCTTCCGGCGCCGCCGATTTATAACAAGACGAACCCGGCCGATGCACCGGTGCTGACACTGGCAATCACCTCGGACGCCATGCCGCTTTCGCTGGTGGAAGACCTCGTCGATACCCGCCTTGCGCCCAAGCTTGCACAGATCAGCGGTGTGGGCCTTGTAAGCATCAGCGGCGGCCAGAAACCGGCTGTCCGCATCCAGGCCAACCCGACCGCGCTCACGTCCTACGGCATCAGTCTCGAGGACCTGCGCACCGCCCTGACCCAGACCAGCGTGAACGCGGCCAAGGGAAACTTCGACGGGCCGCGCCAGGATTTCCAGATCGACGCCAACGACCAGCTGGTCACCAGCGCGGATTACAAAAAAGTAGTCGTCGCCTACCGCAACGGAGCGCCGGTGATGCTTACGGATGTCGCGAATGTCGTCGATGGGATCGAAAATAACGGGCAGGCGGCATGGATGAACCAGACCCCGGCAGTCATCCTGAACGTGCAGCGCCAGCCCGGCGCCAATACGATCAATGTGGTGCAGAGCATCAAGGACCTGCTGCCCCAGCTCGAGGCCAACCTGCCGGCGAGCATCAAGGTCACCACGCTGACCGATCTCACCACCTCGATCAAGGCGTCCGTCTCCGACGTGGAATTTGAATTGGTGCTGACCATTGCGCTGGTCGTGATGGTCATCTTCCTCTTCCTGCGCAATATCTGGGCAACCATCATCCCCAGCGTAGCAGTGCCGCTCTCGCTGGTCGGAACCTTCGCGGTCATGTATGCCCTTGGCTACAGCCTGGACAACCTTTCACTCATGGCCCTGACGATCTCCACCGGGTTTGTGGTGGATGACGCCATCGTGATGATCGAAAATATCTCCCGGTACATCGAAGAAGGAGAATCGCCGATGGAAGCGGCATTCAAGGGAGCGGAACAGATCGGCTTTACGATTCTCTCGCTCACGGTATCGCTCATCGCCGTGCTGATCCCGCTGCTGTTCATGGGCGACGTGGTCGGGCGCCTTTTCCGGGAATTTGCCGTGACACTTGCCGTGACGATCGTCGTTTCAGCGGTTGTTTCGCTGACGCTGACCCCGATGATGACCTCTCGCATCGTGAAGCACAACCCGAAGGAGAAACAGGGGAAATTCTTCAAGGCGTCGGAGCATGTTTTTGAAAGCATGATCTCCTTTTACGGCCGGACGCTCAAATTCGTGCTCGGCTTCCAGGGAATCACGCTGCTCGTGGCGCTGGCCACGCTTTGCCTCACGGTTTTTCTCTACATCATCATCCCAAAAGGCTTTTTCCCGGTGCAGGACACCGGTGTGATCCAGGGAATCACACAGGCACCGCCGGAAATCGGATCAAAAGCGATGGCCAAGAAGCAGCAGGAGCTTGCAAAGATCATCCTGCAAGATCCCGCCGTGGAAAGCCTTTCGTCATTCATCGGGGCGGACGGCACGAACATGACGATCAACAGCGGCCGTATGTCGATCAACCTCAAGCCGCTTGAGAACCGCGATCTCAGCGCCTCGGATGTCATCCGCCGTCTCGACAAAAGCCTGGAGCAGGTGCAGGGAATCCACCTGTTCATGGCGCCCGTGCAGAACATCTCGGTCGATGACCGGGTAAGCCGCGCGCAATTCCAGTACACGCTTGAGGATCCCGATGCCACCGAACTGGAAGACTGGACCAACCGTTTCGTGGACCGCCTGAAACAATTGCCCGAGCTGGAGGGAGTCGCCACCGACCAGCAGCCGGGAGGGCTTGTCCTCTCGCTCATGATCGACCGCGTCACCGCCTCGCGGCTGGGCATCGCGCCGACCACGATCGACAACACCCTGTATGACGCCTTTGGCCAGAGGTTGATCAACATCATGTACACGCAGGTCAACCAGTACCATGTGGTGCTGGAAGTCCAGCCGCAGTTCCAACTGGAGCCGGAAAACCTGAATCAGATCTATCTCCTGGCGAATGCTTCCAACGGTGCAAGCGGCGCCGGCGCCTCCACCTCGTTTTCCGCATCCGGATCGCCCTCCGCGGGCTCCAATGCCCTCACCGGCTCGGCGCTTTATTCCCCATCCAGCAATTTCCTGGCCCCGCCGCAGAATGCGATCGACGGAAAAATCGCGAGCACCGGAGCGGGCTCGGCCGGTTCGACCAGTTCGAATGTGAGCAACCAGGTGCCATTGAGCGCATTCACGCATTTCGAAAAAACGAAACAGCCACTTTCCATCAATCATCAAGGGCAATTCCCGGCGATCACCGCATCCTTCAACCTTGCCTCGACCGCCTCCCTGGGCGATGCGATCTCGGCAGTAGAAAAAGTGCAAAAGGACATGAAAATGCCGGCCAGCCTCCAGGTCGGATTCCAGGGGACTGCGGCGTCATTTGAAGCCTCGCTTTCCAATGAACCGATCCTCATCCTGGCCGCCCTGGTCACGGTCTATATCGTGCTCGGCGTTCTTTACGAAAGCTTCATCCACCCGATCACCATTCTCTCCACGCTCCCATCCGCAGGGGTCGGCGCCTTCATCGCGTTGATCCTTTTCCACCAGGATTTGAGCGTGGTCGCCATCATCGGCCTCGTATTGCTGATCGGCATCGTGAAGAAAAACGGCATCATGATCGTCGATTTCGCCCTTGAGGGCGAGAGGCAGCGCGGGCTGAGCGCGACGGATGCGGTTTACGAAGCCTGCCTGCTGCGGTTTCGCCCGATCATGATGACCACCATGGCAGCGCTGCTCGGCGGCGTGCCCCTGGCATGCGGCACGGGCATCGGCTCGGAACTGCGCCGCCCCCTCGGAATCGCGATGGTCGGCGGGCTGATCTTCAGCCAGGTGCTCACGCTTTACACCACGCCCGTCATCTACATCTTTTTTGACAACCTCTCCAAACGCTTCTCGCGCAAACCAGCCAAGCCGGAGACCGGGACCGTGACGGAAAACGCAGAGCCTGCATGAACATCTCCGCACCGTTCATCAACCGGCCGATTGCCACCACGCTGATCACCGTGGCGATGGGACTTGCCGGGGCCATCGCATTCAGGGTGCTGCCGGTATCGCCACTGCCGCAGGTGGATTTTCCCACCATTGCGGTCGGCGCCAGCCTGCCGGGAGCGAGCGCGGAAATCATGGCATCGTCCGTCGCCACGCCATTGGAGCGGCAGCTCGGGCATATTGCCGGAGTCACGGAAATGACATCGGCGAGCTCCCTCGCCACCACGTCGATCACGATCCAGTTTGACCTCAGCCGCAACATCGACGGCGCAGCGCGCGACGTCGAAGCCGCCATCAATGCCGCACGCACGTACCTGCCCGCCAACCTGCCGTCGAACCCGACGTACCGCAAGGTCAACCCCGCGGATGCGCCGATCATGATCCTTGGCCTGACCTCGGACAAGTACGGCCCGGCCAAGCTTTATGACGAGGCCTCGACCGTCATCCAGCAAAAGCTGTCGCAGATCCAGGGCGTGGGCCAGGTGAGCACCGGGGGCGGCGCATTGCCGTCGGTGCGCGTGGATGTCAACCCGGCGCAACTGGCCAGCTACGGGCTCAGCATGGCGAACGTGCAATCGGTGCTGAGCCTGCAAAATTCCGACCTCGCCAAGGGCCAGATCTCGGACGGGCATGTGACCGCGGATATCATCACCAACGACCAGATTTCAAAGGCGGCCGACTACAAGCCTCTGATCATAGGCCACAACAATGGGGCGGCCATCCGGCTGTCGGATGTCGCGGAGGTCACAGACTCGGTGGCGAATGTCCGCGCCGGCGGATATCTGAACGGGAAACGGGCCATCGTCGTCATCATCTTCCGCCAGCCCGGGGCGAATATCATCGACACGGTGGACCGGTTGCGGGCGCAGATCGGCTCGATCAAGGCATCCATACCGGCAGGGATCGACATCACGGTCGTGCTGGACCGCACCACCACGATCCGCGCCTCGGTGAGCGATGTCGAGAAGACACTGCTCCTTTCCATTTTCCTCGTGGTGGCCGTGGTATTCATCTTCCTGCGCAACGGCCGGGCGACACTGATCCCGGGCGTCGCCGTGCCGGTATCGCTGCTCGGCACATGCGCGATCATGTATCTCTGCGGATACAGCATCGACAACCTTTCCCTGATGGCCCTGACGATTTCGACGGGGTTCGTGGTGGATGACGCGATCGTCGTCATGGAAAATGTCACGCGCCACATGGAGGCCGGCATGAAGCCGTTTGCCGCGGCCCTCAAGGGGGCGGAGGAAATAGGGTTCACCATTTTCTCCATCAGTATTTCGCTCATCGCGGTGTTCATCCCCATCCTCATGATGGGAGGGATCGTAGGCCGCCTGTTCCGGGAATTCGCCGTCACCCTCTCGACAGCCATCCTCGTGTCGATGGTCATCTCGCTGACCACGACCCCGATGATGTGCGCGTACCTGCTGAAGAACGAGCATAACAAAAAACATGGCTGGCTTTACAATGCCAGCGAACGTTGCTTCGACTGGATCCTGTCCCTCTACCGCAAGAGCCTTGAGTGGGTGCTGGAGAACCCGGCAATCACCCTCATCGCGCTTTTCCTGACGATCGTGCTAAATGTCGTGCTGGCCGCCAAAATGCCCACGGGATTTTTCCCGTTGCAGGACACCGGGGCGATCTCCGGGGGCGTCCAGGGTCCGCAGGATTCCTCCTACACGGCGATGAACAACTCCATCCAGGCGATCGGCAAGGTGATCCATGGGGATGATGCCGTGGCAAACGCAATCATGTTCACCGGTGGCAACGGCGCGACCAACACCGGCTTCGTTTATATTTCGCTCAAACCACTCGCCGAGCGCAAGATTTCGGCATTCGACATCATCAACCGCCTGCGTCCGAAATTGAACCATCTGCCGGTCGCCTCGGTATTTCTCCAAGCCTCGCAGGATCTGCGAATCGGCGGTCGCGGCAGCAGCGCGACGTACCAGTACACGCTCCAGTCCGACAGCGCACAGGACCTTAAAAAATGGGGACCGATCCTGCTGAAAGAAATGAAAAAAATACCGGGCCTGCAGGATGTGAACACCGACCAGCAGAATGGCGGGCGCGACCAGTTGCTCACCTATGACCGTGTGACGGCCGCCAAGCTCGGACTTACCGTGCAGCAACTCGACTCGGCGCTCTACAGCGCATTTGGCCAGTCGCAGGTCTCGGTCATCTACACACAGTTGAACCAATATTATGTCGTCCTCGAAGTGGCGCCCAAATACTGGCAGACCCCGGAGGGGTTCAACAGCGTTTACCTGGCCTCGTCCGGCAGCAGCCACATCCCGCTTTTTGCAGTGGCGAAAGAACAGGCCAACACAATCCCGCTCGCGATCAACCACACCGGACTGTTCCCCTCCGTGACAGTCTCTTTCAATCTTGCGCCGGGTGTGGCCATGAGCGATGCGACAGCCCTGATCCTCGCCATGCAAAAGAAGATGGGAACGCCCGACTCGATCCACGGCTTCTTTGCTGGCACGGCGCTGGCCTACCAGCAATCGCTGACCACGATGCCGATCCTGGTGATCACGGCGCTGCTTGCGGTTTACATCGTACTCGGGATTTTGTACGAAAACCTGGTGCATCCGATCACGATCATGACGACCCTGTTCTCGGCCAGCGTGGGCGCCATGCTGGCATTGATGCTCTTTGGGATGGACCTCAACCTGATCTCCATCATCGGCATCGTGCTGCTGATCGGCATCGTGAAAAAGAACGCCATCATGATGATCGATTTTGCGCTGCAAGTGGAGCGGAACGAGGGGAAGGGGCCTGCCGACGCCATTTTTGAGGCGTGCCTGCTGCGTTTCCGCCCGATCCTGATGACGACCATGGCCGCCCTGTTTGGCGCGCTGCCGCTGGCGCTCGGGACCGGCACGGGGGCGGAACTCCGCCGGCCGCTCGGCATCACCATCGTGGGAGGGCTGATCGTTAGCCAGCTACTGACACTTTACACCACCCCGGTTGTTTATCTAATGTTTGACAGAATCCGGATGTGGACAAAAGGAAAGAAACATGACGTATTTCACCATGGAGGCGAGGCCATCCCAATCGATGCATAAGAATTTCAATACCAAGAACCACGGGCCGGTGAATTTCGGCCGGCAAACAATCCGGATCGGCCTGTGCGCGATGCTCTGCCTCCAGTCCGGCTGCATGGTCGGGCCAAAATACCACCAGCCGGCCGGCACCAACGAAAATCTCTCCGCGGCATACAAGGAGGCGCCGGGACATTTCAAGGAATCCAAAAACTGGAAGGTCGCCCACCCCGACGATGCGATGCTGCGCGGGGCGTGGTGGAAGGTATTCCACGACCCTGAACTGAATGCGCTGGAGGATGACCTCAACATCAACAACCAGAACATCAAGGTCTCCTTCGAGAACTTCATGCAGGCGCGCGCCTTGATCGCCGAGGCGGATTCCCAGCTTTACCCGACGCTTACCCTGAACGGCTCGGCCACGCGTTCCAAGGTGCCGCTGGCCTCGCCGGCCACCGCGCTCATCACCGCCGTGGATCTCTCGTGGGAACCCGACCTCTGGGGCAAGGTGCGCAACGCGATCCGCAACGCCCAATACAATGCCCAGCTGAGCGCCGCCGACCTGGAGAACGAACGGCTGACGGAGCAGACCGCACTGGCCGTGTTCTATTTCCAGATCCGCGGGCAGGATTCGCTGCAAAAGCTTTTCAACGACACGGTGGTCGCGGACAAGAAGGCGCTCGACTACAACAAGGCCCAATTCGACACGGGAATCACCGACAAAATCTCGGTGGTGGAGGCAGAAAACACACTGCAAAACGTGCAGGCCGCCGCGACCAACATCGGCGTGGCGCGCGCGCAGTTCGAACATGCCATCGCGATGCTCACCGGCCGGGTGGCGTCGAATTTTTC
>JBAVPB010000175.1:0-4527 GCA_049692655.1 Chthoniobacteraceae bacterium | reverse complement strand
GGGCTTCAATGCGTCAATAATCCCTGGATGAAAAAGAAAACTCCAGCCAGGCCAAACAGCAGGCTGACGGCCCAGAACATCTGCTTTTTCGTGAGGACAGAAATCGCGCCCACGGCGATGGCGATCTGGAACATGGTGACTCCACGGGACAGTATCTCGTGCGTGGTGAGATGGGTGGCGGCTTCCTTCTGGTCGTCATCGGCTTCTTTTTTGATGTCGGCCTGCTGTTCATCGTATTGCTTGAGCTTTTCCTCATCAGCGGCGTTGAGCTTTTGCGCGGCAGCGTCGGGCTGGCCATGCTCGAGGGCGCTCAAAAGCTCGATGCGTGTCTTTACGAGGCCGGCCTTGATGCCTTTTGCCTGGTAAAAGTTCCATTGGTCGGAAGATTTGATCTGGCTGACCATGGCCTCGTTTGCATGACCGCCGGCAAGCATGGAGCAGACAGCGGCGAGGGCGGCAAGGACCGCGGTGCTCAAGGCCACCATGGAAACCCATTTCTCCTTGGCTCCCTCGGCGTGGTGTTCGATGTGTTCGTGGACTTGTTCCATCGGGACTTCGGGATTTTCCATAATAGAGATATCTGAGGGGCTCGCTGCTGTTTCGGTGGCAATATCATAGCCGGAGTCCCGGGGAAGTCTGTAAAAAACATCACTTGTATTGAATGCCAATATCCTGCAACTTCCCGGACTATGAGCAACAAACGGTTTGGATGCATCGGGATTGCCCTTTTCCTCCTGCTTTGCCTGAGCGGGCTGGTGAACCTGATATTGATCGCCGGACGAAGCAACAAGTTTACCGGTGGGCGCGTCGTTTCCCATGAATTGCCGGAATTTGGCGAAACGATGGTGGAATCGGCCTCGGGCGCATCCACGGACAAAATTGCACTGATCGGTCTGCGCGGATTGATCAGTTCCTCCGTCTCGGGATCACTGGGTGAGACGATGGTGGACGATATCAAAATAGCGCTGCGGCAGGCGGTGGATGATGACCGGGTAAAAGCGATCGTGCTGAACATCGACTCGCCCGGCGGAGAGGTCACCGCCTCGGATGTGATCTACAATGCGGTGAAAAATGCACGCGCGAAGAAACCGGTGGTCATTTACATGGGGTCGCTTGCGGCCTCGGGTGGGTATTATATTTCGTGTGGCGGATCGTGGTTGATCGCCAATGAGACGACGCTCACGGGTAGCATCGGGGTGATCATGGAGACGGTGAACTATAAGGATCTGATGGGAAAGATCGGTGTGTCGCCTGTTGTGTTCAAAAGTGGCAAATTCAAGGATATGATGAGCGGATCGCGCGACATGACGGATGAAGAGAAGGATTACATCCAGAACATGATAAAAGAGACCTACGGGAAATTTGTGAAGATCGTCGCGGATGAACGCAAACTGCCTGAGCAGGGCTTGCGCGATGGCATCGCTGATGGCCGTGTGATTTCCGGCAAGGATGCACTCGATGACAAACTGATCAACCAGCTCGGGCAGATCGAGGATGCCTTTGCAAAGGCACGGGAACTCGGCAATGCACCCGGAGCAGCGGTGGTGAGATACCAACCGGGCTTCAAGCTTGGAAAGCTATTGCAGATGCTCGGACAATCGGAGCAATCGAAGATCGAGATCAATCTCGCGCAAAAAGTCCTGCCTCCACTGGAATCCGGCAGGTTCTACATGCTGCCCAGCTTCTACGCGCAATAACACTTGGATTCCGCAGCAGAAATTTCTCCGTTGCTGATGATGGCGCTGGCTGTGGCCGGCGTCGTTCTGGTGATTGTCAGCGTGGCCGTTTACGGCAAATTAATCCACAGGATCGCAAAAGAGGGAGGCAAGGTTGTTACTGCTAATTTTGGCCCCCCCGATCTTCTTGCGGGTGGTCTGCTGGGTGTGTGGTTTGTCACTGCGATCATACGCGGGATGCAGGCTCCGCCTAAACCGGTGAAAGCGGAAGATATCACCAGCGGGGTGATGGTCTTTCTGTTCGTCGTCACGGCCATTTGCTCATTCTTGTATTTCAGGGGGATCGATGTGATCGCGCAGTTTGGCATCCGGCGGGTGGGTTTCCCAAAATTTGCGGGCATTGCGGTCCTGCTGATGCTCGCGGCTTATCCGCTGATCGGCAGCGCAAGCGCAGTAACACAAAAACTACTCGGTGAGGATGCCCAGCCGCAGGAGTTGGTAAAGTATTTTCTCAATGCCACGTCGCGGTCTGATTATGCGGCAATTATTACGACCGTGGTGATGGCCGTGTTCTTTGCGCCCATGGTGGAGGAATTTATTTTTCGCGGTTACTTTCATGGAGTGTTGAAGCGTTACACGGGCATTGCGGGAGCAACCCTGATCAATGCGGGGCTGTTTGCGGCGATCCACCTGAATGAAAGCTCGCTGCCATCGCTGTTCCTGCTCGCGGTTTGTTTTACGATCGCGTATGAATTCACAGGATCCCTACTCGTGAACATTTGCATGCACAGCCTCTTTAACCTGACCAACCTGCTGCTGCTATTCTATGCGGCGCATCACGTCCCGCTATGAAACTGGCTGGCTATGGTGAAGACCGGCTCGTGCGGGAACTGACGCAGCGACTCGCGGCAGGGCGCGACGTGCGTGTGGGGATCGGCGACGACTGTGCGGTGATCGGGCGCAAGACGGACGCGCAATGGCAACTTCTGAAAACGGACTGCATCATTGAGGGCGTTCATTTTTTAAAAAATGCCGACCCGAAAAAAGTGGGGCGAAAAGCACTTGGGCGTGCCCTGAGCGACATGGCCGCGATGGGTGGTAAGGGTTGGTATGGGTTGGTAACCCTTGGCATTCCGGCGGACATGGAGGTCACATGGCTGAAGGGTTTTTACAAGGGGTTGAGCGGCATTGCGGACAAATTTGGCGTAAGCATCGTGGGTGGGGAGACTGCGCGATCGCCCGGGGCGTTTTTTTGTTCCATAGCACTGACAGGCACGGTAGATAGTAAACATTGTATAACACGTTCAGGCGGGCAGCCGGGCGACCGGCTCTATGTGACGGGTATGCTCGGCGGCTCGATCCGCGGTAAGCATCTCACTTTCACGCCGCGCGTTGAAGAGGCGCAATGGCTTGCGAAAAAATTTCCGGTCCACGCGATGATGGACTTGAGCGATGGGCTTGGCTCGGATCTTCCCAGACTTGCGCAGGCGAGCAATACAGGGTTCATGGTTTATGAGGAGAAAATCCCGCTCACCAAGGGCTGCACGACGCAAAATGCGCTGGCGGATGGCGAGGACTATGAGCTTCTTTTTGCAATTGCACCACGGGACGCCGCACGCTTGGAAACCGCATGGAAAAAACGTTTTCCGAAACTTCGGCTCACGCATATCGGCGACTTGAGCCGGAATTTCGAACCCGCAACCCTGAAATCTCATGGCTACGATCATTTCGCATAGTCCGGCGGAGACGTTTGATTTCGGGCAGAAGATCGCTTCCTCGTTGAAAAAGGGAGACGTTCTCGCGCTTGCGGGCGATCTCGGCGCGGGCAAGACGCATCTGGTTAAAGGACTCGCGTCGGGGCTCGGTGTTGCGTCGGAAGTCACGAGCCCCACGTTCACGCTCATCCACGAATATCAAGGAGGGCGCTTCCCGCTTTATCACGTCGATCTTTACCGCCTCGATACCGCCGAAGAAGTGCTGAAGATCGGGCTCGACGAATATCTGGAGTCCTCCGGCGTCACAGTCATCGAATGGGCCGACAAGTTTGCAGAGATCATTCCCGCAGGCGCGCGATGGATACGCCTGCGGGCACTGGACGGCGACTTGAGGGAGATCGAAACGCCATGATCACGCTCGCAATCGAAACATCCACCGGGAACGGCAGCCTCGCGTTGTCCGAGGACGGGCGCATTCTTCTTTCGGAGCGATTCATGGCGGACCGGGGACATGGGGCGGGATTGTTTGCGAGCCTGGAGCGCGCCCGCGATATTGTGCCGCATTGGGACCAGATCGTCGTCGGGCTTGGACCCGGTTCCTACTCCGGTGTGCGTATTGCCATCGCTGCAGCTGTCGGGCTGGAGTTTGCCACAAAAGCAAAGATGATCGGCATGCCGTCGATCCTTGCCTTGGAAACGACGGCCCGGAAATACTCGTTTGTCGGAGATGCGCGGCGGGACACATTTTATTTTGCTGTGATTGATGATGGCGAATGCGTTTCAGGGCCGATGCTGCTGGATTCAGCAGAACTGAAAGCCGCACTCAAGGAGCACGAAAACCTACCGGTATTGACCTCTGCTTCGATCGACGAATTTCCGGATTTGCAAATTTGTTTTCCATCGGCGGAAAGACTCGCGCGGCTCGCGGAAATGGTGCGCGGCATCAGCGCGCGGGATAATCTCGAGCCGATCTACCTGCGTGATCCGCACATCACGCAGCCGAAAAAATTGTGATTACGGATATTCCACTTCGCCGGATACAAGCATGTCTCCGCCGATTTTTTTGTAGCGTGGGTTTTTGATCGTTGCTCCTGTTTCGCTGGAAGCGGCGCCGAGGCCGCCCACAGAAACTTTTG
>JBAVPB010000174.1:0-6762 GCA_049692655.1 Chthoniobacteraceae bacterium | reverse complement strand
AGATCAATGCGGTCCGGATAGAGCGAGGCCAGCGTGCCAAACTGCTCCGCAATCACCAGCGGTGAGTGGTTCGGCAGCATCACGCCTCCCGAGCCCACGCGAATCGTCTTGGTGCCGCCCGCCACATAACCGATCACCACCGAGGTTGCTGCACTTGCGATTCCAGCAAAGTTGTGGTGCTCCGCAAGCCAGTAGCGATGGTAGCCCCATTTCTCCGCATGCTGCGCGAGATCGAGCGAATTACGCAGCGCCGCCCCGGCTGTCGCTCCCTCGGCAATCGGGGAAAGATCAAGAATGGAAAAAGGTATCATATACAGCCTCTACCATCGCCCACTCCCGTCCCATGGCAACTTGCTGGCGCTTATTGGATACTATCCAACAGCACTCCAAGGCCCTGCAACTCAGGAACGCGGGAGACAACCAGCTTCAAGGATTTGAGCGCAGGTGGAATATGACCCAGGAAAGTTTCACGGGACATCACCAGCCCGAGGTAGCCGTAAGCGCCCAGTGCCTGCATGAGCCGCTGCACGGCACAGAGATCAAAAACGCGGTGAAAATTGACATCAACCGCGACTCCTTCATCAATGCTCTTGCCGATGTAGTAATCGAGAAGTTCCTTGCGCTGCGGTTCGGTAAGCGTGACGTAGGGATCGTAAATAAGTGACGCAAGGTCGTACTGGGCCAGGCCGGGGCGGAGCCCTTGAAAATCAATAAGGAATGCATCCCCGTTCTTGATCATGATGTTTTGCGACTGGAAATCGCGATGCAATAAAACCCGGGGGAGCGAGGCAAGTTCCGTTGTAATGTTTTCCAGGGAGCCGTGCTGATGGGAGTCGATGATAGCTTGATCCACCTTGAACCAGCGGCCGAGGCAGTTTTCGAAAAAGTAATTCTGTTCCCAGAGATAAAGCTCGGCGTTGAACTCCTTTTGAAGCTGCAAGCTGGAGCGCCCTGGAGAAACATGGGCGCGTGTGTGCAACAGCCGCGCCTGGTCGAGAGCGCTGCGATAAAGGAGGGAGAGTTGCGACCATGGTTCCTCGCGATGCTCCCAGAGATCGACCTCGCCGAGATCTTCCATCCAGATCAACCCCTCGGTTTCATCGTGAAAATAAATGCGGGGAACGTTGACGCCTGTTTTCCCCAGGAATTGCGCGATGGAAACGTAGTGGCGGTTTTCCTCCTTCTGGCTGGAGTATTTCACGAGGATCACGGGATTCTCATCCCCCATGGAGATGCGGTAAAATTTCCGGTCCGATCCGCCCTTTTCCAAGGGTGAAATCTCGACACGGTCGCGGCAGCATTCCGGAAATTTTTCCTGTGTCTGAAGTATTAGTTTTTCCAAGCTCATGGGGTGTCTGTAAAGTCCACGTTATCGTGTCCGCCGGAAATGACCACACTTCCCGCCACGACGCAACCCCTGAGATGCGCGCCAGCGGCCACCTTCGTTCCAGGCCAGAGGATCGAATCCTCAATCACCGCGTTCTCGCCGAGCACACAATCCCCGCCGACAGCGCAAAAGCCTTCCAGTCGCGCGGATGGAGCAATCGAGGCGGCGGGGCTGATTGCGACCGGCCAATCCTGCGCGGTGATATAGGAAGGTCGCCAGGATTTCTCAGCGATATAGCGATGGACACCGAGATACTCATTGCGCGAGCCGATATTAAACCATTGCCGATCTTCCAGCGCGAGGCCGCCGATACGCCCACCCTGCTCGATCCAATCCACGAGCACAGGAACGAACGAAATCTTCCTCTCCGCCGGAATCCGCCGGAAGATCCCCGGATTCCATACCGATACGTTTGCAAAATCGTATTCGCCCGGCTGCCCGTATTTTCCCCGGATGTCCACGATCCTCCGGTCCTTGAGAGCAATGCTCGTGGAGAGACCTGTTTTACGGAGGGCAAGTGTCACATCGTTCTTCTGCGTGAAATGTTCCTCCACCAGCGCGCCGATATCGATGTCTGTAAAGATGTCACCGCTGTAAACGATGAAGGGGTCGTTTCCGATCCAGCGCTCAGCGTTTTTGATGCCACCGCCGGTTTCCAAAACATCGGGCTCATACACCAGTTTCACCGGACAGCCGGCATATTCCCCGGTGTGGAAAAACTCGTCGAACTGCGGCGCGAGGTGATGCGTGTTGATCACGAAGGATGCGACCCCGATGGACCGCAGATGATCGAGGGCAAAAGTGACGACCGGTTTCCCAAAGATCGGCAGCAGCGGTTTCGGGCGCACAGAGGTAAGAGGCCGCAGGCGCGTGCCGAGACCAGCTGCCAGCACAAATGCTTTTTTAACAGGACAATCCATTTTATTAAACAGGGCCGCAAGTCTTGCCCGTTCGTCCCGTCAAAGACAATTCTTATCCGTCACTTCATTCGTTCCAGTGCCTCAAGCCGGGATTTTCGGGGGACGGACGCGGGAGCCCATGTCAAATTTCTCCGCCCAATTGACTCGCGCCGTGGTCGCCATGAGCAATGCGAGCGTCACGATGGCCCCTATGGTAATGGTCAATCCCGTCAACCCATCGAAAAAGAAGCTGTAGCTGAAGAGCACCATGTAGGCGAATTGCGCGATGGCCGCAACCCGTGCGAAAGTCGCATCGGTAGCCATTCGCAAATAGCCGGAGACCAACGCGAGTGAAATCGCAGCCGATATCGAGAACGCCCAAATCAAAGGGATCAGATCCACCAGATAGGCGAAGAGCAATTGAAACGCAAAGCAACCACACGCGAGAAAGAAATAGTTCATCGGGTGCAGGTCAATGGAGCGCATCGTCGCGGTAAGCAGCAGCACCGCAAAAAAGAAGAGCAGTGAAACCGGCGCGAAAAAAGTGATCCGCGATGCCACCGGCCCAGGATTCAAAGCCTTTGGCATCGCCATGCCGACCGGTTGAGCCCCGATGACATCGGGGTAATTCCACGCGAATTTCCACCCCCCGGCGTCCTGGTTGCGGGTGGTGGGCGAGCCTGTGCCCGCTGGAAAATCGATCTCATTGAAATCGGTTGTCATCTGGAGATGAAAATTGCGGACACGGGTGGTGTCCCCGAATGTATAGCTCCATTGGTCTGTGCCGCGTGTCTTGTAGCTCACCACGAGATTTGCGGTCGCTTTCGGCGCGAGCGTCACCGCTTCGGTGATGCCACCCGAGAGCTTGTGATCATCCGTGGATGGATTGCCATCAAGGACGAATGAGAAGTCGGTGTAGCTGGTATTTTCCGCTGGGAAGTTGAAGCGCACGTAGATCGTCTGCGTGATTGGCGTGGGGTTTTCGATGACGTAGGTGCCATTAAAACGCGCGAGATACGTGCGATACCACAGCAGCCCTTTTTTCTTTGGCTCGTAACTCAGCTTTATCATCACATCGCTCTGCGCGGGTTGAATGTCATGGCGTCCGTTCGCCTGGCCCGGTGAATTGTAATAGACGAGCAGATGCTGCTGTGTCATGGGCGGTCCCCACGCGTCGTCAACGCTTGTGCGAAGCGAGTTGGATGACATGGCACTGCGGAAACTGAGGCTTGTGCCGAGGGCGAACCAGGCAAGACCTGTGCAGATGATGATGAGAGTAATGGCAATGAAGCGTTTGATAGTCATTTGATCGAGTTTTTGGTTTGGGTTCCTGTGATTTTTACGGTGACGCACCACATTAGCGGGCTTCGACTTTTTGATAGAAAAGCTGTGCCGTGGGTTGATCGTCTTTGCAGAGTTCCTTGCAGAGCTTGATGACTCCCTGTGAGCCACCCGGCGCGTCTTCCACATTTCCCTCCATGGCTGTCAGTTCATAATTCGCGGGAATCCGCAGTTCCCAATCGATGCGGCTGATCAACAGGTCTGTTTTAGGCAACTCCACCTCGAGCTTTCCTGAAACCGGTTGGAATTTGGGCTTCCGGCCGGTGTAGGAAAACTGCACTTCGGATTGTTCGCCATTCAGGTCGATCTCGATAATGCCTGCGCCGCGATCGATGGGGTTTACAGCGTGGCCTTTCACCGTGCATGTCAACAACTGACTGTCAGCAGGCAATTCCACTTTCCAAGCAAGCAGTCCCTCGTGGCGGATCTTGTAAGCGACCTCATTCAATAATGCTCCATCCGCCACGACCCGCATCGAAGCCTGCTCGCTTTCGATGACAGCAGGCGATGTCTTGACCAATGGCTGCCAGTTTGCAGTGACCGCCCCGTCCTTTCCAACCACGACCACTTTTTGCCCGGCTGTTGCATCCCTCAACCAATGGGGAAGCTGTGTCTCTACCGGTTTTGCCACGCGCAAATCGAGATCCGAATCGGCAGCGACTGCAAAGATCGTGTCTTCATTTTTGCCATCGGTGACCTGGGGAATGCGCAATGTCCATTCACCCGGTGCAATCGCATGCGGGACTTCATAACGCAAATGGACGGTGCGGCTAAGGATGTCACGCGTCTGCCATGTGATGCGGAGCGGATTTCCCGGCTGCCAGCGAACCAGGTCATCGCCCTTCACCTCAATGACACGCGTGCCGGGAGCCAATTGCAGTTCCATGGAAAGGCCGGAGCCGGTTTCCGTATTCACCGTCATCTGCACATCGTAAACCGCCTTTCCATCCGCAAAGGTAACGAGCGCCTGGGAGTCAACACGCCACTGGCTCGGGGTGATGGGAAGCGGGGCGGGCGGCGCGGGAGCGGGCTTTTGCAAGACAAGTGCCAGAATGTTCTTTGCCGGCAAACGAAAGGAGGCTTTGGTTTTGTCTCCCGCGATGACCGTGCCTCCTTCCACCTGCGCGACCTTTCCATCGGGAACGCCATCCAATGTGACGGTATTAATCGCCGCGGGATTCACCGCCAGCCGCAGCGACTCAGAATCGGCATTTGCCTCCAGCTTGGCGGCAAAATGCACTTTGACTTTTGTCAGGCCGGGTTGATTCACCACGAGCACATATTGACCCTCGCGAACGAACACACTCGCATCAGGCGGTTCCACGGAATCGATCTGTGCGGGTTCGCCAAACAATGGAACAAACGTCCATTCTTTCGTAAAGCATTGCACCTCGAACTCCCCGATCCCTTCCACCTGCCCCGGCTGGTAGCTCAGGTGATACCGCGCCGCCAGCAAGCGCGCGGCGACGGGCGGCACCTCCTCGGTTTTCACGGGCTGGGCCGCCTGCCAGAGAGCTTTTAACTCGGGATACGGAATGCTGACCCGGGCGTCCTCGAGCGGAGGCAACTCAGCGAATGCAGTCGTGGTGACAAAGAGGAGAATCAGGTGTTTCAACATGTCTGAATCCTGGAGAGCGCATGTGAAGCGATGATGAAACGCTTGTGAAACTTTGATGAAGAATCAGCGAAGGCACTAATGCCGTGCGATCAGGCCAGTGGAAAACAGACGCGGAACTCGCTTCCTTTTCCACTTACGCTTTTCACCAGGATCTGGCCGCCGTGGCGGGTGACGATGGACTTCGCTATGGCAAGGCCAAGACCCGAACCGCGCGCACCGCTGCGCGGATTCTCGGTGGTAAAGAAGCGGTCGAAAATCTTGGGTAGCAATTCCGCCTCGATACCCGCGCCCTCGTCCCCCACACGGATTTCCACGGTGCCGTTGGATGAGGCGAGCGACAGCGTTACGCGCTTATCCGGTGGTGTGAAATAGAATGCGTTATCCAGCAGGTTTCCGACTGCTTGCGCGACTTGTTCTGTAGAGATTCTCGCGCGAAGGGGCGCATCCGGAATGTCGGAACCAAATTTGACCCCGAAGCTGGAGGCCCGCTTCTCATACGCCACCGCGACGTCCCGCATGGCAGCCGTGACATCGCAAACGTCGCTTTCTTCCACCGGTTGCATTTCGATGCGGGAGAGCTTTAAGAGATCGTTCACGACGCGATCAAGCCGCCCGACTTCGCTCTGGATGTTGGTGAGAAACTTTGTCCGCGCTGCGGGATCGTTGATCGCGCCATCCTCGAGCACCTCGGCGGCCCCGCGGATTGCCGCGAGCGGAGTTTTCAGCTCGTGGGAAAGATTGGCTGCCATTTCCTCGACGTAAGCCTTGCCCTCGAGTTTCCGCCGCATCTTCTCAACAGCACGGGCCAGCGTTCCAAATTCGCTTTTCGTCCAGGTTTCAATACGCACACCCGGTTCGCCTTCAGCGATCCGGTCGGCGCGAAAGGCGAGGTCGGCAACGACCCTTGTCAGATACGACGAAAGCAAATAGATCAAGCCTGCTGTGAGCACGATGACAACGACGCAGGGAATGAGGATGTGCTCGAACGAGTTGGCGATGAAATTCCGGATGCGGTTCGTGGGCTTGGAGACGCTCACAGCGCCGGCAACCTTTCCGTTGATGAACACGGGCAGCGTGCTGTACAGGTTTACGCGGTGATTGGCGTTCTCGAGTTCCCAGCGCGCGCCGTATCTGCCGCGAAGGGCTTCGCCTACATCGCTCCAGTCCGAAAGATCCGTTCCGACGGGGATGACATCCGCCGTGTCGAAAATCAGCGATCCTTTTGCATCGTAAACCAGGAGCCGCGTATCCATCTCCTTTTTTGTGTAGCCGAACAGCCGGGCCTTGATCTGGTAAGTCTGGTCCAGATTCGTATAAGCGCTCGCGATCTCGGTCTTCAGCTTTGGCGAGTTTTCACCGTATTGCTTGATAAGCCGCGTGTAGAGTTCCGCGACAACCGCCGCGACGTCGATCATTCCTTCCTCCGTGGATTGCAGATAGCTCGTCTCAAGCTGGTGCTTTACATTGAATGCGAGATAGACCGCCGGCAGGATCAATATCGTGAGATACAGCACGAA
>JBAVPB010000173.1:0-9256 GCA_049692655.1 Chthoniobacteraceae bacterium | reverse complement strand
GTGGCCACAACGCTTGGTGTGGAGCGACCGAATTGCCTGCAAAGCCGATGGCTGCGATCCCTTCAGGATCGATTCTTCGCTGGTAGGTTTACTGGGGGTGTCGCTCGTTCCTCGCTCGACCCCCGGCTGCTGTTGCTGCGATGGCGTTGCCATCGGGAGAATGATCCGGATGGTTAATTCCTGCAGCCCTCCGGGCTTTAATGTGCAAGCGGGCTATTCGCCGACGAGGTGCTCGATTTCCTCGCGGGTGAGGGTTTTGAAGTTTTCGCCGGGCTTGATTGCGCCGAGGCTGACAAGGCACTCGGTGAAGAGTTCGCGGGTGCGGACTTCGAGTTCCTTGATTTCCATGGTGGTCATGCACTGGATGATGCGCTGGCCTTTGCGGACGTGGGTGCGCTCGTCGGAGCGGATGAAGTCGCTGACGAAGGCGACTGCGGAATCGTCGCGGGCGATGGAGTGATCAATGAGGCCGCCGATGGTCTTCAATACGCCGACTTCGCCGAAGAGGTTGATCTCGGCCATGGCGTACTCGGGTTCCATGGGGCCGCGGCAGGTGCTGGGAGTGAGGCGGTTTGGAAGCTCGAAAGGGTTGTAGCCAAGCATTTGCAATGTGCGGTGGCCCATTTCGGTATGGCGTGTCTCGTCCCATGTGACGCGGGCGAGGTCGTACTCGGCGTCGAAGTCCTTGAAGCGCATGTCCCAGACGAATGTGCCGAAGGCCTCGATGGCATCGACTTCGTCGCGCTGGGAGCGGATGAAGCGGAGCCGCTCGTCCTCGTAGGAATCGGGGGTGTGGCGTGGCTCGCCGTCGGCAACATTGTAATCGCCGGTATTTGAAAATGTCTCGAAGCGGCTGTCGCGCTGTGGCTGGGTGTTGCGCTCGTAGGGTTTGCTGGCGCTGCGCAAGGGGGACGGGGCGATGGGCCGCTTTGCATCGCCGGTGACGCCGCCGATGCTGGCGAGGAGACGCTCGAGGTGCCAGCGCCATGTCTGGATGCGTGATTCAGCGACACCGCCTGCGATGTAGGCTTCGACGGCTCCCTGGGCCCAAGCGAGCATGGGTTCGTAGTCGAGAAGGATCTGGCGCAGCATGCGGATGGTGGGGGCATCGGCGACGGGACAGGTTTCATCGATGTGATGCCGGTAGGCCATTTCCAGGGCGCGGCCCACGACGATATGGACACCGGTGAGCAATTCCGCGGAGTCGGTGGCGGAGAGCATTTCGTCGAAGAAGAGATCGATCTCGGCGTCGCGGAAATTATCGACGGTGTTGAAGCGACGTTCCTGTTCGCTGAGACGCTCGCGCAGTTTGCGGGCAGCATCGGCATGCCAGAAGAGGTGGCGACCGAGCTCCAACTTCACCTCAAAGTCGGGGACATTGAGCGTCCATGAACCGAGGGCCTGGGCTAGGCGGCGCTCGAAATAGAAGAAGCGGAGGAGCCGGCGGGCGTTTTCCGTGACGGAGTAGCGGCCACCGATCTGGCGGAGGTCGCGCGGAAATTTGTAGGGGTAATCGGCGCAGCGCTGCGCGGCGGCGGCGCGCTGCTCCGGGCGCGAGACGGGCGGGATATAATTGGTATCGGCGGCTGGGGTGGATGAGGAACCGTTGGCTTTGGCAGATGCTTTGGACATGGTGCGAATGTATGAAGCTTAGGAAAACGGGGCTACCTGCCGGTTGACTTTTCCTGTGCTTTTTTTGACTATGCAGATTACCCGCAGTTTCAATGGAACTGCAGCGCGCAATGAGCAAACCCCGGCTAGATGGGAGCCAGCGACCCGAACTCGCGCGGCTCCAGACTGCACCGCCCTCGAAGAGCATCGAGTACGAGGTGGTGCCTGTTGATCCGAATGCGTCCTTTTACCTGGCGGAATTTCAATGGAAGCATTTCCCGTATTTCTGGCATTACCATCCCGAGATCGAATTGGGGCTGGTGATCCAGGGACGGGGGACGCGGATTGTCGGCGATTCCATCGAGCATTTTGAGGAAGGTGATCTCTGTTTACTGGGAGGGAATCTTCCGCATTGCTGGGTTTCCGACACGCGGGACCGGAAGCGGGAGAAGAAGACCGCGCGCTCAGCGGTGATCCAGTTCCGCGCGGATTTTCTGGGGGATCGGTTTTTTGCGGCGCCGGAACTGCGGCCCATTCGCGAACTGTTGACGCGGGCGCGGTGTGGGCTGCGCATCGAAGGCGCGACGAGGAGGGCGGTGACCGAACGTGTGCGAAAGATGCTGGGGCTGCCGGTGGGGCACTGGGAACAGATTTCCCATTTGCTCTGGATCCTCGGCACGCTGGCGGAGAGTGAGGAATGCGTGCCGCTGGCGACTAATCGCGCAGAGCCTGAGACGGACCGGCATGACCGGCAGAAGATCAACCAGGTGCTGGCGCTGACAAATGTGACGCCGGGAGAATTGCCGTCGCAGAAAACGGTGGCGGAGGCGGTGCGGCTATCGCCCGCGGCGTTCAGCCGGTTTTTCCGGAAGCACCTGGGCAAGACGTATGTGGATTATGTGATCGATTTGCGGGTGGCGCATGTGTGCCGGCAGTTGATCGATACGGAGGCGGGGATTACGGAGATCGCTTATGCGTCGGGTTTCGAGAGTCTGTCGAATTTCAACCGGCAGTTTGCGAAGAGGAAAGGGTGCTCGCCGGGGAAGTGGAGGGAGATGGCGCTGCGGGAGCGGTAGGTAATGGAGTGATTAGGTAAAATAAGAGTTAAAATATTAAACGTCCAACGATCCATGTTGATGAGGGAGGCGCTCTGGATAATGCGGACACTAATTCGCACAAAGGACGAGGCTACTTAGCTTATCAGGCTGTTGGCAACGCGCACATCCGCTGGGGACAGCGGACGCTACACCGCGTCCGTTCGCTTAATGCGAACATGTCTCCCTCTCCCCTTTAGTTCTTCGGGACGTTGAACTCGGCGACGCGGGAGGTGATGATTTTTTCGACGAAGCCTGTGTTGTAGTTGCCGCGGAGGAAGTCGGGGTCGCGCATGATGGCTTCCTGGAAGGGGATGGTGGTCTTGATGCCGCGGATGATGTACTCGCCGAGGGCGCGCCGCATGCGGTCGATGGCGTGGCCGCGGGTGGTGCCCATGGCGATGACCTTGGCGATCATGGAATCGTAGTATGGTGGGACGGTGTAGCCGGAGTAGGCGTGGGAATCGATGCGGACGCCGCGACCGCCGGGAGCGTAGTAGAGGCCGATGCGGCCGGGGCTGGGCTGGAAATTATTGAAGGGGTCCTCGGCATTCACGCGGCACTCGATGGCGTGATACTTGAGCTTTGCGTCGCGGACGAAGTCGGAAAGGGTCTCGCCCGCTGCGACCTTGATCTGCTCTTTCACGAGGTCGATACCGTAGGCTTCCTCGGTGATGGTGTGCTCGACCTGGATGCGGGTGTTCATTTCCATGAAGTAGAAATTCCCCTTGTCATCGACGAGATACTCCATGGTGCCGGCGCCGTGGTAGCCGACTTCCTTGGCGAGTTTCACGGAAGCGTCGCCCATTTTTTTGCGGAGATCCTCGGTCATCAATGGTGACGGGGTCTCCTCGATGATCTTCTGGTTGCGGCGCTGCATGGAGCAATCGCGCTCGCCGATGTGGACGACTTCGCCGTGCTCGTCGGCCATGACCTGGAACTCGATGTGGTGCGGATTGAGGATGAGCTTCTCGATGTAAACGCCACCGTTACCGAATGCCTTTTCCGCTTCCATGCGGGCGCCGTGGAAAGCCTGCACGAGGCTCATTTCATTGTGCGCGGGGCGCATGCCCTTGCCGCCGCCGCCGGCGACGGCCTTGATCATGACGGGGAAGCCGATTTTCTTGGCGACCTTCAGCGCTTCGGCTTCGTTTTCCACGAGGCCATCGCTGCCTGGAGTGACGGGAACGCCTGCACGGCGCGCGGTGTCGCGGGCGGTGTTCTTGTCTCCCATGGCGCGGATGGAGGCAGGCGTGGGGCCGATGAACTTGATATTGCAACTGCCGCAGACCTCCGCGAAATGGGCGTTCTCGGCCAGAAATCCGTAGCCGGGGTGGATGGCATCGACATCGCCGATCTCGGCCGCGCTGATGATGCGGTCGATTTTCAGATAGCTGCTGTGGCTCGCCGCAGGGCCGATGCAGATGGCTTCATCGGCAAGCTGGACGTGCAGGGAATCGGAATCGGCCTCGGAATAAACGGCTAGGGTGCGGACGCCGAGTTCCTTGCAGGCGCGGATGACGCGGAGCGCGATCTCGCCGCGGTTGGCGATGAGGACTTTATTAAACATTTTTAGGAATGACGAAGCACGGATGAGGGATGACGTTTTACAAAGTCATCCTGCATTTTTCTGATTACTTGACCTTGAAGAGAGCCTGCCCGTACTGCACGGGCTTGCCGTTTTCGGTGAGAACCTCGGAGATGGTGCCCTTGATGTCGGCTTTGATCTCGTTCATCACCTTCATGGCTTCGATAATACAGACGACGGTGTCCTCCGTAACCGCCTGACCAACGGTGATAAACGGGGCGGATTCCGGCGAGGCTGCGGAGTAGAATGTGCCGACCATGGGGGAGACGATCTCCTTGCCATCGCTCTGCTCCTTTGGCGTGGCGGCGTCCGCTACAGGAGCGGCGGCTGCGGCGGGAGCCGGGGCGTAGGCCGCAGGCTGGGGCGCGTAAGTGGTGACGGGCTGGTAGCCTGTGTTTTTCTTCAGGGTGATCTTGAACCCCTCGTTCTCCATCTTGAAGACCGAGAGGTCGTTTTTCTTCATCAAATCGATAAGAAGCTTTATTTCTTTTAAGTCCAATGTGCCTCCTTAATTAATAGTAGTGAAGGGGAATGCTAAACGTCCGTGAACAGAGAGGTCAACCATGGATTTCACGGTTTTCTGCAAGATCGGTGGAAATATTGCGGTTGCGGCTTTTCCAGAGGAAAAATGATGCTCCGGCGATGAGGACAAGCCATGGGAGATTGGTCCATGGGGTCCAGATGGGGGCGAGTTCGTTGGTGGAATAGCCGACATTCCAGGGCAGGCCGTGGGAGATGGTGTTGTAAAACATGAACATGAATGCGGTGCTGGCGATGGTGAGGGCCAGATACCATGCAGGGGATGCGATGAGGACGAAGGGGGCGAGCCAGATCATGTATTGCGCACCGGCTCCGGGGGAGAAGATGAAGAACACGGCCCAGGCACAGGCGATGGTCGCGAATATGCCCCGACCGGGGGTGGCGCGCCGGAGCCATGCGAGGGTGAAAATGCCTAAGAGGACGAGGCATTTCAAAATGGTGACGGTGAGGTGCTGGGCGGGGGCCATGTTTGCCCAGACGAGGGATTGGAATTGCGGCAGGCCGGTGGCGCGCAGCCAGTAGGTGACGCCCCACGAGCCCCAATAGCTGCTGTAGCCGAAGACGTTCTTGAGGAAGAGTGTGGGGTATTCCGTGAGGGGCTCGTACCAGCCGGCGAGGCAGGTGACGATGGTGATGGCGACGAGCCGGATGGCCTGGCCGCGGTGCAGCCAATGAAAGAAAAATACGGGGGCGAGGAGGATGGCGGCTATCTTGACGTTGCAGGCGAGGCCGAGGAAGAGACCGCAGGCGAGGGGTTGGTTTTTCATGCACATCCAGGCGGCAAGCACGAGGAAGAGGACCAGGATGGGGTCAACATTTCCATGGTAGCCGGAGACCATGAATGAGACGGGGCTGAGGGCGAAGAGAGCGAGCCATGCTGTCCTGTATTTACAATCGACCGGCACACGCAGGAGGACGAGGACGACGAGGAAATCGGCGATGATGCCGGGGAGCCGCAGCAGGAAGGGGAATGTGATGCCGCAGTTTTTTGCGAAGGGGAGTTCCGCGAGGGCGAGGGCGGAGGTGATGAAGTTTGCGACGAGCGGCGTGTGGTTGAAGATCGACCAGTCACGGTATGTGGCCTCGAGCCCGTGGTCGGTGATGTATTTCCCGAAGATGGCGAAGAGCCTGACATCGGTGGTGCCGAAGGTGGTCCATGCGCAGTAGAGTTTCAGCAGGGCCGCGATGATGGCGGCGGAGATGACGATCCACGTCGTGCGGGCGTTTGGTGATGACATGGGAAGGCACGGCTTGTATGCGCTTTCCGGAGGCAAAGTGGAAGCGGAAATGTGGGGCGGATTTTTTTGGAATTGTGACGGGGGCGTGAATGGTGTCTTGTGGATGTGTGAGAGTGCGAGTGTTGCGGATTTTTTTTACGACGATGTGCCTGTGCGCCTGCGCGGGGTGTTCCATGGGGCGGAAGCATGATAAACCGGCGAAGCCGGCGGCTGCGGCGGCTCCTGTGCATAACGTGGTGGGGACGATCGTGTCGGTGAACGAGACGGGGAACTATGTGTTGATAGACACGGGGGGAGTTGTCACGGCGACGAAGGGGACGGCGCTGAAATGTTTTGAGGGGGAGCAGCAGACGGCGATCCTCACGGTGAGCCCGGAGCAGAGGCCGCCGTTTATGATTGCGGATATCGTGCAGGGGGCGCCGAAGAATGGCGACCAGGTGATGCAGTGAACGGCAGGGATGCGTTGAGGCAGTATGCCGATATGCGGCATGGCTGACGGTTGGTAAGGGTTGGCAAGGGTTGATTAGCCCTGCCGGCCTTATTTCACGGTTTCGGAGGCCCAATAGACGGAATTCACGAAGCGTTGATTTGTAAGCCGCAGGCGGCGTGATACTTCTGACATCAATGCGGAGACGATCTTGTAGCCGGTGGCAGGATTTTCCGACATGAAGGTGCGCAGGGTTTCGTAATCGGTGGAGGCGAGGGCGACTTTGTCGATGGCGTAGATGCTGCCGGTGGCGACGCCGGGGTCGAAGAGGTTGATCTCACCGAAAAAACCGCCACCGCTGATGCGACCGAGCAGGAGCTCTTTTTTCAATGCGGTGCGGCGGACGTGGACGGTGCCTTTGACGACGATGTAGAAGGAAGAGATCGCCTTGCCTTCCTCGACGATTTTTTCGCCCGGCGGGATTTGCGCGAGGGTGAAGAGGCGGCTGAAGGCTTCGAGTTCTTCGTCGGCAAGTTCCTTCAAGAAGGAGACGGATCGGAGGAATTGGCAGTCCATGGCTCCATGGTAGCGAAGCGGCCTTTTAAAAGCAAGTGAGGGGCGAACGGGTGTGCAACAAAAATGCCGCCCCTCCTCGCTCACCCCTGCCCTTCACGCCCCCGTTTTTTCACGATCATGCGCCATTGGATGACCAGCGGCACGACCCAGAGGAGGTTCAAGAGGAAGCAGTAATCCACCATCACAGTGGCCCAGCGGAAAAACCAGCCCGCGCCGATTGCCTGCCGTGCCGCCACGTCATTCACATGCGCGGCCTGGGCGACGCCACCGAGCGCGAAATCGTGTGCGATGGCGATGCCGCCCATGGCCCCTTTCCATGCGACGACGCACGCGCCGAAGGATTGCCACCCGAGCCCCATGCCGCCAAATGTCCATGCGCCCACGCCGTAGCCTCCCAGCACGAACACTCCGACTGCGAGACCGCCAAATGGCAGCAGGCCGATGGCGCACCCGCCGATGCTCAGCGGGGCGACGGCCATCCCGCCAAAGGCAAACAGCCCGCCCACCGCGCTATCGCCCACGGCGATCCATGCCGTGACCGGCCTCTTCAACACTGAGAACCGGTCCCCGAGACGCACATGCACGAGCGGCAGCCCGAACAGGCTCCACGGGCTGCGATATTCCCACGCGGGCGGCGCGGAGACATCGACGAGCCCCTTTTTCACCAGCCCCGCGAGATAGCTGCGCCGCTGCCGGATCGACGAGACTGAAAGCACCAGCGCCGCCGGGATGAAAGCGACCACCAGCGCGATGATGAGCCGGCCGAATAGCTGCGCTCCATCCCGCTGGTGATAGTAACCCCAGAAAATGAGCGCGAAGAAGAGCGCGTTGTACCCCAGCACGAATGAGAGCAGGCCGCGATAGGCGGTCTTGATGCGGGCACGCTCCCCATCGGAATGCGCTGCGGCGAGGCTGATGCGATAGCCCGCGTAGTTGCCGAAAAAGATGATGAGCGGAGCGGCGATGGCGCCGAATGCCCCGCCCGCGGCGGCAGCCTTCACTGCGGCGCCCCCTTTTGCGGCGGTCGCGCTCACAGCGGCGGTTTTGGCCGCCCTGGCGGTGATCGTGAGCGAGGAAAGTGCGGCCAGCACCGCCAGCGTGAAGACTTTCCCGGGGTTCGTCCGCTCGAGCGCCCCCTCCACGAACGCGAGCACCTGGGCCTGCAGCAATTTGCGCCCGCGCGAGAGCCGCTGCTTCACGGCGTCCTCGTTCAGCTCCAGCTTTTGCGCGACGGCCTCCACGGATTGATGCTCACGGTAGAAGAGGATCAACGGCTCGCGGTAGATCTCCGGGATGCGCTCCATGGCGCGCCAGAGGATCTCCTGCTCCTCGCGGCTGATGGCTCCCTCCAGCGGCTGCGGCCCCGGCGCGGGCCGTTCCTCCGCGGCATCCAGCGCCTCGGCCGCGTGGCTCGGCTCACGCCCCTCCCGGCGCAATACATCGCAGGCAAGGTTCCGCGAAATCCCGCACAGCCATGGGCGCAACTTCCCCGGCTCGCGCAGTTTCGCCAGCTCCTTCCACGCCGTGAGGAAAGTCTCCTGTGCAATATCCTCGCTCCGCCCGAGATCGCCCGTCGCGCTATAGCCCAGCGAACAGATCAGCGTCTGGTAGCGGGCCACGATCCGCCCGAAAGCCTCGCGGGCGCCGGCCGCCGCGCCTTCCGAAAGGCAAAGCGCCACCAGTTCCGCGTCGGTGGAATCCACCGCAGCGCCCATGCTCTCCGGCGCACCCGGTGGGTTTACGGTCTTCATTGCGTCCATTGCCTTCATAGCGTCGGAGTTCATCATATTACCCAACAAGACTCGAAACGAGACAAAGAGGTGACAGGGAATGGGGAAGAAATTTCACCGCCAAGGGCACGAAGGAGGGTGGAATGAGGGGGGCGAACTTCCAACGTTCAACATTGAATGGGAGAAGCTGCATGCGGCGTCCTGTTCCGGACGGCCCACAGAGCCGTGGCTACAGCGACCGGGATATGGGTACTTTTTTAGAAACTGATGCCGCCGCCATGGAATGCAAAACTGCAGTTCAAGCTGCGGGGAATGATAATCTGTGGTACTGGCTATGCACTTCTCTCCACCTGGTCCAACATATGGTGGTCATGGCAATAGTTTGCCTCCGCGCAAGGAACTGTAGGGATGAGGATCGACAAGGACTGCCTGCTCCAGGAGACGATAGAAGA
>JBAVPB010000172.1:0-4184 GCA_049692655.1 Chthoniobacteraceae bacterium | reverse complement strand
CCCACCCATTTGTAGAGCGGCATGCCGCCTTTGAGCGCGTCCTGGCGGTTGATCATGCGCGAGCCGAAGACGGCGTCGGCTTCGCCCTTGAAAAACGGGCCGAGCAGGTCGGGAAGTTTCTCCGGAGCGTACTGGCCATCGCCATGCACGAGGGCGACGATGTCGAAGCCATTGTCAATCGCGTAGCGGTAGCCGAGCTTCTGGTTGCCGCCGTAACCCTGGTTCTCCGGGGTGCGCAGGATGGTGATCTTAAAATCCTCCTCGGGAGTCTGATACGAGAGGCTCTTGGAAAAAGTGTCGTCCTTTGAGAAATCGTCGATCACGAGCACCTCGACATTTTTGTTCCGCAGGCTCGCCGGAATGCGGTGCAGCACCTCGTTGATGGTCTTCTCGGCGTTGTAGGCAACGATGAAAATAAGGATGCGTTTTTGCGCGAGGTTGAGTTCTGTCTCCATGGGTGCCAGTTATTTAGATACAGCGAAGCTGCGGGGTCTTCAAGTCCGCTTTCAGGGGCGCGCCCGACACATTCCCGCAAGTGAATCCAGCGGCCAGCGGCCCGGGAAAAAAATTTGGCGGCGATACAGACGGTGCAGCGGCCATGTGCGATTGAAAATAAAGATGTAACCCTGCTCCTTGAAATATCCTGAAGTATTCGTATTTTTCCCGACCCATGAAACCGATGAAGTGGACCATTGAACAAATCCAGACCCTCTCAAAACGGATTTACGGCAATTCCAGTGACGAGGCGATCCTGAACAAGCTCGCCGAATTGCATGTTCACCTGAAAAGTTACGATGAGTCCTTCCTCCTCATGAACAACAAGCACGAGTGGGCGGAGGTGGAACGCATCGCGGACGAAATCAACGCGATGTTGCTGGAGCTTCAGAACAAGGCGCTGCCGCCGGTGCGGGTGTGAGTTTCTGAGGAGGGCGCGAACCACATGCTCCCTCTTCCGATTTCATATTTGCGAAGTCGCTGCGTGTGAATATCATCCCATCATGACGGTTGAAGAACTCAAAGCCGAAACAGCAAAGCTCCCGCCGGATGCGCAGCCTTTGCAGCTAGAAGAGTTGATTCGTGAACTTCAACGCGGCATCGAACAGGCGGATCGCGGCGAATTGATCGAGGCTGATGAAGTCTTTGCCCAGCTCCGGCAGAGACACATAAACCAGGATTGAGGAATGGACCGAACACTGCCAAAATCCTCGTTGAAGCGTTCACTTAAGCACCGCAAAGGTACGCGCGACAAGACGGCTTTTGATCACGTGAAAAATCTTTGCGGCATCATCGAGGACGGGCCGACTGACGTGTCCACCAATCCGAAGTATATGAAGGACTTTGGGAAATGAATTGGGTGAGGATGACGCTGCGGGCTGAGAGGACGTTTAAAAAAGTCATTTTTATCCACAGATGACACAGATTTTCACAGATGAAGAAAAGAAACACCTTGGAAAAATCAGCCGTTCCCGCTCCGCGCTGCATCATTATTGCGGTCCCAATGGCGCGGGAAAAACGACGTTTGCGAGGCGATACCTGCCAGGGTATGCGTCCATCATTCATTTTGTGAATGCGGATCTCATTGCCAGCGGTCTTTCACCGTTAAAACCGGAGCTGGTCACACTCGCTGCCGGACGACTCTTTCTTGCCGAGCTTGACCGGCTTGCCAAAGCTCGCGTGGACTTTGCTTTTGAGACGACATTGAGCGGCCTTGTTTATCGTGAACGGTTGAAGCTTTGGAAGAAGGCGGGGTATCGCATTGAGATTGTTTTCCTGCGGTTGCCATCGCCCAGTCTTGCGGTTCGCCGCATTGCAGACCGGGTGAAGCAGGGCGGGCACCATGTCCCCCGCGCTAATGTTCTGCGGCGCTTTGCACGAGGCTGGGAAAACTTCGAAAAGGCCTATAAGCTGCTTGCGGACGCGTGGGCGGTATATGATTAATTCGGGAGATAACCCTCACTTACTAGAGGCCAAGCGATGAAACCCACAAAAAACGGAATAGAACCCGACAAACGCGTCGCCGATATCGGGCGCGCTTTGCGTCTTGCAGCGAAAGATGCACGCAAGACGGCACGGGATCATGGCATGCTGATTCATATCTGGCGGGATGGGAAGATCGTCGCGGAAAAGCCGTGAGGCTTGTTTCCTTACAAGCGCCTCCGGTACCGGGAACTTCAGAAAGTCTCCACGAGTTTCTGGATTTTGGTTTTTTCCAAGGTACAAAAAATGCTTTCCTTCATTTGGATCTATGTACCGTAGATTTGGCCAATAAAGGAATAGAACCCTGGATAATCTTAATTTGCACCGTTGTACCGCATGAAAGGCATTATTTTCAATCTCCTCCAGGAAGTAGTCACGCATGAGTTTGGCGAGGACACCTGGGATCAACTCCTCGACGCGGCACAGGTTGACGGGGTGTTCACCTCCCTGGGGAATTATCCTGACGACAATCTCTTCAAACTGGTTGCCGCGGCCTCTGCGGGCGTCACCGCACGATGGAATTGGAACAGGCCAACGAACGCTTCTTCAAGGCATTTCACGAAAGTCCCATCCCCAGCGGCATCCAGAGCCTGCCCGACCAGCGCTTCGTGGACGTAAATCCATGTTTTGCCGGCATCGCTGGATTCAGGCGCGAGGAGATGATCGGCAGCACGGCAGGCGAACTTTTCCTGTGGGAAAAACCCGGGCTGGCGGACCATTGGGCCGGGAGTCTGCTGGGCGGGGAAACCGTGCGCGATCAGGAAGCCAGGATCCGCACCAAATACGGGGCCTTGCACGAAGTATTGGTATCCGCGTCCCTCGTGGCATTGGCCAGGGAACCCCACATGCTGGTGCTGGCCCAGGACGTGGCCGAACGCGTTAGTTGCGCCAGAGCCAGAAGATGGAGGCGATCGGCCAGCTGGCTGCCGGTGTCGCCCATGATTTCAATAATATTCTCACTGTGATCCAGGGACATGCAGGTTTGATGCAACAAACCATGGAGGGGAGCCATCCAACTTCAAAATCACTGGAGCAAATTTCAAAGGCGGCCAATCGCGCGGCCTTGCTCGTCCACCGGCTGCTCATGTTCAGCCGCAAGCAGGTGATGCAATTCCGGCATCTGGATCTCAATGACACCCTGGGTAATACGATTAATATGCTTGAACGGTTGGTGGGGGAACAGGTGGAAATTGACTTTCAACCTCAACCATCCATGCCGGCCATTTATGCCGATGCCAGCATGACGGAACAGATCGTGATGAATCTGGCGATCAACGCACGCGATGCCATGCCCCATGGCGGACGCGTTTCCATCACCACCTCCATTGAAACGATCCGCCGCGCGCCAACGCCAATGGATCCTGAGCAACGCGATGGTGATTTCATTTGTTTGACATTCACCGATACCGGCTTCGGAATGGATACGAAGATTCTTAACAAAATCTTTGAGCCATTTTTTACCACCAAACCCGTTGGACAAGGCACCGGCTTGGGCTTGTCCACGGTCTTCGGCATAGTTCAGGCGCACAAAGGCTGGCTTGTGGTCAAAAGCGAGCCCAATCAAGGCACTACATTCCAGATTTATTTTCCACCGAGCCAGCAGAAGGCGGAGAAAATCGAACCGGTGCATGATACCGCACTGCTCAGCGGTCTTGAAACCATTCTCGTGGCCGAAGATGAAGACGCCTTGCGTGAAATGGTCGCTGAAGTTCTCAGGTTCCAGGGTTATGTTGTGCTGGAGGCTGCATCCGGCCGGCACGCTATTGAAGTCTGGGAACGCGCCGGCCGCCAGGTTGATTTGTTGCTGACGGACATGATCATGCCGGGTGGCATCATGGGCAGCGAATTGGCGGAACGTCTTTTGAGTCAATCTCCCCGGCTCAAGGTGATTTACACCAGTGGTTACAGCCCCGGCATGGCGGGAAAGGATATTTCACTGTTGGAAGGCCGCAACTTTCTGCCCAAACCCTATTCTGTTGGCAAACTCGCGCAACTCGTCCGTGCATGCCTCGACAGCACAGTCGAAACAAAACCGGATTTTACCGCAGGCTGAAACAGCCGCATTTTTTAACGCAGGCATGGCTCACGCATCTAAATTTTCCTCTCTGTAATTCTGAAAATCTGATAATCAAAAAACAAAAGAATCCGTTGTCCCCTGCACCCAATCACAGAGAGGAACGATTTTTCTCTGATTTAGATGCGTGGAC
>JBAVPB010000171.1:0-1583 GCA_049692655.1 Chthoniobacteraceae bacterium | reverse complement strand
CTCATCTACCTCTATTACAACCTCACCGACATCGTCGTCTGGTTTGCAAACCGCGTGCATCCCGAACTGGTCGCCGAACTCAAGCACGCCGCATTTGTCTCCCTGCACAGCATCGAGGTGAAAAACCTCACGCTCAAGCTGCGCAACCCGGGCGAACAGGTGCTCGGCATCGAAAAAGCCGACATCGATTTCCACTGGCGCGATCTCTGGAAGCACCGCATCGGCTCCATCCAGGTCTCAAACCCGCAAATTTTCATCAACGACCGCCTGCTCAACCTGCCGCTTTCGACAGCGACCGGCAATCAGCCCGATACAAAGCCCACACCCATCGTATCGCCGGAAGGCCTCTGGCTCGTGGATGAATTCAAAGTCACCGGAGGGAAGGGGAACATCGATCTCGCGAACTCACCGGTCATCCGCTTCGACTTCGCCTCCACTTTGCGCTCCATCTACCTCAGCCCCGAGGTGAAATTCTCCACGCAATCTCAGACTGCCGTCATCAGCAATGTGGAGTTCCTCAGCCGCGCCGCAAAACCGGTGCGGTTCGGAAAAATCAAATCCATCACCGTGCAATTTTCACTGGATGATCTTGCGGGCAACAGGATCGACGACATCGCCATCCAGACCCCATCCCTCTGGCTCTCTCCCGGCTTGATCGCCGCCTTTTCCGGGCCCGCCCCCGCGACTGCTCAATCCGCCGCCCCATCCCCCACGCCTGCCGCTTCGACTCCATCGCCGCAAACACCAGCCACCCCCTGGGTGATCCGAAAAATCCATCTCCCCGACGGGCAATTTTTCATGAGCGATTTCGACGCGACAGTGCCCGAGACCTCATTCAAGTTTTCCGTGGATGAACAGGATTTGCAAATCGGCGCAGCCCCCGGCAATCTCCTGGAAAAACCGCACAAGATGCAGATTTGGGACATCCGCACAGCCGCCGCATTCGCCCGTTTCGCCCCGTTTCTGTACGTAGGCAGCGCACAGATCGATTTCACCGCCGGCGGCATGTTTGCCCGCCGCGAACTCGGCACGGTGACCGTCTCCCAGCTCGATTTCGAGATGGGCAAAATATTCCGCTCTCTCCTCGCCACCATCGACCAAAAAACTCCGCCGACAAACACCACACAAGCCCAGCCTCAAACTCCATCTCCTTCGACAACTTCCGGTGCTGCCCCTTGGAAAATCAAAACCTTCCGTCTCATCAACGCCCGCGCCACGCTCGCCGATCTCGGCGTGGAGCTCCCGAATATCGCGTTCAAGCTCGACACCGAATTGCACGACGTCGCGCTCTCCGGAGACATCCGCGAGGCCGGCACGCAGGTGCAGACGGTGGAAGTCACCGATCTCGTGATCCGCTCGCCGCAGGACCCCTTCGTGCCCGTGCTGAATTTCTCCACCATCCGCCTCAGCTTTTCCCTCGCGCAAATCCTCGACCAGGAAATCGACTCCGTGGATTTCGATAATCCCACGATCTTCGTGGGCGAGGGGCTCTTCTGGTATGCCGATGAATGGAAGCGCCGCCAGGCCACCGTCCCACCCGCTCCCGCCGTGCCGGCGCCTGCTCCCGTGGCAGCCGCCACTCC
>JBAVPB010000170.1:0-1878 GCA_049692655.1 Chthoniobacteraceae bacterium | reverse complement strand
GGGGTCTCACCATCCTTTACAAGGAGGCATCGCAACCCGCCGCCGCCGCGAAATGGCGCGAACTTCACGACATGGTGATCGACGGCACACCGCTCGCGCAGGCGATGAGCCGCTCACCCGACGTATTTCCGCGTGTCTATGTCGCCATGGTGGAATCGGGCGAGGCGGGCGGTTTTCTCGACATCGTGCTGTCGCAGATCGCTGATTTCCAGGCGCGTGAGAAGGAGTTGCGCGCAAAGGTGCTGGCCGCCCTCATGTATCCTGCGGTGCTGCTCACGCTCGCGGTGGGCGTGATAATTTTCCTCATGGTTTTTTTCATACCCCGCTTCCAGACATTGTTTGAAGGGTTTGATGCGGCGCTGCCCATGATCACCCAGGTGATCGTCGGAGCCAGCAATCTTATCCGTAGCTATGGCCTTTTTGTGTTGATCGGGCTCGGTGGTATCGTGTGGTACACACGCCGCTGGCTGGCGAGTGAGCGCAGCCGTCGTATCATGGAGAACATCATGCTGCGTGCGCCTGTCGTGGGGCCGCTCGCGGCGCAGATCGCCATGGCGCGTTTCTGCCGCATGCTAGGCACCCTTCTGGGCGTTGGCGTGCCTTTGATGAACGGGTTGAACGTCGCTCGCCGCTCGCTGGGCTATCAGACGCTCATCGATCTCGTGGCCAATGCCACCGAGCGCGTAAAAAAAGGCGAGTCGCTTTCCGCAAGCCTTGCCGATTGCCGAATGATTTTTCCCGGCTCGACCCTTGAGATGATATCAGTCGCCCAGGAGAGCGGGCGGCTGGACCAGGAACTTGTGCGCCTTGCCACTGTGACGGAAATTACGCTCGACCGCCAGTTGAAAACCGCCGTCGCTCTGGCCGAGCCGCTCATGCTTTTTGCGATTGCCGGTGTGATCGGCGTGATCTTCATCGGCATGGTCATCCCCATTTTCACCATCCAGGACTATATCAAATAACACCAAAAAATACCCCGCTATGAAACTGAATCCCACACTCCAAACCAACAAAAAACACCGCGCCTCGCACGCATTCACCCTCGTTGAAATGCTGCTGGTGCTCGTCATCCTCGCCACACTTGCAGCCATCGTCATTCCAAAGATGGCGGGCCGTAGCGAACAGGCAAAAGTCACCGCCGCGAAGTCACAATTATCCAGCTTCGAGATGGCATTGGATTCGTTCGAGGTGGACAACGGGTATTATCCCAAGACAGGCGATCTCGATGCACTGGTAAACCAGCCGGGCGGCACTTCAAACTGGCGTGGACCTTACCTCAAGAGCATCCCGATGGATCCCTGGGGCAGCGCCTACACCTACGATTACCCCGGCAAGCACAATCCGAACGGCTACGATCTGTTGTCCAACGGCCCCGACGGACGCTCCGGCACCGACGACGACATAAACAACTGGGATGCCACCAAGAAATAACAATGTTAAACGCGATGTGGCTTTCACGCTGATCGAGTTGATCGTGGTCATGGCCGTGCTTACCACCGTCCTCGCCATTGTCGTTCCCTCCCTCTCCCGGTCGTTTAAACAACGTCACCTGGGGCAGGAGGCTGACCGCCTGCTGGCATTGATCGAATATGCGCGTGATGAAGCGGTGTCCCAGGGCACGCCGATGGTGGTCTGGATCGACTCCGATCAAGGCAGCTTCGGTCTGGATGCCGCGACCGGTTACACGGCGAGCGACGTGTCCAAGAAGCAGTATTCCTTGAGCGACGATCTCCATTTCGACCCAGTGAAAAGTAGTCAGAACACCAAGGATGGTCACGCCATCGCAATCCAGTTTGCTGCGGATGGAAGCCCCGATACTTCCAATGTCGATTCCATACAGATCGGGGATCATTCCAACGCCTCAATGGTCGTGGCGCG
>JBAVPB010000169.1:0-9532 GCA_049692655.1 Chthoniobacteraceae bacterium | reverse complement strand
TTTTTGCTTTCCAGCACTTTCTGCAACTCGCCGTCCTCACCGAAAGTCCCGTGAATGAGGTTGAACGCTATGAAGGTATCCTGAGGAATGTCGAATTCCGGGCCTGTGACGTCGATCTCCGTGACGTCCCTGCCGAGTTCACGCAAAGCACGCGCGACTCCAGCCGCGGAAGCGAGGGAAACCTCGCGCTCGGAGCCAGGGCCGCCTTTTAAGACTGCGATTTTTTGATTAGAGCCTGTCATGTGTCTTTTTCGTGGGAAATCTTAGTCGGATTTACCCGGATAATGCCGGATAGAGTCGGATAATTGGAGTTTAGGAAGTTGGTAAATTGGGTTAGTTTGGAGAAAATACGCGTTTTTGGAAGGGCACTTTTCACTACAATCCATAGCGCTGATCGCAAAGCGTGAGAAAGAACTATGCTTTGTCATTGATTCAACCTACCATTTTCAGCTAAGAAAGCAAGAATTATTTTTGTTTAGTGTAAATTCTTCGAAGAAATTCGTGGTTTTACTCATGGAGTCCTGTCGCCTCTCCCACGATTTGAACCTCCGTATCCAGATGAATGCCGCGTTCTTTCAGGGCCACGGCTTTGATTTTATCGATCAAGGCCAGCACATCAGACGCAGTAGCTCTCCCATCATTCACAATAAAGTTTCCATGTACTTCGGAAACGCGGGCCTTGCCGACGGTAAGATTTTTCAAGCCGAGTTCATCGACCAATTTTCCAGCCGGGCATGAGCCGGGATTCTTGAAAATACATCCGGCGCTCGACTCCTTGGGCTGCGAAGAGCGGCGCTTGTTCATCGACTCCTGGAGCAGGCCCTCGATTTTGTCCGCGCTGCTGGGATGCCCGCGAAACGTCGCCGACAATGCGTAGTTTGTCTTGAGGGCCGGAATATCGCGGTAGTGGATATCAAACTCCGACGTCGCTTTCGTATGAATCCCGCAATGCTCATCCAGGTAGCGGACACTTGCCACGTTGCCAAATGTCTCGGCCCCCATGGCCCCGGCATTCATGCGCAGGCCACCGCCCACATTCCCGGGGATGCCTTCCATCCATTCAAAACCTCCGATCCCGGCATCGCGGGCGGCGTAGGCGAGTTCCTTTAATTTCACGCCCACCCCCGCGGTAATCACACCATCGACCACCTCGATTTTTTTAAATTCACCACGCGAAAGATGGACCACGATGCCACGGATGCCCCCGTCGCGTATGAGCAGGTTTGAACCGCGTCCCATGACCATGAGGGGGATTTTATTGTTCGCGGCATGCTTCACGAGAGCGGCAAAACCGCTCTCCGTCTCGGGCTCGACCCAGAATTGCGCCGGGCCGCCGACACGCAGAGTCGTGTGCTTTGCAAGCGGCTCGTAAAGCTTGATCAGACCGGGCCCCATCACGCCCTGCAACTCTTCCAGACGCGCAAGATCACGGGCCAGGGCTGTGCCCTGTTCATGAATATGCCCGGCACCGAGGCTCAAAACGAGGTCATCGGGCAGGAGTTGCCGGCCAATCTCGATGGGAATTTGAGAGCGATCCGGCTGGTAAACCGCCCCGAGCTGCCCGGTGGCGGCGATGGCATCGACAATCGTCTGGCCGCTCACGCCGGGAATCGGCTTTTCGCTCGCGGGATAGACATCCGCCACATAGACGGCATCCGCCCCGTGGAATGCGGTGCCAAATTCATCCTTGAGCGCGAGCGTGCGGGAGTAGCGGTGGGGCTGAAACATCACCAGCACCCGTTTTGCGCCGAGGGCGCGCGCGGTGTTGAGCGTTGCGCGAATCTCGCTGGGGTGATGCCCGTAATCGTCCACGACCATGTAATTGTCACTGCGGTATTTCACCTCGAAGCGTCGTTTTGCACCGCGAAAAGACTCGAATGCGGTCGCGATTTTATCAACATCGACTCCGAGTTCCGTCGCCAGCGCCACCACTGCTGTGGCGTTGCTGACGTTGTGCTTGCCGGGGACGTTCAATGTAAAATCGCCGAGCCATGTGCCGTGCTTGAACACCTTGAACTGCGACCGGAAGGCTTTCGACAAAACGGTCTGGAAGCGATAGTCCGCCGTGCTGCTTTCACCATAGGAAATGGCACCCGGGCGGGACGCGCAGAGGCGCACTGCATTGGGATCGTCGGCGCAGTAAAAGATGTTCCCGCGTGTCTGGTCCAGCACCTGGTTGAACACGACCTCGATCGCCGCAAGATCCTCGTAATAATCAAGATGCTCCTCCTCGATGTTCAGGATGATCGCGTGCTCGGAATGATAGAACGCCAGCGTCCCGTCGCTCTCGTCGCCCTCGGCCACGAAGTACTCGCCCTCGTCGTCCCAATGCGCGTTCGTGCCCAGAATGGGAATCTCCGCACCGACATAATGCGACGGCTTGAGATCGCCCGCGCGCAACACATGGGCCGCCATGGAGGAGGTCGTCGTCTTGCCGTGCATGCCGGCGACGATGATGCCTTTCTTGCAATTCAATATGGCGGCGAGCGCATCGGCGCGGCGCACCATGCTTTTGTTGGTGCGGACCGCCTCGTCGTACTCGATGTTCCCGGGCCGGATCGCGGAGGAATAAATGATGAGATCCGCATTGGTGACGGCCACGGCCTGTTGCTGGAGATAAAATTCGAGGCCGAGCTTTTGCAGGCGATCGATCTCCACGGTGGAGACCTTGTCCGAGCCGCTGACATGGTGCCCGAGCGAAATCAGGAGGCCGGCGATGCCGCTCATGCCCGAGCCGGCAACACCAATGAGGTGAATCCTTAATTCACCCCCGACTAAAATTTCCGCAAGTATCTGCCCTGTATCCATTTACTTTTTATAATTCACGATCACGTCGGCCACACGCGAAGCTGCGTCCTGAGGCGCCAGTTTCAGAAGGCTTTCAGACATGTGCCGAAGCCTCGACGGGTCTTCAAGCATCCAGCACACTTTTTGCGCCAGATTTTCGCCGGTTGTTTCGGATTCAGTTAATACAACACCGGCACCCGCCCGATCAAATATTTCCGCATTCAAAGCCTGATGATTTTCCGCAGCGAAGGGATAAGGAATGAGAATGCTGGGGATGGCAAAGTGCGCCAGCTCCGCGAGGCTCGCCGCGCCCGAACGGGTGATCGCGCAATCGGCAACACTGTAGGCCTCCTCCATGCGATGGTGAAATGCGGCGACATAAGCTGGAAAGTTTTCGCGCTCATAACCCGCGCTCACGCTCTGCTCATCCTGCCTGCCAGTGAGATGAATGATCTGAATGCCTGCCTTCTTGAGTTCCGGCAGCGCATTGATCACCGCCTCATTTATTCCCCGGGCTCCCTGGCTGCCTCCCATGACGAGCAATGTTTTTTTGTCCGGTTGAAGACCGAAAGCGGCCAATGCTTTTTCGCGATCCACACGATTTGTCAGGGTCTTGCGAATCGGCGTGCCCGTCACTTCACAGCGCGACTTTGGAAAATATTTCGCGCATTCTGAAAAGCCGAGCAGGACGATATTCACCATCCTGGCGTTGAGGCGGTTTGCCTTGCCGGGGATTGCGTTGGACTCGTGGACGAATGTGGGGATTTTTGCGAGCTTGCCCGCGAGGATTGGCGCCGTGGAGGTGAATCCCCCCATGCCGAGGACGGCGTCGGGCTTGAATTCCTTGTAAATCCTGCGGCATGGCGCGAGGCCATCGTTGAAGCGCTTCAGAAAGCCGAAGATGGCCGGTGAAAAGATTTTCGGCATGCCGATGCCGGGCAATTTTTCAAAACGGAACTCGCCGCGGTCCTTGGTGGCAAGAGCATCGATTTCCTTTTCTGAAATGAAAATGAGCAACTCGTGCCCGCGCTCGCGCAGCACCTCGGCCACGGCCAATGCCGGAAATAAATGCCCTCCTGTTCCTCCGCCCGCTATGACGATTCTCATTGGTCGATTAGATTCTGGGGGTGACACGCGCGCGGAGTTTCGTGGTGGTTTTATCCGCGGGCTTTTCACTGATGCCCTGACGATAGATGTTGATCAAAATGCCGATGCAAACCAGGCAGAACATGAGGTTTGATCCGCCGTAGCTGATGAACGGCAGCGCGATGCCCTTGTTGGGCAGCAGGGCCGTGGTCACGCCGATATTCAAGGCGGCTTGCAATGCAATCATGGAAACGATGCCGAAGCCAAACAGCATACCGAACCGGTCGCGCGCCTGCATGGAGATCATGGTGCCGCAGACGATGATGATGAAATAGCAGAACACGACCAGCAGTGTAAAACGGAGGCCAAGTTCCTCGCCGATCATCGGGAAAATAAAATCGGTGTGCGCAAACGGGAGGTATTGCATTTTCTGCCGGCTGTTGCCCAGGCCGAGGCCCTCGACGCCACCGGAGCCAAATGCGATGAGCGCATTCCATGGCTGGAGCCCGGCGCCGTCCTTGTATTTTTCGGGGTCCAGGAATGCAAGCATCCGCTCGGAGCGGCCTTTCATGTGGCTGCCGAGGTAGATAATGCCGATAAGACCCACGACGGGAAGCGGCGCGAGATAGGTCAGCCCTGTGCCCGCCACGAACATGACGATGAGCATGGTCCCTCCGAGAAGCGCCGTGGTGCCCATATCCGTCTCGCGCATGATGAGGCACATAAGGAAGCTCACGATCAGGATCGGGCAGATGAAGCCTTTTACAAATTGTCCCGATTCCTGCTCATACTTCGAGAACCACCATGCCAGGAACGCGATGGTCGCCAGTTTCGCAAGATCGGATGGCTGGAAACGCAATCCCCCGTGACCCACCCAGCGGTAGGAGCCATTGATCTTCATGCCGATGTGCGGCACGAAACAGAGCACCAGCAACACCGCAGAGATGCCGAACCATATCCAGCACGTGCGGCGCCAGAAGTGATAATCGATCAACGAACCCGCGATGCAGCCCGCCACGCCCAGGCCCATCCACATCGCCTGGCGCTTGACGAAGCTGAACGGATCGCCGTGCGCGTCGTGCGCGTACGCGCTGATGCTGAAAAGCATGACAATCCCGATGACCAGGATTGTTGCCACTGCGATCACTAAAAAATAGACGCTCTTTCGATACATGGACTAGCGGACTGGGACGAACTGGAAACGGGTTGATGTCATTGTTTTTTCACCTTTGCAGGAATACGCAATTTTTGTCCGATTTTCAGTTTCTTCGGATCCTCGATTTTATTGATTTTTAAGAGCTCGTCGTAATTTACGTGGAGCTTATGGGCGATCGTCACCGGGTTATCCCCTTTCACGACTGTGTAAAGCTGGCCGGAATCCCTCACGGCAGCCGTCGCGTCCTTTACTGGCGGTTTGGCAGCAGCAGGCTCCTCGGCTATTCTTCTATGCGGAGTCTCGGCAGCTTTTGCCAGTTCGGCCGCAGCCGTGGGTTTTGGCAGCGCGCCAGTGGTCCTTGGCAATGCCCCGGAGGCAAGGGGCCTGGCATCCTGTGAATCGTGCCGGGCGGCCGCGTTACCGGAATCGGCAACAGCAGGAGCGGCGCTTTGCTTCACAGCGCGTGTTGACGGGCTGGCCTGCTCGATGTTGCGGGCCTTGAGGCTGTTAAAAATATAGATGCCACTCACCGCCACGACATGGAGCACGATGAATACGATCAGCGCCTTGCCGAAGCTCATGCTGGGCTCATCCCCGAAATCCTCCATGGCACGTTGAGGCATGCGACGTGCAGTGGCCCGGAGTTTTCGTTTAGGTATAAATCTGCGTATTTTCATTTTTTATGTCAGTGATAGGACGAGCGCGCGGAACTGGTTGCCGCGATCCTCATAGCTTTTAAACATGTCGAAGGAGGATGTGCCCGGGGAGAAAAGGACTGCGTCACCGGCCTTTGCATGCGCGCGCGCAAGCTGGACTGCGTGGGAAAGTGAGTCGGCTTTTTCGCAAGCGACGCCGGCCTTCCAGGACGACGCGATGCGATCCGCCATCTGCCCGATGAGGATGGCGTGGTGGGCCTTGCGACCGACCAGCTCCGCCAGGGCATCGAATTCAAAGCCCTTGTCCTTGCCGCCCGCGATCAACACGATCGGGCGCGTCTCAGACATGAGCGCTTTTTCCAGGGAGTCGAGGTTGGTGGATTTGGAATCGTTGATGTAATCGACCTCCTCAAACCGCCGGATAAATTCGCAGCGGTGCGGGAGCGCGGTGTACGTGCTCAGCGGCTCAACCATCTGTGCATGGCCCAGCCCGTGTGCGTAGCCCACTGCGAGAGCGGCCATGAGGTTCTCGGCATTGTGCAGGCCGCGCAATTTCGTTTCCGACATTTTCAACACCGGCTCGCCGTGATGGAAAATGACGTCACCACGCAATTCAAAATCGCCGCCCTGCTGGTACGCGCTGAAGGTGATTTTACGCGCTTTGAGCGGCGGCAGGGTGTCGCGCAGATTGACGACCGCGACATCCTCCTCCGTCTGGTTCTGGAAAATATTGAGCTTCGCGTCGCGGTACTCCTCCATTGAATTGTAGCGGTCGAGATGGTTCGCGGAAAGATTCAGCCAGACAGCGATGCGCGGCCTGAATGTGCGGATCTGCTCAAGCTGGAATGAGCTGACCTCGAGCGTCATGATATCGAGCTCGGAACTCTTGCGCACGGTCGCCGCGAATGCCGGGCTGATGTTTCCACAGGCAATCGTGCGGACGCCGCAGCCATTGAACATGCGCTCGACGAGCTGGGTGGTCGTGGTCTTGCCGTTTGTGCCGGTGATGGCGACCACGGGGCATTTGCAGAGTTCGTACGCGAGCTCGAGTTCGCCGATCATGTCGATGCGGCGCCTGATGAAATTCTGCACGAGCGGCACGGCGGGATCGATGCCGGGGCTGATGATCGCCCGGTCGTAGTGCCCGGTGTCGCGCGACGCGGCTTCCCCCGCGATCACGGAAATGGGCAGGCCGAGACGCCGGAAGCCGTCGATCTTCGCCTGCAATTTTTTTTCATCCGCACCGTCGAGCAATGTTACCATGGCATGTTCCTCCGCGAGTAAAATGGCCGCAGCCTCTCCGCTCTCCCCCGCGCCCAGCACTGCAATTTTTTTGTTTTTATAGTCCACATTTCATCGAAGTTTAAGGGTTGCGAGTCCGAGGAATGCGAAAATGATCGAGATGATCCAGAAGCGAACGATCACTGTATTTTCCTTCCAGCCTTTGAGTTCGAAATGATGATGAATGGGCGACATCGCAAAGATGCGCTTGCCGGTGAGCTTGAAGCTGAGCACCTGCAGAATGACCGACAGGGCCTCGATCACGAACACGCCACCCACGATGAGGAGCAGCAATTCCTGCTTGCAGCAGATCGCAATCACGCCGAGCACGCCGCCGATGGCAAGCGAGCCGGTGTCACCCATGAAAACCTTGGCCGGGTGGCAGTTGAACCACAGAAACCCGAGTCCGGCACCGACAAGCGCCATGCAAAGGACTGCCAACTCGCCGCTGAATGCGTAATACGGAATCTGCAAATAGGTCGCAATTTTCACGTTGCCGGCGGCGTATGCGAGCACCGCGTAAGCAAATGCCGCGGTGACTGTGCAGCCCGTGGCGAGGCCGTCGAGACCGTCGGTGAGGTTCACAGCGTTCGATGTGCCGACGATGATACCGGAGTAAAACAGGAACGTCAGCCAGCCGAGATTGAGGATGAGCGGCTCCTTGTAAAACGGCACATACAACGCGCGCGCCTGGATGGAGATGGCGGGATTCAGCAGGAAGAACGCCGTCACGATTGCCGCGAGCGCAAACTGCGCGACGAGTTTCAAGCGCCCGCTCAGGCCGTCGGATTTCTTTTTCGTGACCTTGAGATAATCGTCGATGAACCCGATCGCCCCTAGATACACGATCGAGAAAATCGCGAGCCACACCGATGCGTTGTCCGGCTTTGCCCAGAGCAGCGTGGTGATCACCACGGAGCCAAGCAGCAGCACTCCGCCCATCGTCGGAGTTCCGCGTTTACCGCCATGTAACTCGGCAAGCTTGTTCACTTCCGCCGCGGTGCGGATCGGCTGGCCGATCTTCAGCGAGATCAATTTCCGGATGACGAAATTGCCAAACAGAATGCAGAGCAAAAACGATGTGACCGCCGCGCCGACCGCGCGAAACGTCTGGTAATGAAAGACGTTGAGCGCTCCGAAATGCCTGCTGTAGTCCGAAAGATAGTACATCATACCGTTGCAAGTCCCTCCACGATTTTTTCCATTTTTGCCGATCTGCTTCCCTTGACGAGAACCAGGTCCCCGGCCCGCGCAAGATTGCGCAATGCGACAGTGGCCTCGTCCGTGGAGGACACATGCATCACTTCACTGACGCCATGTTGTTGCGCGCTTCCGGAAATAAATCGCGCCTCGTCGCCGACGGTGATCAGGCAATCGATCCGCAGGGCTCCCGCCGCCTCGCCCACCCGCCTGTGCCCGCGCTCGGACTCGACGCCAAGTTCGCCCATCCTGCCCAGCACCGCGATGCGGCGGCCGCCCGCAGGCATCTGCACCAGGGTGCGTAATGCTGCAACCATGGAATCCGGGTTGGCGTTGTAAGTGTCGTCGATCACGAGGATACCGCGGATATTTTTCTGCTCCAGGCGCCCCTTGGTGAGATGCACATTAGCCAGTCCTGCCGCGCATTCCGCAGGTGTAAGCCCGAAAATAATTCCCGCTGCAATCGCAAGCAGCGCATTCCGCACCATGTGCTCGCCGGGCACTGCAATCTGCGCCTGCACCGTTTCTCCACCGGCGGACAATTGGAAATGGCTTCCCATCCCGTCGAGCCGGATGCCGGTGGCGCGAACCTCGCCCTCGTCGATGCCGCATAGCATCGTGCGCGCCTTTGTCCGCTCGGAAATCGAGGCGGTGTATGCGTCATTCGCATCCATCACGAGCGTGCCCCCCTTTGGCAACGCTTCCGCAAGCATCCCCTTTTCCTGCGCGATCGCGTCGCGGCTCCCCATGAATTCGATATGCGCAACGCCTACATTCGTAATGATCCCCACGTCCGGCCTCGCGATTTTTGCGAGGGGCGCGATCTCGCCGGGGTGGTTCATGCCGATCTCGAACACGCCGATATCGTCGCTCGCTTGCGCGCGCAGGATGGTAAGCGGCAGCCCGATATGGTTGTTGAAATTACCCTCCGTCTTGATCACTTGAAAACGTTCCCCCAGCACGGCTGAGGCAAAGTCCTTCGTGCTGGTCTTGCCGTTGCTGCCGGTGATGACGACGGCTTTCAATGGCAGCGATTTCCGGTAGTTTGCGGCGATCTGTTGCAATGCATCCAGCGTATTCCCGACCTTGATCATCGCAAAATTTTCAGGCAACCCTTCGGCCATCTTTTCCACAATCACGCCTGCTGCTCCCAGTATTGCGGCCTTTTCCACGAATTCATGCCCGTCGAAATTTTCACCACGCAGAGCGAGGAACAAATCACCCGCCTTCAAGGCGCGCGAATCCGTGCAGATGTGCGTGACCAGCAAGGCGGGATCCCCATGCAGGAGTTCTCCGCCGGCCCACTTCGCGATTGTGCTGAGGTTGGTCGGGTCCAATTTAAGTTTGATAGTTCAACGGATTCGAT
>JBAVPB010000168.1:0-3752 GCA_049692655.1 Chthoniobacteraceae bacterium | reverse complement strand
CGCTCCTCTCCGCTCAGCCACTCCGCCTCCTGCGGCCGGTCCGGCAGCCCGCAAAACACCCACACCGCCACCGCCAGGCACGGCAGCCCTTCCAGCACAAACAGCCACTGCCATCCCTCCAATCCCTTGCCATTGCAACTCTGCATGATCCACCCCGAAAGCGGCCCGCCCAGCAACCCCGCCACCGGGATCGCAGTCAAAAACCACGCGATGATCCGCACCCGCACCTCCGCAGGATACCACCACGTCAGATACAGGATCACCCCCGGAAAAAACCCCGCCTCAGTCGCCCCCAGCACAAACCGGATGATGTAAAACTCCCACTCGTGGTGGATCAGCGCCGTCCCCGCCGACACCAGCCCCCACAGAAAAAGAATCAGCGCGATCCAGCGCCGCGCCCCAAACCGGTGCAGCAGCAGATTGCTCGGCACCTGGCAGATGAAATACCCGATGAAAAACAACCCCGCCCCAAAACCAAAAGCCGCATCATCCATCCCCAGCGACGCCGACATCGTCAGGCTCGCGAAGCTGATATTCACCCGGTCGATGTAATTGATCAGATAGCAGCAAAAAAGAACCGGCAGCACACGCAGGCTGATCTTCGCATAAATGGATTTGTCCGGGGTCGGAGCCATAGGATTTTTTTCGGGAAGGGGGAACCCCCGCATCTAAATCAGATTTTCCCGCGCTTGGCAGCTTCCATCTGAAAATTTAGCCCCACATATTTTGCGCCATCCCGCATCCCTCAGGGTTTTATCCCATGGCGTATTGCAAACAAACGAAACACAGGATATAGAACGAACCCGACTATGAAAAAAATCACCATTTTCTGTCTCTCCGCCGTCGCTTTCGTAACACTATCGGCTTGCGTGAGCACCGACCCGAATAACCCTCTCCCTCCCCTTCCGCCAAAAGACACCACCAACATCAACCCCTCAAGCGAGCCCCGCATGCAAAGACCCGACAACCCCGACAACGGCTCCGAAATGAGCAAACTCGCAAACCCTTAATCGACCGAAAACCCGATTCAACATTGAATGTTGGACGTTGAGCATAGGACATTCTTCCGTCCTCCGTCATTCCTCTGGATTCAATGTTCAACGTTGGAAGTTCGCTTTTTGCCTTTTCTTCCTCCCCCTTCGCGTCCTTAGCGCCCTTCGCGGTTAAATATTCCGATTTTCTTCCGCCCTCCGCCCTCTCCTTTCTTCACTTCATCCTTTAGCCTTCATACTTCATCCTTTTAATAACCCCCCTCCCCATCTTCCCCCGCAGCTCATCCACCGCCTTCCCCAGCCGCGCCCGCTTCTCATCCGTCTTCTCAAAGAGATCATTCTGAATCTCCGGCGCCACCAGGTTCGATCCTCCCACTCCGATCAACCGCACATGCCTCCCCTCCATATCCTCCGCATCCAGCAGCTTCTTCGCCACCTCGTACAGCATCATCTCATCCTGCGTCGGCTTCGATAAAGTCTGCCTCCGCGTCAGCGTCGTAAAATCGGAATAGCGCAGCTTGATCTGCACCGTCCGCGCCGCCACCTTCTCCGCGCGCAACCTCGCCCCCACCTCCTCGCACTGCTCCAGCAGGCACCCCTTGATCCGCCGCATATCCGCCGTATCCACATCAAAAGTATTCTCGCTGCTGATCGATTTGGAATCCCCATCCATCTCCACCACCCGGTCATCCTCCCCCCGCGCCAGCCCCTGCAAATGCCCCGCCATATTCCCCAGCCGCCGGCGCAACTCCTCCGGCGGAAACCGCTGCAAATCCCCGATCGTCCGTATCCCCATCTCCTGCAGTCGCCTCTCGCTCACCTTCCCCACCCCCCAGATCTTCGCGATCGGCAGCGGCGCCAGCACCTCCACCTTGTCCTCCTCCGTGATCACCGCCAGCCCATCCGGCTTCTTCAAGTCACTCGCCAGCTTCGCCAGGAACTTATTCGGCGCCACCCCCACCGAAGCCGTCAACCCCGTCACCTCCTTGATCCGCTCCTTGATCCTCCGCGCCAGCACCACCGCATCCCCATGTTTCCAGATCACCCCCGTCACATCCAGGAACGCCTCATCCACCGACACCTTCTCCACAAACGGCGTAAACCCCCCCAGTATCTCCATGATCTCCCGGCTCACCTCCCCATACTTCCGCATATTCGGATAAACAAACACCGCCTCCGGACAAAGCTTGTGCGCCGTCCGCGAAGGCATCGCCGAATGCACCCCAAATTTCCGCGCCTCATAAGAAGCCGCAGCCACCACCCCCCGTTCATCTGCCCCCGCCCCCACGATCACAGCCTTCCCCCGCAGCCCGGGATCATCCCGCTGCTCCACCGACGCATAAAAAGCGTCCATATCCACATGAAGAATAAAACGAGGCACGGAGTGAGTGTAGCAAGGAATGCACTCCTCTGCCGCTTAAATCAATAACGCATCATTCCAAAGTCATCCATATAAAATAGCCGCGAATTGGTGCCTTTGCGGGCTACTTGAAACGGAAATGGGCGTTGAACGCAACTCGCGTATGTGCAGCGGCGAAGCGCACATTTTGGTGCCGCTGGTCAACCGCATAGGCATCATGTAGATGATTGCAAGAACATTGGCAGCCGTGAGCTTGGGAAAAGCCTTGGGCGATCCGAAATGGCCCGTTCGACAAGAATTTGTCAATTGTAAGCATTTCTGTTCGCTACGATGATCTGACGAAACCGCATGACCGTTTCATTGCCCCGGCCTGTAATTCGCAGGGAAAAACTTCTTAACCTCCGGAGACAATTTTTTGTCAATCGTGGTTCTTAATTCACTCAACGCCATGCCTGCCGGATAACCCCAGTTGCCGTTCGAACGCCCCTCGGGACCTATCGGTATAGCTTTTAACTGACTTGCGGTAACATTCGCCGCCGGGGGCAAATCCGCCTTTCCTGTAAGTTGCACCGTATAGGCTTCGTTTGCCCAATCAGGCCAGAATTTATACGAAATCCAACCATATCCATTGTCATTCCAAGCAGATCCCCACGAATTTAAAATTTCGAACGCTTCCTTCGAATCATCGTAGCCAATTACCACCATACAGTGACTTCCAAGATGGCCGGATGGCAGGTAGCCGTCTGTAACTCCCTTGCTATTTTTTTCCCACTGACCCTGATTTGCAGTGTCCACCTTAGCTCCTACTACAATCGGTATTTGCGAAACCAAATATGACTTCACTGTGTCAACATCAAAGACCTTAAGCGGGTCGGTACGAATATTCAGTTTCGAGACTGCAGCATCGTTTATCATCTGCTCAGAGGGCCCTGTATCGGCATCATTCGGGTCATATGGCATAGTCGCAAGACTGACACTTCCTCCAGATTCAACGATGTTTAAGGCTTGGCGAATATATATACCCCTTGAGCCATGATTGTTGGCAAACTGATTGTAAATAAAAGAAGGCGAGGAAATATGTTGATCACTAAAATCCTTCCAACCCGATTCTTTCTTTTGTAAATACGTTTCTACGGCGTAAGCAACCGCAAAGGCGGTACAAGATTGTAATCTTAGGCCTTGATTACCTGGTGGAGGGAAGTCTGGCCTTAAAGTAACCACCGGTTCACCTAATGCAGCTCCCGGGGGAGCATTAGCTTTCGGTAAGCTAGAGTAAAGTCGTTTTGGAACCAGAATCGCGCCCGTCGGAAGATCCTGAGCGAAAGCCGACATTGGCAATTGTGCAAACAGCCAAAGGAAACCCGCTATGCAACGGAAAATTACAGATCGGATAATGAATG
>JBAVPB010000167.1:0-47503 GCA_049692655.1 Chthoniobacteraceae bacterium | reverse complement strand
GGAAATACGGTATCATTTTCTGATATAAAAATTAATCACCTCTCAAAATTAGATTTTGAGTTGTTTTTTTCTATGGCAAATCGTATTCAAGAAGTTGTCACCGAACCGCGCTTGGCAAGTTACGCCTCAAATCTCCTGAACATGGATACAAGCCTGCCCGATCCTTTTGCCAATGGGCGACCGATTCGTATCGATGGTGTGGGCGTCCACCTCGATTTCGTCATAGGGCCTGTTCATAGGAGTTATAGAGTGCCCTACTTCAATGATCACCTGGACGCTCCCGGACCCGGCTACCGCGAACGAAAACCTCAGCCCTCTATAAGGGACTGGAATATTCCTCCTAAGTCGCAGGCTTGACCGAATGTGTCATTAAATGACAATGGATGACGCGCTGTGATCGTCGGGAAAGATATGGTCGGCACTACTGGCACTGATTGTATGAAAATAATCCGGAACGGTTTTATGACAAAGTTATTGCGACGTTTCCTGCCATTGGTCGCCTCGATGCTGTTCATAATGTGTGCGAGCGTCTTTGGGCAATCGCCACCCGCCAGCCTAAGCAATGAGGACTTTGCGCGGGAAGCGATGAAACAGCGGGAGAGTGCGCAACTGAAGGCCTTGCCGCCAGCGGTTGTATCATCGACGAACAGCCTGAGTTCTTCCGGCGTTGGAGGGAGTTACCCCTGGAAGTTGAATATCGTGACGGCGCTGTTCTGGATTGGTAAGTCAGGGTCAGCAACGAGTAGTGCCTGGGACCCCGTGTGGGAACGACACTACGGCGGCCTCGACGATCCCAAGGCGTCCGCACGTCATGACTTCATACCAAACAGCTTCACCCCTCACTTGAATCCGTTTTATTGCGCTCTGCCTTACAATGACGTGAAGGGCAGCACGACAAAGCCCGAGGCTCATTATGTGATCCCGTGGTTCAAGGAAACCTTTGAGCGCCCCGGCAAATCCGTCTGCCAGAACCGCTGGATCGCCATCCGCGGCCACGACGGCCGGGTCTGCTACGCGCAATGGTCGGATTGCGGTCCCTTCACCACTGACCACTGGGAATACGTCTTCGGCAACGATGTGCCAACGCGGAACCGGAACGGCGGCACGGGCCTGGGTGTCTCCCCTGCTGTGCGCGACTACCTTGGTATTGACACCAAAGACGTTTGCGACTGGAAATTCGTTGAATTACGCGACGTTCCGACCGGCCCCTGGTCGCGTTATGGCGACAACAACGACTTCGTAATCAACGCCCGCAAGAGCACGGAGAGCACTCCCGTCACAATGCCTTCACCTGGTCAGCCGGCTGGTATCACCAGATAAAAAGCGGCTAGCCCCGGAGTTGCAACAGATGCGACACCTCACAGCGTCTCATTGGCAGCAAACACGGGTGCCGTCATTTGAGGCTGCAATCGCCTCCGTTGGGCAAGTGCCATTAGCGCGACAGATGTATGCAGCAGGATGCTGATGCCGGGATAAAGCAGATCGATCCATTGATTGCGCCAACGGAGCAAAACCACCGTGAGAGCGAAGCAGTAGGCGGTTGACCAAAGCCACCAGGGGCGGGGTTGCTCGCGCAACGAGTCTTGCAAAACGGCTCTCCATGTCGGGATAAAACCGATGACGACGGCAAGCTGGACGACCACATTTGCGAAGGCGGCCGTACTGAGTTTCCAGATGCAGGTGGCAACGATCCCGAGCGAGAGCGAACACCAGTCTGTCACGTCAAGCTTTTGAAATTTGCCGCAGCGGAGCGCGAGCACAAAGGTTCCGGTGCAGAGCAATATGTTTGTGAATGGGATTACACATTTCCAGATATCTCCGGAGGCGGAGAGATAAGTGGAAACGCTTACCAGTGCGATAGCGGACCAGATCGCCCAGGTTGCTCCATTCGGCCCCGTCTTGCCGCTCAATATCTTGCGGTTGTAATCGACGTAAGCTGCGAAATGCGCCAGGCCCGAACAAATTGCGAGTATTTTCGCCATCAGCATCGATAGTCCCCTGTATGCATGCGGAGTCCACTATACCGGGTGATTCTTTCCTGTGAAGCGAATCTGAAAAATCCGGGTTTATATGGATCAGACGCATGCTCCATGTCTCCGGTAACGATTCCACAATACTCTTGAACGTACGGCCAATTGTTTTACAACAAGGGTCACTACACGCTGGTGGCGGTTTGCTGCTCAAGTTCCCCCTGACTCCCGCCGGGTTCATTCCACCCAACCCAAACGTAACATACCCTCATGTACACAAGAGCATCATTCTCCCTCACAAAAAACCTCATGGCTGGCATCCTCCTGTCCGGAATTCTTTCCCTCGGGACTGTCTCCGCTGCCTGGGAAAACGCCACGGGCAACCTGGCCGGCATGCCCTCGGAATGCGGAAATCTCTGCCTCCTTTCGGTCGTCCCCGGGAAGGATGTCGTGATTGCCGGCATCGCAAAGCAGGGATTATGGCAATCCGCCGATGGCGGCGCGACATGGACGGCGATCGGGAAGGACACAGGCTCCGATTCCATCGTCAACCGGCCTTCACGCATCCTCTACGATCCTGCAAACCCCAATATTTTCTACGAAAGCGGCATTTACAACGGTTCCGGTGTCTATAAAACCGCCGATGGCGGAAAAACGTTCCTGCATCTGGGAAAAATCGGCCATAATGACTACATAAGCGTGGATTTCTCGGACCCCAAGCGGCTCACCATGCTGGCAGGCGGCCACGAGCAGAGCCAGAAACTCTGGAAATCGGAAGACGGCGGCCAGAACTGGGTCAACATCGGCCTGAACCTCCCCGCCGGGACGAAATTCTCCTCCAATCCCCTGCTCCTCGACAAATCCACCTACCTGGTCAACGCCGCAGGCTGGGGCAAAGGCACCGGCGGAATCTACCGCACGACCGACGGCGGAGCCACATGGCAACCCGCATCCACCCTGGAACCCAGCGGCGCCCCGCTCGTCGCCTCCGATGGCGCCATTTACTGGGAACTTCTCTGGGACAAGGGCCTGATCCGCAGCACCGACCAGGGAAAAACGTGGGAACAGGTATGTGGTTACGGGGTGATCAAATGTTCCACGATCATCGAACTCCCCGGAGGCAAACTCTGCACAATAGGCGCAAAATGCATCAAAATATCGTCGGACAAAGGCGCCACATGGACCCAGTTTGGCGACCCCACCCCCGTCCAGCCCGCAGGCGTCGTCTATTCCCCCACCCGGAAAGCCCTCTACATCTGGCACTGGAACTGCGGCGCTCAAGTCCTGCCCGACGCCATCTTCCGCAACGATTATCCCCCAAAGGGCAACTGATGCCTAATGGAGTTGAAAATCAAGATTCACGAATCAGTTTACCAGGGCTAATCAACCATTGCCAACCCTTACCAACCGTCAGCTATCACGCATCCCTGCCATAATGGAGCAACCCTTTGGGGTTGCAAAGCCCCCCTCATCCGGGTACCAAGAAAGGCCGCATTTTAACCGGAGGTAAACAATGTATAGAAGAATCCTTCCATCAGCCCTGCTCTCGATGCTCTTCCTTTCCGGTTGTGCGACGCAGCAAAAAACAGCCGCCCACCGGAAGTCCAAACACAGTTGCGAAACCGCCGTGGGCAGCATCCAGAACGTGCGCACCACCGCCTACACCGGGTCTGAACCGGGCGGAGGCCACAGCGCCTGCGGCACCCGCCTCTGCGGCACAAACTCCAAGGGCAAAGTAAAAAGCGCCGCCTCGGATTGGTCGCGATTCCCCCTCGGTACAAAATTCGAAATCGTGAAAACCAGGGAGGTGTACGAAATCTGCGACTACGGCTCGGCCCTGGTCGGCAAGGAAACCATCGACCTCTACAAAAGCTCCCGTCATGAAATGCGAAACTGGGGTATGCGCCACGTCGATATCAAGATCCTGCGCTGGGGCTCTCCCACAAAAAGCCTGAAGGTGCTCGCCCCTCGCGGACACAGCCACCACGTCCATGCCATGCTCGCCGACCTGCGCGAACAAACGTGATTTATCCGTTGATTTAACGATGGCCGGTAAATATCAATAGCAGCCACTCATGAAAATTCTTGTCACCGGCGGAGCCGGCTATATCGGAAGCATTTGCGTCGAGCAACTCATCAATCAGGGCCACGAGATCACCGTTTTTGATAATTTCACCGAGGGCCACCGCAAGGCCATCGACGACCGCGCGGCGCTGATCACCGGTGACCTCCAGAACCGTTGTGACATCGAGGACGCGCTGGAAAAAGTGCGCCCGGAGGCCGTGATGCACTTTGCCGCAAACGCACTCGTTGGTGAGTCGATGGAGAATCCCTCGAAATATTTCCGCAACAATGTCTATGGCGGCATCAACCTGCTCGATGCAATGATCGCCGTGGGTTGCAAGAAGTTCGTGTTCTCCTCGACCTGCGCGACTTTTGGGCCGCCGGAACGCGTGCCAATCGACGAAACGCTGCCTCAACGCCCTATCAATCCCTACGGCGAATCAAAGCTGATGTTTGAAAAAGTCCTGCGCTGGTACGACGAGGTCCACGGCCTTAAATTCGTGGCGCTCCGTTATTTCAACGCCGCAGGAGCCTCGGGCCGTTTCGGTGAGGATCACCGCATCGAGACGCATCTCATCCCGAACATCCTCAAAGTTGCCCTCGGCCAGAAATCGCATGTGGAAATTTACGGCACCGATTACCCCACTGAGGACGGCACCTGCATTCGCGATTATATCCACATCATCGATCTCGCCCAGGCGCACATCCTCGCGCTCGGCGTAAAGGAAAGCGCCTATTACAACCTGGGCACGGGCGGCGGCACAAGCGTACGTGAAGTCATTTCCGCCTGCGAAAAGGTGACGGGCAAAACCATCCCTGTAATCGACAAGCCACGCCGCCCGGGTGACCCACCAAAGCTTATCGCCGCATCGGAAAAAATCCAGCGCGAGTTGGGCTGGAAACCGAAGTTCCAATCCATCGATAAAATTGTTGAGAGCGCCTGGGCATGGCACACAGCCAATCCTTTCGGTTACGGAGATTAATATCCCCGTTCAGGATCGGAACGGGAAATAAAAAAATTAACACGCCTGTGACACATTCGCACTTTCCTTTCGGGAAAAGTCATGTGAAAAAGCGCATGTGAACAGGGATAATCAATCACTGAGGTTCGAGGTCGTGATTGCAGGGGGTGGCTTCGCGGGTGTCTATTGCGCCAAATCCCTTGCAAAGGAACTTGGCCCGATCAGCCGTACAAAAGTCGCGTTGATCGCGGACCAGAATTTCATGCTTTTCCAGCCCATGCTGGCGGAAGTATGCGGCTCCTCGTTATCGCCACAGCACATCGTAAATCCGATCCGGCGCATCTGCGGAGAAGTCACCGTGCTCCGCGGCAAAATCAAGGAGATTGACCTGATGAACCGGCAACTGGTGCTCGACGCCGGACACTTTACAAAAAATGCCGACATAAAATTCGGCCATATCGTACTCGCTCTGGGCGGCGTCGTGGATTTAAGCCGCGTGCCAGGCATGCCGGAACACGCTTTTCTCATGAAAAATGTCGGTGATGCGCTGGAATTGCGCAGCGCGATCATCGATCGTTTTGAGGAGGCGAATTTCCAGCCTGACGCCAATGCCATGAAGCGGTTGCTCACATTTGTGATCGTGGGAGGCGGCTATTCCGGGGTGGAGACAGCCGGCCAGATCCTCGACCTGATCCGGGGCATCAACTATCTTTACCCGCGGATCGCCCGCTCGGAATACAAGGTCATCCTCATCCACAGTGGCAAACATCTCCTGCCGGAGATCAGCGAAACCCTGGGTGCCTACTGTGAAAAAAATCTGCAGGAGCGCGGGGTGGAAATCATCCTGAATGCGCGCGTAACCGCCATGACCGCGAGCAAGGTTTTTCTCGACGACGGTCGTGTGATCGAAAGCCACACCGTCGTCACCACCGTGGGGAATGCCCCCCACCCGCTCGTCGCCGATCTTTGCAAGAAACACAATTTCGAAGCTTTCAAAGGGCGCTTTGTCAGCGATGAAAACATGCGGGCTAAAAACCAGGACCGCGTATGGGTTGCAGGGGATTGCGCGGCGATTCCGCTCTACGGCGGCAAGCCCGGTGAGTATTGCCCACCGACTGCACAGTTCGCCTATCGCGAGGGGGTGCTGCTAGGCAAGAACATTGCCCGGTGGCTCAGAAAACAAACACTCAAGACCTTTAAATTCAAGGGGCTAGGCGAACTTGCTTCGATCGGTCGCCATTCAGCAGTGGCCGAGATATCCGGCATGAAATTCTCCGGCCTGATCGCGTGGTGGATATGGCGCACCATTTACCTGATGAAACTGCCGGGATTTGAACGCAAATTACGCGTGGGCATTGACTGGACGCTTGATCTTTTTTTCCCGCGGGACATCACGCTCCTGAGATCAAAGCCAACCGAAGTCCTGCAGGAGATGCATCTCGAAAAAGGAGACCAACTTTTTCAAGCCGGCGAACCTGCACTCTCGTTCTATATTGTAAAATCGGGCCGTATCGACCTTCTGGACGAAAATGGCCTGGTCAAATCCGTAAGCGCCGGCGAACACTTCGGGGAACGCGCACTTCTCCACGATCATATCTGGCGCTTTTCCGCCACAGCCGCGGAACCCAGTACGCTCGTGACGCTGGATGCAAAAGTTTTTGAAAGCATCTCGTCCGCCAGCAGTTCGATCCACCATTTCTTTGAAACCTCGTCAAACCAGTACTCCACCCGCCAGCAGGTTGAAGCCATGGTTGCCACGATGCCACCTGATGCCCGCAATCTGAAAGCACAGGACTTGATGTCCGCCAATGTGGTCACCGTAAAAGCGGGAGCTACAGTCGCAGAGGCGTTGAAGACTTTCGCGGACCATCCCTACCACTCCATTCCTCTTCTCAATGACGACAGCAAGATTTCAGGCGTGATTCAGGAAAGCGATTTGCTCGATGCAATCAAGGGCGGCACCATAGCACAGGACACATTATTAAAGGATGTTTACATTATTCAGCTTCCCACCGTCCTCCCGGAAACGCCGGTTCCCGAAGTGGTGGAACGTTTCTGCCGCAGCGGAAAAAACAAGGTGCTTGTGGTGGACAGCGATGGCAAACTCAGTGGAATTTTAACGCCCATCGATTTGTTAAGCAGGCGACAAAAGGCGTAAACTGTGGGCAACACCGGCACGCACAGGAAAAATGTTTCAACCATGCAAAAACGAATTTCCTCGCACAATTCGACCGAAGCCCGCCGACTCTGTGATAAAAACCTCTCTTTTCACTTGGCAAGGTCGTGACCGCTTGGCTAGTTTCACCCCGCGCTAATGAAGAAGTGGTTGATCATCTCCCTGTTGCTGTTGCTTTTGTCGCCCTTCGCGAAAGCACAGTTGGGGAATTTCGGTGACAAGCCTGTAGAAATCAACGCAGACCAGACCAGTTTCGAAGGCGGTCTTGCCGTGGGGCAAAATAATGTGGTCATCCGTTACGGCACAACCACCATCTATTGCGATTACGCGCAATATAATCCCGACTCCCGTGAGGTACTCGTAAAAGGGAATGTGCGTATCTATGGCGACGGCCGCCTCCTCGTGGGCGATCGCGCCGTCTATAATCTGGAGACAAAGGTCCTGCAAGCGGCGGATTTTCACGGCGATTCCAATCCTTTCAAATTCACCTCCGACTACCTGAACACTATTGGTCCAAAGGCGTTTGAAGCACACGATGCGATCCTGACGACAAGCGATTCATCGAAACCCGACTATTACCTCAGGGCAAGGACCGTCCGCATTTACCAGCACGACCGGGTCGTATTCAGCAATGTGACCGTCTTTATTGGAAAGACACCGGTATTTTGGTATCCTTATCTTTACCAGTCGCTTCAAAAGGATTCCGGATTCATCATGCGACCCGGTTATGAAAGCCTCTGGGGGGCTTTCCTGCTGAGCACTTATACTTTTCCGATTTCCGAGAACGCCACCGGAAAGTTCCACCTCGATCTGCGCTCCCTGCGCGGAGTCGCTGTCGGGTTTGATTCGGAATTTAAATACGGGAAGAACGACGAAAGCTGGGGAAAATTCATCAGTTACTATGCCGATGACAGGCATCCCGAAGAAAACGATACAAGTTACGCCCGCGGCCCCATCGGACAACAACGCTACAGGCTGTCGCTGGAGGAACGTGCTTATTTCACTGACGATATCTATGCCAGCATCGACATCAATAAACTCAGCGACCCGTTATTTTTGCAGGACTATGTGCCAAGCGAGTTTCAAGTAAATCCGCAACCGGATAATGTCGTCTCTCTAACCAAGTGGGATGAAAATTATGCGATCACCGGGATCGCCCGTGCGCAATTGAATAATTTCTTTGAATCAACGGAGCGATTGCCGGAGGCTGCATTTGATCTCAAACGCCAGTCGCTCCTGGACACACCGATTTTTTATGAAGGAGAAAGCAGTATTGCCAATCTGCGACGCGACTTCCCGAATGGCTCCGGTTTTTCTGACTATAACACGACAAGAGCCGATGCATTCGTCCAGTTTCTCTATCCAAAGACCTATTTTGGCTGGCTCTCCATCACCCCACGCGTCGGTTTACGCGGGACTTTTTATTCCTCCACAGGAAATAGCAATGATACCATATTTGACCAAGCCACTCCAAACCTGGTCACCGGAGTTCCCACCACTACCACGACTTCATCGCCTATCGTAAAAGGAGGGCCGATTTTCCGCCCCGTAGTTACCGCAGGATTTGAATCGTCGTTCAAATTTTCCAAAGTCTTTGATGATGTCGAGACACGCAACCTGGGGTTCGACGGATTGAGGCATGTTGTACAGCCGTACATGGATTTTTCGTATGTTTATACAGGGCAAAATCCGAACAACATCCTTCAGTTCGACCGCATCAACCCATCTACCCAACTTGCTCCGCTGGATTTGTCCTCATTTAACAGTATCGATTCCATTACAAATTGGACAATTTTGAGACTGGGCGTCCGTAATCGCCTGGAAACACGGCGCGACAATGACACATACGACTGGCTTGATCTCGATTCTTTCTTCGACATCAATATTGAAGAACCGCAATATCCCGGCCTCACTTATCAGCAGGGGACGTTTTCTAATATTTTTAACAATCTGCACTGGAACCCTCTTCCGTGGCTGAGTTCCGAAGTGGACAGCCAGGTGCCGGTTTCAAGCAAAGGCTTTACCGAGATCAATGCTTCGTTGAACTTTATAATCACCCCGAACTTTAAAGTCACCGTCGGCGACAACTATATCCATAATAATCCCTTCTTCGTAAACTCCAACCTGATCACCTTCGGAAGTTACTACCGCATCGATGACAACTGGGGTGTCAGCATGAACGAACAATACGAAGCGGCGCAGCACATACTGGAATATCAAAGCTATCAACTCCACCGCGATCTGAGCAGTTGGACGGCGGCAGTAGGCATCTATGTGCGCGACAATAAGGTGAATGGGCTGGGTGCCATCGACTATGGTTTCCTGCTCACGTTCACGCTCAAGGATTTCCCTTCGATAAGCAGCCCGATCTCCTTCAGCCCATTCTCCAGTACTTCGAATTAATTTTTTTAAAATCTTATGGAACTTTGCATCATTGGCTCCGGCTATGTCGGGCTTGTCTCCGGCGCATGCTTTGCCGAAATCGGACATCACGTCATCTGCGTGGATAACGACCAGCGTAAAATCGATTCCCTGCAGGCAGGCAAAATCCCGATCTACGAGCCAGGACTGGAGGAGCTTGTGCAACGCAACGTAAGCGCAAAACGCCTGCGATTCACCAATTCCATTGAGGATGGCGTACGGCATTCCCAGATTATCTTCATCGCGGTGCCAACACCTCCGCAACCTGATGGCAGCGTGGACTTGAGCTTCATCGAGCGTGTTGCACGTGAAATAGCAGGCGTTCTCAAGCCCGGCGAGTATCGCGTGGTGGTGGATAAATCCACAGTGCCCGTGAAAACCGGAGAAAAAGTGGCCGATACGATCCGCCGCTATAACAAGGCCGCGGAGTTTGATGTCGTCTCGAATCCCGAATTCCTCCGCGAAGGTTGCGCCGTGCCGGATTTGATGAATCCTGACCGCGTGGTCATCGGTTCCTCGAGCCAGCAGGCCACGGACTTGATGAAAAAGGTGTACGAGCCTTTCAAGGCCCCAATCCTTGTCACGGACGTGAACAGTGCGGAATTGATCAAGCACGCCGCAAATTCATTCCTCTCTCTCAAGATCAGCTATATCAATGCTGTCTCCGCGATTTGCGAGGCGGCTGGCGCCGATGTCGAGCTGGTTGCAGACGGCATTGGCATGGACAAACGTATCGGACGTAACTTCCTGAATGCCGGCCTTGGCTATGGAGGCTCGTGCTTCCCAAAGGACGTAAAAGCGTTCATCGCGATCAGCAAGCAACTCGGTGTGCCCTTCAAGCTCATGGAGGAAGTTGAGCGCATCAACGAAAGCCAGCTTGCACGGTTCATCAACAAGGTGCGTGATGCACTGTGGGTGCTGAAAGACAAAAAAATTGCAGTATGGGGTCTTACCTTCAAGCCGGATACCGATGACGTGCGCAACTCCGTGGCAATCGAGCTTGTTAATAAAATGGTTGCCGAAGGCGCGATTGTCACCGCTTACGATCCCAAGGGGGCAGAAAAAGCAATTGAATGGAAGCTTATCGATGGTGCAAAGGTCAAACTGGCTGCCTCACCTCTCGAAGCCGTAAAGGATGCGGAAGCGCTCATTCTAGCCACAGAGTGGAAGGAATTCGCAAACCAGAATTTCGAAGAAGTGAAGAAGCTCATGCACACGCCGCTTATTTTCGACGGACGCAATCTCTTTAATCCCGAGACTATGAAGGAACTTGGTTTCGTTTACCATGGTGTGGGGCGGAGCGTCGCTCGGGAATAATCAAGTTTCTTTCACGAAAGTCATCCCGGCATATTTGCGCTGGCAACGGCGGCATATTCTACGAAATTCAACTTGGGATTAATCCGTCTGTAGGAATATCTTATGCCGCGCGCAAATCCACGAGCAGTCTGTGTCGAAATCCTGGACCGATGGGAATCGGAACAAAAATTTGCAGACGAGTTGCTGCATGAAGCGCTTGCATTCGCAGAGCTGACACCCCTCGACCGGGCATTTCTCACCGAGGCATTCTATGGCATCGTGCGGAATCTGAGTCGTCTCGATTTTATGATCGCACAACTCCGCGAGGCGCCCGTGGATCAATTTACCCGGCAGGTGCTCCGGTTGGGTTTTTACCAGATATTCCACATGCGGACGCCTCATCACGCGGCGGTCAACGAGAGCGTGAATCTTGCAGGGAAGGCTCGCGGGCTTGTGAATGCATTACTCCGCCGCAGTATTCGTGAGGAGGAAGCCTTGCAGGAATTGATCGAGAAAGCCCCTCCCTCCGTCCGGTTTTCCCATCCCCAATTCCTGATTGATCGCTGGCAAGAAAACTTCGGGCTGGATGCCGCGCAACAACTTTGCCAGTGGGATAACACTCCCGCTGAAGTCTATGTGCGTGTGAATGGGCTGAAAACTAACGTCGAGGAATTGCTGGAGAGCGCGCCGGACGCGCAACCATCCCCGGCGCATGCACTTGCGATCAAGGTGAAGCAGATCCCTCACGCATGGATCGTCAACGGCCTTTGTTATGTGCAGGACCCGAGCACACTAATGGCATGCGATTTACTTGGGCCAAAACCGGGAGAAAACGTGCTGGATGCCTGTGCAGCGCCCGGGGGCAAGACCACCTACCTCGCCCAATTGATGGCAAACGAGGGACAGATTGCAGCATGCGATGTATCTTCACAACGCTTGGAGCGCTTGCAGGAAAATCTGGCGCGTCTCGGAGCAAGTTCTGCAAAAACCGTGCTGGCAGACTGGCTTCGTGGCATCGCGCCATTTTCCACGCAAAGTTTCGATCGTATCCTTCTCGATGCGCCATGCAGTAATACCGGTGTCATCCGCAGGCGGGTGGATGTGCGGTGGAGGCTCACGCCGGAGGATTTTTGGCGAATGCACGAAAAGCAGTTCACGATTCTCAAAACCATCACGCCTCTGCTGAAAAAGGGAGGAACGCTCGTCTATAGCACTTGTAGTCTCGAACCGGAGGAAAACGAAAAAATCATCGACCGGGTGAGGAAAGAAATCCCATCACTGCACTTTGTAGAATCGCGGCAGACCCTTCCTTTTCGCGACCAGATCGACGGTGCGTTTGCGGCCAAGTTCGAGCAGGGCTAGCAAGTTTCGCCAATTGCCAGGGAGATTGCCTCGACGGCATTTTTCAATTGCGATTCACCGATACAGTAAGGCGGCAATAATACTATCGTGTCGCGGATTGGCCGGGTGAGAAGACCGTGTTTGCGCGCCGCCATGCAAACACGCGCGCCCATTTGCAAATTCACATCGTAGGGTTTTCCAGGTGCATCAACGATGTCGACACCTGAGATAAATCCGCACTGGCGCACACCGGCGACATGAGGCTGGTGTGAAAGTGCCGCGAGCATTTCTGAAAGCAGCGCGATCTTATGCTGTAATTTCTCCAGCACAGCTTCCTCCCGAAAGATTTGAAGACTGGCAAGCGCAGCGGCGCACCCTAACTGATTTGCAGTATAGCTATGGCCGTAATAGAAAGTTTTTTGCTCCTCGTATGTTCCCAGGAATGCTTCGAATATGCTTTCTTTTGTAACCGTAGCTGCGAGCGGCATATAACCACCCGTCAATCCTTTGGCGAGCGCGATAAAATCGGGAACAACATTCTCCTTCTCACATGCAAACATGGTGCCGGTGCGACCAAAACCCGTCATCACTTCATCCGCAATGAGAAGGACACCGTATTCATCGCACCAGCACCTCAATGAGGATAACATCCCTGACGGCCAGAGCTGCATGCCAGCGGAGCCTTGAATCAATGGTTCAATGACGACAGCCGCGATTTCTTTCGGGTTTAATGAATCCAATTCCTCGATCCCACCGATATGCCGCACAGGAAACTGCCATGAGGCAAATCTCTCATGAAAAACCTTCACTCCACCGAGACTCGCGGCTCCTGTAGTGTCACCGTGGTATGCATTCGCAAAAGCGACAAATTGTTTTCGATGCGGCTCTCCACGGAGTTGCCAGTATTGCGCCGCCATTTTAATGGCTACCTCGATCGCAGTCGATCCATCATCTGAAAAGAAGACGCGCGTCAGGGTATCCGGTGCAAAAAGCTTCACCAGTTCCGCAGCAAGCTGGATCGCCGGAGGGTTTGTGAAACCGAGGAATGACGTGTGGGCAACGCGTAGCATCTGGGCATGAATTGCCGCGTTGATTTTTGGGTGGTTGTGACCATGAAGATTCGTCCAGATCGACGAATTTCCGTCAATATATTCGCGTCCTTCGCTATCGCGCAACAATGCCCCTTCGCCACTGACAAGCACCAGCGGCTCGTTGCCCGGGTCGCACCAATCGCGCATCTGGGTAAAAGGATGCCAGAGATGCTTTTTATCCGCAGCGATGAGTTGTGCTGTATTCCAGCCGCTCATTTCGCGCCGCGTTTCTCTATTATTTTTTCGATGAGTACCACGTCCTCGTAGGCAGCCCGGCGGCGTTGATACTTGCGGAAGAGCACTTCGCGCAATTCCTTCAAATCTTCAATGAGTGGCACATCATAGTATGTCCACTCTTCCTCACTCTTCAGTTTTGCCTGGATGGTCCAGACGCCTCCGAATTTGATGGCGCGTACTTCACGCTTGTCGCCATCGCTGGTTGTCTCTTTCCAAATGTGCTGGTTGTGCATTACAAATAGCCTACCCAAATGGAATTGGTATGGAAAGACAAGCTAACCGTGGCACATTCCTCCATGGCTGAAGCCTGAAGAAACACCGCCTCCATGAAATCCATGAAATACTTTTTGTTCATCATTCTGGGCCTATGCAACACCGGATGGGCCCAATTGCGATGGGATAACCGCAATCTTGAGATCCACCCCACGATCACCGATACCAAGATCGTGGCGGTTTTCCCTTTTATCAATGCGGGAAAGCGACCGGTGAAAATAAAAGAAGTAAGAACATCCTGCGGCTGTACCACTGCCTCCATGGACAAGGAAATTTATACCCCGGGAGAAAGAGGGAAGATTACAGCGACCCTCGAAATCGAAAGCCGCACGGGAGTGCAGGAAAAAGAAATCTATGTTTCCACGGATGATTCCGGGAATTCAGAACAGGTGCTTTCCTTCAAAGCCACGATCCCTGAAGTCCTGAAGGTGGAGCCCATTTTTTTGAATTGGTTGAAAGGAGAGGCATTAACGCCAAAAACGGTGGAAGTGAAGGTGATGAATAATTTTCCCGTCCACCATCTCGATGTGACTTCCACCAACCCGAATATGGTTGCGGAAGTAAAGCAGGTCGCGGGGAGCCGTGATTTCAAAATCATCGTGACGCCGAAAAAAGTGAATGGAGGCATAAATGCGGGGCTCGAAATCGCTCCCGATTTTCCAAAGAATCCTCCAAAGTTTTTTCACGTTTACACCCATGTGGATGCCTGATCCGCAATAAATTTCCCTGCTGCACATGAGTATCACCACAATGCTGCAACATTCCGCCGGGGCATTTCTCTCGCTGATCTATCCCCCGCATTGCGTATTGTGTAACACAAACCTTGAGGCCCGCGGGTATCTGTGCGGGGCATGCAAAGGTGAGGCAAAGAGAATCCTGGCGCCATTCTGTGAGATCTGTTCACAACCTTTTGATGGAGCAATCGAAGGCAAGTTTTCCTGTTCAAACTGCGCACAACGTCATTTTCACTTTGAATATGCGGTGGCGTGCTATCGCAGCAGCGGGGTTGTGCGCGAGATACTCCACCGGTTCAAATACCAGCGCGAATATTACCTCCGCCATGAAATGGGCGCATGGCTGATGGAGGGGCTTGATGATCCGCGCATCGTTTCGCGTAAATTTGATCTCATCGTCCCCGTCCCGCTTCACTGGATACGTGAACGCCGCCGCCAGTTCAACCAGGCCAACGTGCTTGCGGAGATGGTCAGCAAGCGAACCGGGGTGCCGCTGTTGAACTGCCTGAAGAGAATCCGCAGGACGCCTACACAGACACGTTTTGATCGCGCAGAACGCATGGAAAACTTGCTTAATGCCTTCAAGATGCGCAAGAATATGGGTGTGCAAGGCAAACAATTGGTTTTAATCGACGATGTTTTCACCACAGGATCCACAGTGGATGAGTGCGCCCGCGTTTTGAAAGACGCCGGCGCAGCATCCATCCGTGTGCTTACTGTTGCACGAGGCTGAATCCAAGAAGTATGGGCATTTTTAAAAAACGCGCTTTAAATCTCGATCCCCCCAAAAAAAAGGACATGCCGTCCGGTTTGTGGGAAAAGTGTCCCTCCTGCGGGGAAGTCATTCACAATCTTGAGTTGAACCAGAACCAGCGGGTGTGTCCGAAGTGTGACCATCATTTTTTCATCATGGCCAAGGAGCGGCTGAATGCCTTTCTTGACCCAGAATCATTCCAGGAACTGGATACAGATCTCTGGCCGGTGGATATTTTAAAATTCAAGGGGCCGAAGTCGTATGCTGACAGTCTGAAAAAATATCAGCAGGAAACGGGAATGCCAGATGCAGTCGTTTCGGGCACTGGCACGCTGGAAGGCAAAAAAATCTCCCTCGCCGCAATGGATTTCAGATTTTTAGGAGCCAGCATGGGAGCCGTGGTGGGTGAAAAAATAACCCGCGCCATCGAGCGCGCCACCAAGGAAAAAATACCGGTGATTGTTTTTGCCGCAGCGGGTGGCGCACGTCTGCATGAAGGTCTCGTCAGCCTGATGCAAATGGCCAAGACCAGCGGCGCGCTGGCACGGCATTCGCAGGCGGGGCTGCCGTTCATTTCCGTGCTTACACATCCCACTACCGGAGGTGTCACAGCCAGCTTTGCCACATTGGGCGATCTGATCATTGCCGAACCAAAATGCATGATTGGCTTTGCTGGCCCCCGCGTCATCCGCGAGACGACGCACCAGGATTTGCCGCCCGGATTCCAAACCGCGGAATTTCTGGAAGAGCATGGCCTTATCGATTGCATCGTGCATCGCAAAAAAATGCGCGCGACGCTTTCCAGCATCCTTAATTATCTCTCGCACAAGAAGTGAACTACACGCAGGCAATCGCCTGGCTTTACGGCACGCAACTCCACGGCGTAAAGCTCGGTCTTGAGCAAATCCACCGGCTTCTGGATGAACTCGGAGTCGAAGGTGGCCAGCAGCGATTCATCCATGTCGCAGGAACGAATGGCAAAGGGTCCGTATGCGCGATGCTCGACGCCATCTGTCGCGAACAAGGCATCCGCACGGGGCTTTTCACCTCTCCCCACTTGGTGCATTTTTGCGAGCGTATTAAGCTGGATGGGAGGACGATCAGTGAGCAGGAGGTGGCTTCCGGTCTCACCACGATACAGGAAATCGTTACAGGCTGGGAAACGCATCCGACGTTCTTTGAGATTACGACGGCACTGGCTCTGTATTGGTTCCAGCGGGTGAAAGCGGACATCGTCGTGCTGGAAACAGGACTTGGCGGGAGACTGGACTCCACGAATGTTGTTACGCCATTGGTCTCGGTGCTGACGCCGATCGATCTCGACCACCAAGCCTGGCTGGGTTCCTCTCTTGGTGAGATCGCCCTGGAGAAGGCAGGCATCATCAAGCCTGGCGTGCCGGTGGTTTCGGCTCCACAGCATGAGGAAGTAGCCGAAGTTTTCATTCGTTCTGCCGCCGAAAAAGGAGCGGCCATCCAATTTATCACCGAGCCATTGGAGAACTATCCTATCAATCTCGCGGGAAGCCATCAAAAATTCAATGCATCGCTCGCAATTGCAGCACTTCGTTCGGCTGGCGTTCGTGTCTCGGAGGAAGCGATTCGAAAAGGACTGGACAATGTAATCTGGCCGGGACGTTTCCAAGTCATTCACAATCAAATTGTACTCGATGGTGCACATAACGAGGCTGCCGCTCAGCGCCTGGTGCTGACATGGCGGGAAGTCTATGGAGAAAAGCGTGCCACGATCATTCTCGGGGTCTTGAAGGACAAGGATATGACCGCAATCTGCCGCGCGTTGATGCCGATTGCGTCCGCTTTCATCGTTACCCATGTGCGCAGTCAGCGTTCCTCATCACCTGAGGAACTTCAACAAATCATCCGCGAACTCAATGCCTCAATTCCGTGCAGCATCGCTGCCGATCTGACTCAGGCCATTGAAATCGCGAAGCCCGGAGCAAACCCGGTGTTGATCACTGGTTCACTTTTTCTCGTGGGAGAAGCGCTGGCTTTTTTTGACGAGGCCAGCAGCAAGCCCGAGATCAGCGAACAGTAATAGAATTCATATCCCGCCGCGCAATGACTTGATCGCGGCCGCCATGTCTTTCGCGCCGAAAACGGACGTTCCCGCTACCAGCACATTCGCACCGCTCCTGATGCTGAGAGGAGAGGTCTCCGCGTTGATACCGCCATCCACTTCGATGTGGTAACTCAAATGATGGTCATCGCGATACTGGACCGCGGTCTCAACTTTTTTCATCATGTCTGGCATGAAAGGCTGTCCGCCAAACCCTGGCTCAACGGTCATCACGAGCAGCAAATCGATTTCCTTGAGATAAGGAATCACGTTTTCAAAAGCCGTCGCGGGCCTGAGCGCCAGACCGGCAGTGCAACCCGCCTCGCGAATCCCGCGCAGAGTTTTTGCGACATCGTGATCCGCCTCGACATGGATCGTAATATTTTTTGCGCTGTCAATAAAACGGCTGAAATAATGATCCGGGCGGTCGATCATGAGATGCACATCCACCGGCAAAGAGGATGACTTATGAACCGCTGAAACAACCGCAGGGCCAAATGAAATGTTATCCACGAAATGGCCATCCATGATATCGAGATGCAGCCAGTCCGCACCCGCTGCCTCAGCGCGACGGGCTTCGCCACGCAGATCGCTGAAATCGCTGGCTAGAATTGAAGCGGCTACGATGACTTTTTCCGGATTCACGATGAAGTTCTTTTTTTGAGCCGGACCTTAGCCCATCAATTCGGGGTAATGGCTCCTGGCGATCTCTTCGCACTTGGCAAGAATCTGATCAGCGGAATCGAGTTCCGTGACTTCCTCCACGAGCTTCAGGCACATGCCGACATCGAGCGATTGCACGACGCGTTTTATGCGCGGCACCAATGCAGCCCCGGTGCTTAATTCATCGACACCCAGGCCGATCAGCAATGGAGTGAGCAGGATATCACCGGCCATTTCTCCACAGACGCCGACCCATAAATTGTGAGCGTGGGCGGCGTCCACGATCATCTTGATCAATCGGATGATCGCGGGATGTGTCGGCTCGTACAAATAAGATATGCGCTCGTTCACGCGATCCACGGCAATCGTGTATTGGATGAGATCGTTTGTCCCGATGCTGAAGAAATCGACTTCCTTTGCGAGGAGATCCGCGATAACGGCGGCGCTCGGGACCTCGATCATCGCACCTACTTCCATTTGCTCATCAAACGGGTGACCTTCCTTGCGCAACTCCTGGCGGCATTCCTCAAGGATCTCGTTCGCGCGCTTCAATTCCTGCATGCCTGAAATCATCGGATACATCAACTTGACGTTACCGACTGCACTCGCCCGCAGAATGGCGCGGAGTTGCACCTTGAAAATATCGACGCGCTCCAGGCAGAACCGAATCGCGCGCCACCCTAGAAACGGATTCAATTCATCGGGGCCCTGCAACGCGCTCATGAACTTGTCGCCACCCAGGTCGAGCGTACGGATGATCGCAGGGTGCGGCAGCAATTCCTGCGCTACTTTTTGATAGGTCCTGAACTGCTCCTCCTCGGTCGGCAAGTCGGGTTTGTTCAGGTAGAAAAATTCTGTGCGGTAAAGCCCCACTCCCTCGGCGCCACTCTTTTTGACCAGTTCCACGTCCTCCAGCAATTCGATGTTTGCCGAAAGAATGACATGGCGGCCATCCTTGGTCGTCGATGCTGTTTCACGGAGTTCAACCAGCTTTTCCTCGACCTGACCCTGCTTGAATTCCAATTCCCCGTACTCCCAGAGCGTCTGGTCAGTCGGGTTCAGGATCAACAAACCGTTGTAGCCATCGAGCAACACATGATCACCCGAGACCAGCGTGGTGCTCACGTTGTGCAAACCGACTATGGCGGGGATCGAAAGCGATCTCGCCATGATCGCCGTGTGGGAAGTCTTGCTGCCGACATCCGTCACAAAGCCGAGAACGAGCGACCGGTTTAACTGGGCGGTGTCCGACGGGGTAAGATTGTGCGCAACGAGAATGTGGGGCGTCGTGAGACTGGAGAGCGTGTGCCCCGATTTGCCCATGAGGTTGTGAATGACCCGGCGAGTGACATCGTGGATATCCAGCGCGCGCTCGCGGAGGTATGGATCATCAATCTCGCTCAACGTCTTGGAGTAGCGGCTGGCCACTTTCTGAAAGACATGCTCGATGTTGGTCTTTTCGCGGGTGAGCGTGCGCAGCACCTCGTCGATGAGCGTGCGATCTTCCACCACGAGCAGATGGGCGTCAAAAATCCCGGCATCCTTTGAGCCAATGGCCTCGGCGATGCGCTGCTGCATTTCCAGGATCTGGGCGCGGGTGGCCATGAGCGCCGCCTCGAAGCGGGCTATCTCAGCCGGGAATTCGCTTTCCGAAATATTCCGTACAGGCGGCTCCTCGTCCTCCGGGCGATGGACAAAAATGCTGCCACGCGCGAGACCGGGGGAAACCCCGACACCATGAAAGCGCCGTTCTGTTCGTTCCTGGTTTTCGCTCATTCGTATGAGCCGGAACCCGCTGCTATTTGACTATGAAAGTCACTCCTCATCGAACTTCCTTTGGATGAGACTTTCGATTTCCTCTAAAGCTTTTTCAGCGTCGCTGCCCTCACAGGTCACGCGCAATTTTGATCCCTGGCCGGCGGCCAGCATCATCAAGCCCATGATGCTTTTTCCGTTCACCTGTTCCCCGTCCTTCTCAACCCAGATATCAGCCTTGTAGCGGCTGCACACTTTCACAAACATTGCAGAGGGACGGGCATGCAGCCCAAGACGGTTGACGATAGTCAACTCCTTCTCAATTTTGTTGTCGTTTTCAGTGGCAGGTTTGCGGCTGAGTAGTCCCATCACATCTCCTTTTTCTGCATTAAGTTCAATAATCTCTGGTTAAATTCCACGGCGCTATTCTGCCCCATGCTTTTCAGTTTTTGATCGAGCGCCGCCACTTCCACCAACCGGGCCAGATCACGTCCCGTCCGCACAGGAATAGTAATATGCGGAACCAGAATATCCAATATCTCGAAATACTCCTGTTCCAGCCCTATTCTATCCACCTCTTCGAGTTCCTGCCAATCTTTTAATGAAACAACCAGATCGAGTCTTTTGTCCGAGCGAATACTGCCGATTCCAAAGATCGAGGTGACGTTGATAATGCCCAAGCCACGGACTTCCATGTGATGCCGGGTGAGATCAGGAGCGGTGCCCATCAGTTCCCGGCCCTCAATCGCCCGGAAGCGGGTGACATCGTCGCTTACCAGGCTGTGACCACGCTCGATCAAGCCCAGGACGCACTCGCTTTTGCCGATTCCGCTCGATCCACGCACCAGAGTGCCGACTCCCATGATATCGACCATGCTGCCGTATTCGCTGCGGGTCGGCGAAAAGTCGAACTCCAGGGCGATCGTGGCGGCGTTGATGAATTTCATGGTGATCATCGGCGTCCGGAACACGGCTATACGGGCTTTTTCAGCCTCTTCCATGAGCGCCTTGGGTGGTTTCACGTTGCGGGCAATGATGATGCCTGGAATCTTCTTTGCACAGAGGGAGCGCATGCGGTCCCTCACCTCGGATTCCGACAAACTTTTCAGGTAGGAAAGCTCGGCGCTCCCAAAAACCTGAAGCCGTTTTTTGGCGAAATAACTGTAAAACCCGGAAAGCGCCAGGCCTGGGCGATTAATGGTGGGCTCCCAGATGCGGCGGTCAAATCCCTCGGCGGAACCGAGCAGCTTCAACTGGAGCGTCTCGGAATGACGCGTATAGAACTCCCCGACCGTGACGACCGGAAATTTGGCCTTGGGACGGTCCATCAGCGCAAGACCGGCCCTCCAGCCGGATGGCGATCAAAAAACCCGCTTTCTGGTGCATGAATAGCCATCGGCTCCGAGTTCTCGCAACCTTATGCAAACGTCGGCTCGATCAAGCCGTAATCGGCGCTTTTGCGCCGGTAGAGGACATTGACCTTCTCGGTCTTGGCGTTCAGAAAAACCACGAACTGGCGGCTCGACATCTCCAATTGCAGCACAGCCTCATCCACAAACATAGGCTTCACTGGATAGCGTTCGGTATGGATCACGGTCGGCTCGCTTTCCGCATGATCATCGAATCCCTCGATGCTCAACACCTGCTCGTCCACATGCTGGATTTCGTGCCTGCGAGGGCGGTGCTGGCGCATGATTTTAGTCTTGTACTTGCGCATCTGCTGGGCGATCTTGGTGATCACCTGGTCGATGGAGGCGTACATGTCATCGGTCTCGGCGCTTGCCTCGATCGTGATATGGTTGCCACAAATGAGAACGATCTCGGCGGAATGCCGGTACTTCTCCACGTCGAGGATTACGTGAGCCTCGATGATGCGCGGATAGTCGAGATGCAATCCCTCGATTTTCTTTTCCGCGTGATCTTTCATTGCATCGGTAATGCTGACATGACGACCGGTGACTTTGATGGGCATGTTGACGTTAGCTACTTGCATATGTGTGGTTCTTTCCAGGGGTTACTTACATTTTAAACCGTTCTCCCAAATAAAACTGCCTGCTGATGGGATCGTTGACCAAAAATTCCTTCGTACCTTCGCTGAGCACCTTGCCCTCGTGGATCAAATAAGCGCGGTCCACGATGGACAATGTTTCACGCACATTGTGATCGGTGATCAAAATGCCGAGGCCGGTCTTGCGCAGGTTCACGATGATCTGCTGCACGTCGTAAACCGCAATCGGGTCCACGCCGCTGAAGGGTTCGTCTAGCATGAGGAGACTGGGCTCGGTCACCAGCGAACGTGCGATCGTGAGACGCCGTTTCTCACCGCCGCTGAGCGTAAGCGCCTGCTGCTTTGCCACATGATCGATACCAAATTGCGACAGCAATTCCTCGCAGCGGCTTTTACGCTGCACCTTGCTCATATTCGTCGTTTCGAGGATCGCCATGATGTTCTGCTCGACCGTCAATTTGCGAAAGATCGATTCCTCCTGCGGAAGGTAACCCATGCCCATGCGCGCACGCCTGTGCATGGGGTAATCGGTGACCTCCATATCCTGAAAGAAAACGCGTCCCCCATTCGGCCTGACGAGGCCCACGATCATGTAAAAGCTCGTTGTCTTGCCGGCTCCATTCGGCCCGAGCAATCCCACGATTTCACCGCGCTTGAGATTGATATCGATGCCGTTTACCACGGCGCGGCCACCGTAAATTTTGACAAGCTTTTGTGTTTCCAGGATCGGCTTGGCATTCGCCGGCAAAGGCGCAGAGGGATGATGAACGTCCAGCAGTTGGCTCACTTTTTTGCCTCCGGTGTTTTTCCCGGGCCGGGATCGGAAATATCCACCCTGTGAGGACCTTCAACCCTCATGCGTCCATCGCGAAAAAGGTGAATCACAGTTCCTTCCTCCGTAGCCACGATCGTGTTGATCCCTTGTTGAACCTGAGGCCAGTGGTAAAAAATCGCCTCTCCATTGACTGCATTGTAGTCCACTTTTGCCCCCTTGCCAACATAATGAACCGGCGGTCCGCCGTTTGAATCGGGCCGGTCGCTTTCGACGATCACGTTTCCCTCGGCAATGGCGCGCTCCAGTCCTCCAGCTCCACCGGCACCCTGTGGTCCCGCAGCCCCCGGAGACGCGGCGGGCTTGGGGGTTGCGGAGGGTTTTACAGCGGGAGATGCGCCCGGTTTCGCCTTGTCACCGCTCTCGGCATCTTTTTTGAAGTACACAGTCAGCATGTCGGACCTCAGCGTGAATTGCGGGTCCTTGATATGGACGTCCCCCTTGAAAGTGGCCATCTTGAGTTTTCCATCAAACGATGACTCCACAGTGGCCGTGATGATCGTGGGCTCCTTCGGGGGAGTGGAATCTTTTTTTACATCGGGTGCTGTTGTACCTGATGTCTTTTCCCCACCCGGCATGAGGTCGATCTTGTGAAACAAGTCGATATCATCCGAACTGCCCTGTGCGAGTGCGGAAACTCCCATCGCACCCAACAAACCAATTATCGCAAGAAATTTCATCATTGGGCAGGTCCCTTTTTTTCAGTGTCTCCAAAATTGTAAATGATCATTTTAACTTTGCCTTTCACAATGCCGTGACGCGCGGCTGTGTCGAGTTGCAGTTTCTCGCCCACGAGGGAAAAATCCGACCTGCGGACGAGAAACGGCTGGTTGCTCGTCAAGATGCGGGTGTTCAAATCCATGACGGAAACAGGCAGCAGGACCGTCATGTCCGGTTTGCCATCGTCGTCGAAAGTTTGTATTTTTGCGTTAGTCATCTGGAGGTGATCCAGGTCGGTGCGATACATCTCCTCGATGTTGAAAAACATCTTTAATTTTCCATCCTCGCGATAAGGAAACGTCAACCCGCTGGCTTTTTGCTTCACCGGTATGGGAACGTCCAACGCGACGGATTTGGGAGTAGCCGCAGGTTTCTGTGCATGGGCCGCACTCACGAAACCAAAAGCAATCCCCAGAATCGAGATGGAGTATTTAGCGAACCGTCTCATGGATCTTCTTCAATTGTTTCAGCAATGCCGGCAGCTTCGCCAGGGGGACCTGGTTCGGACCATCCGAGAGGGCTTTTGCGGGATTCACATGCGTCTCGATGAACACGCCGTCGCAGCCGGCCGCCACCGCCGCGCGCGCCAGCACGGGAGCGAGGATGCCATCACCCGAAGTCGTGGTGCCAGCGCCACCGGGCCTTTGCACGGAATGCGTGGCATCGAACACCGCAAGAAAACCAGCCTCGCGAATCCAGTATAAAGAACGCATATCCGCCACGAGATTATTATACCCGAAACTCACTCCGCGTTCCGTAAAAAAGAAACGCTCGCTGCCGAATTTCTGCAGTTTGTCCGCCACGTTCTTCAGATCCCACGGAGCGAGGAACTGCCCTTTTTTCACATTCACCACGCGGCCCGTCTGGGCAGCCACGCGGATCAAATCCGTCTGGCGGCATAGAAACGCGGGGATTTGCAGCACGTCGATAAATTGCCCGGCGACTTCCGCCTCGGCTTCCGTGTGGACATCGGTCGTGACGGGCACCTTCAATTCCTTGCCGATTTCGGCCAGGATCGTGCAGCCCTCGCGCACGCTCAATCCGCGGAATGAACCGGCGGATGTGCGGTTGGCCTTGTCGTAGGAAGCCTTGAAAATGAATTGCACGCCTGCGTCCGCGCAGATTTTTTTCAACTTCCGGGCCATGCTCCATACGAACTTCTCAGATTCGATGACGCATGGGCCGAGGATGAACAACGGCTCGGGGCCTCCCAGGGAGCAGGACCCGATCTGAATTTTTTTCGGCCTGGCCACGGATTATGCGCCGTAGCTCTTGCTGAATTTCTTTTTTGATTCCTCCGCGGCAGCCGGTTGTTCCGGGGCTGCGGCAGCCTGCTCCTGCGGGGCGGATGGAGCCGCTGCTTCAGGTTCTACGGATTCGATCTCGGGCGCCAACTCAACAGGCACATGTCCCCCGCCCTGCTGCCGGGAGACTTCCACAAACGCCATCTGCAGATTGCTGATCGCGTTGTTCAAGACCGTGGTCTCGTCGGTGCTCAGGTTTCCCCGGGTCTTGTGACGGATCATCACGAGTTGATCGATGAAAAGCTTGGCGAGATCGAGATTGATCTCGGGCCCGTTTTTTTGCGGAATTTGACCGAGAAAGAGCGCTGCGTTTTGCGCCTGCATCATCACGAACTCGATGAATTGCTGCACTGTTTCTCCTGATTCGGTGTTTTTCTGTACTTCAGCCATATAATAGAATTAAAGGATTCGATTCGCCTTGTCAAAATGTCTCAAGGCAAATGCTACAAAGTTGTGGGTTGGTTTTTTGGGTTTAACCGCTAAGGCCGCAAAGGGGGATTATTTAGGAAGCAGTAATCAGTAATCAGTGATCAGCGATCAGTATTTGAAATGATGTCGAATTCAATGGCGGGTGGTTTGTTGAAATTTTTACGTTTGTTTTGCTTTAATCTGCTTTGACTACTCTGGTGGAGAGTCGGATTCCATCCCGGTTGAACTATTTGTATGAAGAAGAAGTTCGTCCACAGATTGCGCAGATTGACACAGATTTGGGATCAAATTGGCTTTGAAATGGGTTAAAAATGGGTTTACTTGGCTTTGAATTGGCTTTGTTTTTTGGGCTTCAACAGAGTAAAAATTGGCTTTGTTTGGCAAAAACCATGTTTTTACGGTGCGCTTATCCCTCGAATTTTAGTGCTTTCGCATTTAAAGTCAATGCTGTTAGGCAATTTGCTTCCACGGCTCCTCTCATCTGTTTATACTGCCATTTATTGCATTTGATGTCAAGCGTTTCGTAATAAATATGATTATTTATTGTAAATAGTTAATACAAGAAAACTTCTCTTGTGCCTACACGCCCTGGCTCTGAGCTCGCGACTATTGCTTTGGTAAGGCTGATGATGCCGGCACCTGCACCGCCGGGGCGGGCGCCACTACGGGTGCGGGTTCCGGCTTTGGGACGGGGCGGACGATTGCGAGGACGGAGGGTTTGTCCATGAAGTATTTGTTTGCCACGCGCTTGATGTCATCGAGGGTGATTTTTTCGATATCGGCCTTCGTCTGCCTGTAGTGGTCGTAACCGAGCCCGTATAATTCATCGAGGGCGGTCGCGTAGGCAAATGTGTCCTCGCTCTGGTTGCGGATATCCTGCTGGCCGAGCAGCTTTTCCTTTGCGCGGGCGAGTTCCTCGGGAGTGAGGCCATCGTGGGCGAGCTTGCTGATTTCGTCGAGTAGCGCGGGCTTTACGATATCCACCTTCTGCGGGGATGTGCCGAGATAGAATACGAACGGCCCGGGGACGAGCCCCACGGTCTGGCTCGCGCCGACGAAGTACGCCGCGCCCAATTGCTCGCGGATGCGGATGAAAAAACGGGAACCGAGATCGCTGGATGCCTGATCGATGAGATCGAGCGCATTACGGTCCGGACTGAAGAGGTCGGTGCCGAGATATCCGACCATAAGGATGGCCTGGGCCTTGTTTTTATTTTGCTCAACTATGATGTCTTTCTCCGGCGCCTTGGGTTGCTGGATATTGACGAGTTGCGGTTCGCCGGCGGGAAGATTGCCGAAGAGTTTCTCGACAAGCGCCTTCACCTCGGCGGCCTTCACATTGCCGAACACGGCGATCACGCCGTTGCTGCCAGTGATGTATTTCTTCTGAAAATCGAGCAGTTCCTGCTGCGTGATCCTGCCAACCGATTCCGGAGTGCCCGATGCGCGGAGGCCGTAGGGATGCCCCGGGAAGAGGCTTGCGCGCATGAGATTCCGCGCGACGGTGGTCATCTCCTCCTCCTCGGCCTTGATGCCCGCGAGCTGGGCCTCTTTTTCACGCGCCACGGCCTTCTCGGGCATGACGGCGTTTTGCAATACGTCGGCCAGGACATCGAGCCCGAGTTGCAGATCGGGCTGGGTGACTTTCACGGAGACGGAGACGCTATTGTTGCCGGCCTCGGAACCGATGCCGCCGCCGACGGACTCAATCTGGTCGGCGATCTGCTCCGCAGTGCGCGTTCTGGTGCCTTTCAACACGACCTTGGAGAAAAGTTTCGTGATGCCGTTATCCTCTGGAGTCTCGGCCAGCAGGCCCGCCTTGAAGCAGGCGACTGCGGATACGAGCGGGAGCCGCGGGTCCTCGCGGACGAGCAGGCGCAGGTGATTTGGCAGCTCAAACTTCTGGATCTCACCGGCGGAAACGGGCGGCGCGACTTTCTCCACATTTTTCAGGCTGCCGGGGGGATTCAGGGAAATGACGCTGAGATTTTTGTCGTCGAAGTACGTGTTCAGCACGCGCTTGATGTCGTCGCCCGTCACATTCTGTAACGAGGCAAGGTAATCGTGGGAGAAATTGAGATTGCGCGTGATCAACCAGTTTGACCCGAGATTGGAGGCAATGCCGCGCATGGTGGTGAGCCCCTGGAACTGGCTGCTCAAGGCCAGCTTCTTTGCCTTCTCGAGATCGGCGGCTGTCACGCCGGTTTTCTTCAAGTCCTCGATGATCTGCACGATCATCTTCTCGGCCGCCTCGCGGTTGCCGGGGTCGAGGATGGCATCGACGCCAAAAATCCCCGGGTTGACCCCGGAATAGGAGTAGGCGGACACGGAATGGGCCAGACCCGCGCCCTCGCGGACATTTTTGTAGAGGATCGAGCTGCGGCCGGTGCCAAGGATGTTGGAAAGCAGGTCGAGCGCAGGTATGTCGGGATGCGTGATCTCGGGGATGTGCCATGCGAGTTCGAGCCGGGTGAGTTCCGTGGGGAACTCGGTATGGGATTCCCGGCGGCCGAGCTGGGGAGGCTCCGCGGGGACATAAACCGGGGGAAGGCTCTTGCGGGGATAAGGCAGGAAGTAATTCAACAACTGGTCGTATATCTTCTCCCCATCGACATCGCCGACCACCACGAAGAACAAATTATTCGGCACGTAGCGCGCCTTGTAATATTCCATAACGTCGTCGCGCGTGAGCTTGTTGTAAATCGCGAGGTGACCGATCACCGGCAGGCGGTACGGATGTACGCTGAACGCCGTTTCAAAAAGCGCCAGGCCGGCCATGCGGTCGGGATTGTCCATCCCCATGGCAAACTCGCGGCGGATTACCTCCTGCTCCTTCGTGTATTCCTCGGGAGGGAGGGTGGAATTCATCATCGCATCGGAAAGAATGTCGATGGCAGAGGAGACGCCCTTGCTTGGGATATCGATCCAGAAAACGGTGCGATCGTAGGAGGTGTAGGCGTTTATATAACCGCCGGCGTTCTGGATTTTCTGCGCGATATCGTTGGTCTTGCGGGTCTCCGTGCCCTTGAAAAGCATGTGCTCGAGGATGTGAGAGAGACCTGCGCCGAGGTGCTTGCCCTCGTCGATGCTGCCTGTCTCACACCATGCCTGCACGCTGGCGACGGGGGCGCTATGGTCCTCCTGCACGATGAGCGTGAGCCCATCGGGCAACACCCATTTCCGCGCGGTGGTGGCGGGAAATTCAAGTCCGGATTTTGTGGTTGAAGGAGTTGAAGGATTTTTTGAACAGGAAGAAGTCATTGTGATAAGAAAAAGAAGGCTGGGCAGCCAATAGATAGCGCGCATTCCTTTATTGGAGTTTTTCCACAGGCAGATCGTTCGATTTTTTATCCTGCACAGGGGCGGCCTTGACGAATACAAAGGGGGCCACGAAGGCTTCATGGAAATCGAATCCGTTCTTGAAGTCCTCCAGGGTGTCGCGGTCGCTCTTTCCGAAAATCTCCTTTTTGATGAGATTAAAAACGATATGCCCGATGTCTTCGCAGCACTGGATGCCCCAGTAGCCGAATACCGTGGGGACCATGGGGCCGAACTCCTTCAGCGCATACTGGCGGACGCCATCGAGAAGCTCCTGGCCGCTGATGTGGCGCGAGACCAGTTCCTCCTTGTTGCCTTTCTTGCGGAGCTTGATGGTGAAATCGAGGGCATCGCGCACAAACGCATAGGCTTCGCTGTCATAGCGGGTGTCTGTTGCGAGAATCGATTCGACGGCCTCATTAAATCCAAGTTTTTGCATATGTAATTAAAATCAACGTTCAGCCGCCACAGGCATGGACCGGGCTTCCCGAGGGGAGCGCCAGTGCCGCATTGCGGAAGCGATCAAAAGGGAAGATAACACAATTATTACCAATAGTTGTTCACGCACTGTCAAAAAGAACATGTTCTGATATATTTCAGGAATCGCGAGATCGAAAAATATGCACGAACAGCCAAAGCGTCAACTTTTCTCGGCATGCAGGGGGCCATTACTCCTGCTGGCGGGTGCCGGTATTTCCTTCGCGCAGGCTGGGGCGGCGGATGCCGGAAAACTGGAAGCGCCAGCTGAGCAGATCCGTAGCGTGCGGATCGCCGAAGCCGCGATATTCGCCGGAATGGGCGCCAGCGGGAAAGACGAACCGACCCAGGAAGACCTCAACAAGATCGCGCGCCTTTACAAACAGATCGTAGTGCAATACCCCAAAAGCGCAGACGCGTGGAATGCCGAGGGGGAATACGAATGGCGGATCGAGAACCACCCGGACGCCATGGTGGAATGGATGACCGCGGAAAAACTCGACTCCAATAATTCCGCGGTGGCGGGCCATCTCGCCGCATGTTACCTCGAACTCGGGTACGCGAAAAAAGCCACCGAATATTTTGAGAAGGCCGCGAAGCTCGATCCGAAAAATGCGCTATTTCAATTCAATGCGGGGAACTCCTCATTTCTTTTCCGGCATGAATTAACAAACAGCACGGACAATGAGCAGGCAGTGATATTGCGCTCGTTCATCCATTTCCAGATGGCGAGCCAGCTTGAGCCATTCAACATCGATTACGCCCAGGCATACGCGCAGGCTTTTTACTCACTGCTGCCGCCGGATTGGAATAAAGCGCTGGAAGCATGGAGCCACTATTTGCAAATCACTGATGAAAAAGATTTTGCGTATTCAAATCTTGCGCGGGTGAATCTCAAGCTGGGGCATAAACAGGAAGCACGGGAAAACCTGGCTAAAATAGGGAACGAAAAATTTGCCGCCCTGAAGAAGCACATGCTGCTACAAATCAATGCCCCCGATTAGCGTTTTCCAGTGTAATTTACCCAAAAAGGGGGGTTTTCAAGGGCCTGCACCGATGTTTTATGGTAATTATGATGTTTTTATCAAAAAGAGGGTATTGACTATCCCTCAGGTAATCGCTAGTTTTGTCTTCCGCGCTGTATAAGACAATATGGGACGCGGGATTTTTTGAATTTAAAAAGGAGATTTCATGCCAGAAGTAATTGTTCGTAAAGGTGAGCCAATCGACCGTGCTTTAAAGCGGTTGAAAAACAAATTGGATGCAGAAGGTATCATGGACGAGGTTCGTCGCCTTCGCGCATTTGAAACGCCAAATCAAAAAGTGCGCCGCAAAGCAAAGGCGACTGCAAAGCGGATCAAGATGAAGTTCCGCTTCAATCATTCCTAAAGAACTGGCTGCCACGGCCAGGTCTTTACTGATCATTTTTTAAAAACGCCTGTGGTGCAAACCCCAGGCGTTTTTCTATTGCAAGCATACGAGTGCGGCGTCGCCCACAGTCGCCGTGTGGTTGATGTTCCGCCGCCCTACTCGCACTCGCAGACGATGCGGAAACCGACATCATTCGTCGAGTAGGCGGCCATGTTGAAATTGCGCGCGGATGCACGGAGGCTGCTTGCGCGTGATTTCCAACTCCCGCCGCGATAGACGCGCTTGGAGCCGATGGCGGGGCCGCGGGGGTTTGAGCGCGGCTTTTCCTTGTAGGCGTCGAAGAAATCCAGGCACCACTCCCAGACATTCCCGGCCATGTCCTCGATCCCAAAAGGACTTGAGCCGCGCGGGTATGTGCCCACAGGGGACGTCTCGGCAAAACCGTCGTTGATGAAAGGATCCCTCCACGCGAAACCGGTATTTGCATCCGCAAAATTCGCCACGTCGCCACGATCCAATTGTTCACCCCATGGATAGATACGGCCATCGGCTCCACGCGCCGCGTATTCCCACTCCGCCTCGGTGGGAAGCCGGTATTTTTTCCTGTCGCGTCCGCTGAGCCACTCACAAAAGTTGATCGCGTCGATACTGCTCACATAGATGACAGGGTGACTGTCATTTGCCCATGGCGCCCGCTTGTTGGCATGAGTGGGATCGAATTTCTCGTACTGCCAGTTCGTGACCGGAAACCGCGACATGTAGAAACAGGCCTGGTTGACCTGCACGACCGGCCTTTCATTGGGGGCCGCATCGCGTGCATCGCTCCCGAGGCGGAAACTACCGCTCGGCACAAAAAGCATTTCGAGGCCGAGACTGTTTGTGTAGTTCGGATATTTGGCTTTCTCCTGCGCGCGGCTGAAGGGGGAGATGGCCGTGGCAAAATCCTTGCCGGCAATCTGCTCCGCGATTTTCTTGGAATTCGCATCACTTTTTTTCGCTGGTTCGGGCCTATTTGGAACCGGCGCCCTGTTCGGGACCGGTGGCTTATTAGGCAGCAGCTTGCCGGGAAGCGCACCGCCGCGTTGCGAAGGAACCGGCGTGAGCAGCGTGCCTTCAATTTCCTCGAGATATTCGTCGATCAAATCCTCGGCCTGGCCGCCGGTGAGACCGAGGTTTTCGCCCATGTTGCAAAGCGCGTCGCGCTGGTCGTCCGTCAACTCGCTATCGAGACCGCTGAGCCGCACCATGCGCCTGAATTCGCTTGCGGGATCATGCGAACGATCAGCGTGGGGCATGGGATTCGCGGTCTGGATCACCGGTGGTGGTGGCGGGGCCTGCTCGACCTTGCGCCTGGCGCCACGCTTCTCGAGTTCCGACTCGATGAGGTCTTTCATCTCAGACTCTTCAAGTCCGGACGCAGAGCCGATATGGAAAAGATTTGCCTCGTCCTCCTTGCTGAGGACCTTGTCCGCCACCGAGAACGAGAAATATTTAAGGAACTCCGCAATGGCGTTTTCCTTCATCTGCCCGCGCAGAAATTCATCGAGCTGCGCGCGCGACTGGGGATTCAGCAACTCGGTGCGCGCCTCGACGAGATATTGCGTCGCTTCATCGAGGCCGGCACGGAGCAACTGGGCCACGGGATTGCTCGGCTGGTTTTTGAGCGGCAGCTTTTTCTGCCACCAGACGAGTAACTGACGGCAGTGATCCTCTATCTGATGGTCGCTCGGATTCGAGTCAAACGACAGGCAGAGGCGCTCGTAGTAGTTATCGGAGTTGTAATTTCTCCAGCCATCCCATCGCGTGGGATTGTCTGGAATCGGGGACGGCAGCGTCATTGATACAAATAGTCATAATCGCGCACGATTAGACAACAATAACTTGCTGCGATAAATCGGCGGTGGCTGCTGCGATCTCACCCTCGGACAAGCCGGTGTTTCTCGCGATGGAAACCTTGTTCTGTTTTCCATAAGCATCCACGACCACCTCGAGCACCTGGTTGGCATCGTAGCGGTAAGTGAGTTCGACCGGCGATCCTTTGGGAAGGAATGGCGGCAATTCGATATCGCAGATCCCGAGCGGCGTACACTCGTTTGGCACGGTGCTTTCCCCCTCGACCACGCGGACGATGGCGTTTTTCATGTTCGCCTTTGCGGTGCCGAAGGAGTTTTTGATCTCCACGGGGATCGCGGTCATTTTCTTGATCATCGGAAAAACGTATTCCTCCACCTTGGCATCATCCCAAAGGACGACCCCCAGTGTGTGGGTGGTGATGTTTGTCACCTGGATGAGACCGCCATCCGCAGAGGAAAAGTGCTCGCGCACTTCAATGGGGAGCACCCGCTCGCCCAACTGGTCTTCCTCATTGAGCAGGCCGAGGATACCCTGGATGGAGGCGCCGATCGCCACTGCTTCATCCGGGCTCAAATCTTCCGCGATGGGAACGCCCGTCATCTGCTTGATCATCTCACGCACCGCGGGCATGCGCGTCATGCCGCCGGTGAGCAGAATATGATCGACCTGGGTCCAGTTCATCTGCGCTTCCTGGAGAACGATCTCGCAGATGGTCTTGCACTTTTCCACAAGGTGGCGGCTGCGTTTTTCAAAATCCTCGCGGGTCAGCTCGAGTTTCACGCTTTTTCCATTGAAACTGTGGACGAGCGCCGTGCGGGTGCGGCTGGTGAGCTGGATCTTGGCCGTGAGCGCGCGATTGTAGAGATCCTGGTAGCTCGTGAGATCGAGCAGCGGGTTTTCGCCGTGGACCTTGTCAAATTCCTCCGCAAGCCAGTTGACGATGATATCGTCCCAATCCTTGCCGCCGAGCCTGTGGTCGCCGTTGCTAGCGAGCATCCTGATGTGGTGATTTTCGATGCGCATGATCGTGACGTCGAACGTGCCGCCGCCGAGATCGAATACGAAGACGGTCTGGTTTGAGTCGAGTTTGTCGAGGCCGTAGGCAAGAGCGGCTGCGGTGGGCTCGTTGATGATCTGCAAAACATTGAAGCCGGCCAACTGACCCGCGTGGAGTGTGGCGGTGCGCTCGGCGTCGTTAAAATAGGCGGGAACGGTGATCACGGCGTCGGTCACCTTCTGGCCGAGATATTTTTCCGCGTCGTTCTTGAGTTTCTTGATGATGATCGCTGAAAGCTCCTCGGCGGAATAGACCTTGCCATTGAATTCGCGATGGAATTCCGACTTGCTTTTGCCCATTTCGCGCTTCACGAAATCGACAATTTTCTCGGGTTCGGCCACGGCGTTCTGCTTTGCGAGCGTGCCGACGATTGCGTTGTGGCCGTCGAACAAAATCACCGAGGGGGTGATGCGTTCGCTCTCGCCATTGGGGATGATCTGCGGCTTTCCGTAGGCATCGATATGGGCGATAACGGAAAATGTGGTTCCAAGATCAATTCCGACAGCTTTGCGGGGGGTAGGTGCGTTTTGTGATGAGCTCATTGATTACGTCTGTCTGAAATTAAATTCCCGATACCTTCATTATTTAGCATCACTCGTGCCCAACTGCACTTGAATTCCTTCTGTTGGGTCATTATTTAGTGCGACCAAGTAGCCTTCCTTCCATTTTTTAACTACAACCTCTTCCGGCCTCACGATTCTTTCCCGCCACATGAATCCCGGCTTCACGCTTCTAAGGATGTCCCCATCCTCCTTGTCGGAGTCGGCCAGTACCACGGACACGGCCCGTTGCGTGGTTTTATTTAACTTGCCGGTGGATGGCTCAAGGAGCCTGACTTCCATGCGGGCCATGATCTCGACGAGGGAGTGCATTACGTGATCGAGATTTGTGCCGGTGTTTTTAAGGCGGCCACAGAATGGAGCGGAGATGCCATCTTTCTCCTGGCCTGTCTCCAAGCCTTTTTCGACGGCTTCCATCTGCCTATGAATCTCAGCAAGATCGTCGTATAAAGTGATCAAATCCCGGACGAGGGGTTTTTGCAGCACCTCGAGGATGAATCCGTCCTTGTAGCCCTTTAGCTCCTGGTGCAGCGCGTCAAAAAGCTGCTGGTTGATTATGTTCTTGTCGTCAAATTTCTCCTGGATTTCCGTCACGATGCGCGGCAGGACATCGTGGGTGGCAGTGGCAGCCTCCAGCCTCGTAAGCACCATGGTATTCTCGACAGTGGCCCGGCTCAACGCCTCGAGCCCCAGCACCAGAGGGCGGAGCATCTGCAAAAATGTCGGTGGCGGCCTTTGAGTGCCGGAACCGGCGCCACCATCCACAAATTGCTTCTGAGCTTCATCGGCGAGGACCTTCATCTGGTCCGCAAAATCAATTGGCTCAATGCTGGGTTGCGACATAATGACCTACACAGAAAGCGAATTTCGCGCCATCTCCCGGAAAAAAATCAATTTAGAGAAAATTTTATCCGTTTTTTGCCCAATATTGCTGGATTGCACGCGTCAATCCCGGGACATCGTGCTGTTTCGCCTCCACATCGACGGCCAATCCCAGTTCACGCATTGTCTTGGAAGTTACCGGCCCGATGCTTGCCGTCTTCATCCCGGGAGGCAAAGGGAGCTTCAGTGCCATAAAATTTTCTGCGGTGGAGGAACTTGTGAAAGTGATCATATCCGCTCCTTCTGCCTTGAACCTTGCGATGCCGCCTTCCACATCGCCGCTCTCAGGCACGGTGCGGTAGGCGATGGCTTCATCCACGATCGCACCCAGGGCGCCCAGTTCCTTTGCGAGGATCTCGCGGGTGACCTCGGCGCGGACGATCAGAATTTTTTCATTCTCGACCGATTCGTATTTTTTAAACTCACGGATGATCGCCTCTGCGATGAATTCATTGGGCTGCAAGTCCACCTTCAGGTGAAAATCCTTCACGCGCTGGGCAGTGGCAGGCCCGATCGCCGCGATGCGCACTCCGCCGATCTCGCGAGCATCGTTGTAAATTTTGTAAAACATCTCAAAGAAAGCATCCACGCCATTCGGGCTGGTGAACACGAGCCAGTCATAGGTATGCGAATCCTGCACGAGCTGGCCGAACTCCAGCAATTCCTTCGGCGGCTCGATGCGGATGGTGGGCAATTCAAACACATCCGCCCCCAGTGTTCGGAGGCCCGAACTGAGGGCGCCCGCCTGTTTGCGTGTGCGGGTGACTACAATGCGTTTACCAAAAAGCGGGCTTGTCTCGAACCAGTTCAGTTTTTTACGGACACTGACCACGTCCCCCAGGATTGCAACCGCGGGCGGCTGAAAATCGGTCTCGGCGACGACATGCGCGATATTGTCGAGAGTGCCCGTGATTGTGCGCTGCCTACCGGTAGTGGCCCATTGCACCAAGGCGACGGGCATTTTGGGGTCAGCGCCATTCTCGATGAGGGCGGATGCGATTTTCCCGATCCGCTCGACTCCCATGAGCATGACCTTGGTGCCGGGCAACGCCGCGATAGCTTTGTAATCAAGAGCGCTCTCCGGCTTTGTGGGATCTTCATGCCCGGTGAACACGGTGAACTGCGAAGCGTGGTCCCGATGCGTGACCGGGATGCCCGCGTAGGCCGGCCCGGCAATGGCGGAACTTACCCCCGGTACGATCTCGAATGCGAGTCCTGCATCCGCCAGCGCTTCGGCCTCTTCCCCGCCGCGACCGAACAAAAAGGGATCGCCTCCCTTGAGCCGGACGACGCAACTGCCGGATTTGGTTTTTTCCACCAGCAATGCATTAATCTCCTGCTGTGTGAGCGTGTGTGCGCCTGCTTTTTTTCCGGCGTAGATGATTTCAGCACCGACAGGGGCCCATTTCAAAATCTCCGGGTTGCAAAGGTAATCGTACACCACTACGTCGGCACGCTCCAGGCATTCGCGGGTTTTCAATGTGAGCAATCCGGGATCACCGGGGCCGGCTCCGGCAAGATAGCAAATTCCTTTTTTCTGGCTCATGGTTGGATATGGTTGAATAAGGTTGCAGCGAGTTCCTCGGGGGCATCGGCGGGACCTGATGTCGAGGCGGTGCGCGGCGGCTCGCCTTCCGCACCGAAAATGATGGTCTGCATGGAAAGTATCGTGCCTTCCAGTTGAGTCCCCACGCCCACCGGCAAATGACAATCACCATTCAGCAGGCGCAGCAATTCCCTCTCGGCGCGGATGCGGAGGAAAGTGGGAACGTGATTGATCTTAGCAAGCAATGAAGTGGTCTCGTCGTCATTTGACCGGCATTCGAGAGCGATGGCCCCCTGCCCGATGGCGGGCAAAGTGGGCAGAATATCCATGTGCAATCCCTGCTGGCTGAGCCCGAGGCGGTCCAGCCCGGCTTTTGCGAGAACGATACCGTCGAGGATATTTGACAGGTCCAGTTTATTGATGCGCGTCGGCACGTTTCCCCGCATCTCCTCAATCACCAGATCGGGTCGCAACCAGAGCAACTGCCTGCGGCGGCGCACACTGCTGGTGGCGATATGCGCGCCCTGCGGCAGTGCGGAAAAAGCCTGCGGCGTTTTCGTAATCAGCACATCCGCGGTATCCGCGCGTTCGAGCACAGCCCTTACTTCGAGACCCTGCGCGAGATGTCCCGGCAGATCCTTGCAGCTATGCACTGCGGCATCGATCGTCCCGTCCAGGAGCGCCTGCTCGATCTCTTTCGTAAAGAGCCCTTTCACACCTGCGCCGCTGGCATAGGCATCAGAAAAATCGGAGCGTTGATCGCCGGAGGTAGTGATCTTTTTGACCTCGATTTTCAAATCAGGCGCCACGGCGCGCAACGCTTTTCCGACAAGATCCACCTGAGCCAGCGCAAGCGCGCTCCCCCTTGTTCCCAAAACGAAAGGCCGGTTCACGATTCCGGGACCCTGCATTGCGTGGTTTCCATCAACGGCGGGATCGCCTCGGCCGGACGCGGCCGTTCGCTGGTGAGCCAGCTTGAAAACTCATTCACATGGCGCTCGATCATCTGTTCGCAGACGGAGAGCTCCTTGCGCCGGATCTCCATCGATTGTTGCGCGATGGCCTGGAGCGAATCGATATCGTAAAGATAGACGCCATCGAGATCATTCACGGCGGGCTCCACATCACGCGGGACGGCGAGATCGATCACGAACAAAGGACGGCTTTTGCGCTGGTTCATGACCGGCCCGAGTTTCTCGCGGGTGAGCACGGGGTGCGGAGCGGCGGTTGACCCGATGAGAATGTCGATATCGAGCAGCGGCTTTTCCCATTCGCCGAAATGGATCGCCTCGCCGCCCATCTCGCCAGCCAGCTTTGCCGCGCGTTCATACGAGCGGTTGGAAACGAATATACTTTTCACGCCACGCGAAAGCAGTGTGCGCGCCGTCATCTCGCTGGTCTCGCCGGCGCCGAGGATCATGACCTTGCAGGCGCCGAGACGGCCAAAGATTTTTTCCGCCAGATCGACCGCCACGGAGCCCACCGACACTGGGCCGCGGGTGATATTCGTATTAGTGCGCACCTCTTTCGCCACGTTGAAGGAACGCTGGAAAAGTTTGTTGAGATGCCGCGCCGTCCTTCCCCCTGTTGAGGCGGCGCCGTAGGCCTTCTTCACCTGGCCGAGGATTTCCGTTTCGCCAAGAACCATCGATTCCAAGCCTGATACCACGCGAAACAGATGCCTGATGCTGTGCGGTGAATCGTATTGATAGAAAATATGCGCGTCGTAGTGATGCTCCTGCGCCTGCCCGCTGAGAAAACGGCCAAGCGATTTGAATCCCTTTGCGGAATCATCGGTGGCCGCGTAGAGTTCCACACGATTGCATGTGGAAATGATCACCGATTCATGGATGCCATCCATCTCCCCCAGCCTGCCGGCAGCCAGCTCCAGATCGGAGTCCGCCACGGCGAACTTCTCCCGCAGTTCGACGCTTGCGGTATGATGGCTGAGACCGAGACAAATGACGTTCATGCTTGTTAAAACCGGCCTCCCGCCGAGAGGAAATTAAGCCCCCAAAGCGTCGTCAACGTCAAACTAAATGCCACCACGGCAAGCACGGCCACCCGGCGCGGGCTTACTTTTTTCAGCTTTTCCGCCTGCAAGATCACCCCGTAAACCACCCATACTCCTACGCCCCAGGCGACCTGGCGCGCATCGAATCCTACCATGAACCCGGACAGCAGCCCTACCGTGAGCAATGCAAAACCCGTCCAGAGCAGCCGTTTCACCGCCACTGCGAGATCTGCAATCGGTGGCAGATAAAAGAAAATCGTGCGTAAATGGTGCGTCTTCAACTGCCGCTCCTGCGCCAGGTACATCGCCCCCGCCACCCCCGCGAGCGCAAATGCCCCATACGCAACAATCGAGACAGCGGCATGCAGTTCCAGCCACGGTTTCGGATGCGACTTCAATGGGTTTGCCGAATCCGGCAGCGCCAGCAGTGCAAACCCCTGTAGCAAAAGCACCAATGGCGACGTAAATACCCCCATGAGTGACAGCCGGTAGGATGAGCCGATAACCAGATAAATCCCCACCACCGACCAGCTTAGGAAAATGAACACTTCAAACAGATTCGTAAGCGGGCAGCGGCCCTGTGCATGGCCCCTTAAAAAAAGAAAGCCCGTCTGAAAGAGGAATCCGAGCAGGATCGCCAGGAAATTAAACCGCGACGTCCGGTAACTGCGCGCGCCCAACGCGTACATCGTGTAAGCGAATCCGATCAAAAAACAAAATGTAGATGCAACCAGCAGGGCACGCTCCATAAAAGGGCCAGTAAAATAAGTGGCAATCGGAGAATTTGCAACCATGAGCCTCGCAGGGCCATTCCCCGCCGAAAAATCCCCTTTCGCCTTGCACCCGCCGGATGCCATCCGTATCCTCCCGCCTCCATGGTTACTGACCAAATCCAGAAACTGCACAAAGCCGTACGCGACGTCCCCGATTTTCCAAAACCGGGCATCATTTTTAAGGATATCACTACCCTGCTTTCGGATGGGGAACTGTTCAAGAACACGATCGACATCTTTCTTGAGGCCAATAAGGGCCGTCACATCGACAAGATCGTGGGCATCGACGCACGGGGGTTCATTTTTGGCGCAGCGGTGGCTTACCAGCTCGGCGTGGGATTCGTCCCTGTGCGCAAAAAAGGCAAGCTCCCCTATACCACGGAGTCGATGAGCTACAGCCTGGAATACGGTGAAGCTGTGATCGAAATGCATGTGGACGCCATCGGAAAAGGCGAAAAAGTAGTCCTGATCGACGATCTGCTCGCGACAGGTGGCACGGCGGCGGCGGCGGTGAAATTAATAGAAAAGATCGGTGGAGAACTGATCGAAGCTCAGTTTCTCATCGAGTTGGAATTTCTGCACGGCAGGGAAAAGCTCGCCCCATTCCCAGTGAAGTCTTTTCTTAAATACTAGTGTAGCACGGGTAAATCCGGTTACGTCCGAAAACTTTTACACGCAGCACGGCAGGCTCTTGCGAATAAGGAAACAATGAAACGTAACACATTATTTTTACTAGCGTTCACAGCAAGTCTCGCCTGCATGCCCATGGCATTGCATGCACAGGCTGTGGATCCAAACCTCAAGAAAGAAGCCAAGGGTGGCCAGCATCCCGGCAAACCGGCGCCCCAGGCTGTGCATGCGCAGCAAATTCACCCGCAAGTCCATACCCAGGTCCATACGCCACCTGCCGGGGCTGTGCGTACTCAATTCAGAAAGACCAACACCGCCCCTCAGGCGCAATCAAATGTGGTCCATAACCAGAAGGGAACCCAGTTCCATAAAACTAACGTCACCAACGTCAATCAACAAGCCGTCACCCAGCAGAGCGTGCAAGGCGCAAACACCCACGGCCACAACCACAATGGGGGAGGCACCGTTCAAAACCAGGCCCAGTTCACTCCTAAAGGAAATCGTGGCAATCATTACGGTGGCCAATGGGTTGATGCTAATGTCCACGCCGATTGGGGCAACAGCGGTGAACACTACTGGCACCACCATCATTACCGTTGGTACGATGGCGGCTGGCTGATTATCAATCCCGGCTATGCCGGCGGTGGCTCGATTCCTTCCGCAGTGCAACAAAACCTGAGCCAGCAGGGCTACTACAACGGCCCGATCGACGGCGATATCGGCCCGGGCACCAGTAATGCGATTTCAAATTATCAGTCAGACCACGGGTTGACTCCGACGGGACAGATTAATGATCCCCTGCTTCAGTCGATGGGATTGGAATAAAAAACATACACTTAATACAGATGACACTTCCTTGAGTGTTTATCCGGAATGAGAGTGCTTCCAATGAAGCACTCTCATTCTTTTTTTCACTCCTTGGCAGTTTTGCGAAATGCACGGGACACAGAGTCAAAAATACTGGATCACCCGGAAATCGCCGGCGCTTTCACGTTTGTAAAAACTGTCGTTTTTCCGTCTGAAAATGACGGTGGATTTTGGAAAATCGCACATCCTTTTCAACCAAGGCACGGTATAAGCTTCCTAAATCGTCCAAATGCAGCTTTTTTCCAGACAAATCAGGGCCTGCCAGCAGTTCCGCACCTGGCTTTTCGCTGAGAATGGCTTTTATGCCAAGTTGATCTGTGCTGCCGTGGTGGGCGTGGTTGCCATCGTGGGGTTGACGGCGTTCATGATTTTCCTGGCGTTCCGCGAACATAGCTACGATCAACTGCGCTCCCGCACCCTGGATACCCTGCGCACGGCCAACAAAGTCGAAAATGACCTCGCAAACCTTGAGACGAGCCACCGCGGCTACCTCCTCACCGGCCAGCAATTCTACATAGAGCCTTTCGAGCGCAGGACCGCCCTCATCGAGACACGCCTCACGCAATTGATGGCGCTCGTCTTCCAGGATACCGAGCAGAGGAAACGCGTCGGTGAGGCGCAGAACTCCATCAACCAATGGCTGGGGCAGGTCGCCGCCCCGGAAATACAGCAGCGCATGAACCCGAAGTCACCTGCTGTGATTTCATCCTCTGCGCTCGGCAGATCCTTGATCGACAGCGTGCATAGGACGCTGCAAACCGTGCGGGAACAAGCCCAGGCGAAGCTGAACCTGCAGACCGATGGCCGCCAATCGAATATTTCTTTCGAGGTGCTGATTTCAGTCCCGAAGCTCGAAGGCGTCGTGTCCGACATGGAAAAAGCCAGTTGGGGTTATCTCCTCACCGGCGAGAAGACTTTCCTGGATACCTACAGGCAGCAGCTCGATGAATTTTACGCTTACCACGGCCATCTCGCCCTCCTCGAGGCTGGCAACACCCCCCAATTGGCCTCTCTCGCAAAAATCCGCGCTGGCCTCGAACAATGGGAAATCCAGATCATCCAGCCGGAACTTACCGCGAAACAGGAAGGCCGCGATGTTACCGCCATGGTCATCCATGACCGTAGCACGATCGCGATGGACGCCGTCCGCCTGGCGATCGGCGAGTTCGAACAGAATGAAACGGCGATTTATGACAAGGTCGATTTCCAGACGCAGATCCAGCGCATCCTGAGGACCGGAAGCCTCGCGCTACTATGCGTGTTTGCCACGGTGTTCCTCATCGGGTCGAGCTGGTACAGCTTCCGCGCCTACCGCAAACACCTCGGCAAGATCGAGTCCGCAGAAGCCCAGACGCGCTCGATCATCGCAACCGTCGTGGATGGCCTTATCACGATGACAGAGCAGGGCATCATTCTCTCCGTGAACCCCGCTGCGGAAAAAATGTTCGGCTACAAAACCAGCGAGATGGTGGGCCAGAGCATCACCAAGATCATCCCGCAGCGCCTCTTCGTCCACGACATGTCGAACCTCGGTCGCGGCACGATGATGGCCGTCGGCCAGCGGCAGAATTATTTTTCCTTCCCGATCGAAATGTCCCTGAGCGAGATGACCGTGAATGGCCGCAAAAACTTCGTCGCGCTCATCCGCGATGTCACAGAGCGCAAACGTTCCGAGGAAACCCTGCGCCACATCGGCATGGGCGTCTCGGCGGCGACCGGCAAGGAATTTGTGCGCTCACTCGTGAAACAGCTCTCCAAGGCGTTGCAGAGCGACTTCGCCTTCGTGGTGGAGACGGTGAAAAAAGGCGACGAGAGCGCCTGCTCCCTCATCATCGCGGAACAGGGCAACATCCGCAGCAAGATCAATTACAAACTCGCCGCCACCCCGTTCGAGGAAGTGCTCAAAAAAGGCTACCGCGCCTATGCCGACGACGTCCGCGACCGGTTTCCAAATGACGAGGTGCTCCAGGAGCTCGACGTGAAGAGCTTCGTGGCCATGCCCCTCGTCGATCACAAGGGCCGTGCCGTAGGGGTCATGGGTGTGCTCCACCGCAAGCCCATGGAGAATTTCGAGATCGCGGAATCCACCCTCCAGATCTTTGCAGCCCGCGCCGCCGCGGAAATCGAGCGCCAGCGCTACGAGGACGACCTCGCCGCCGAGAAGGAGCGCCTCGCGGTCACGCTCCGTTCCATCGGCGACGGCTTCATCACCACCGATGTCGAGGGGCGCGTGCTGATGTTAAACAACGTAGCGGAAAAACTCACCGGCTGGGAGGGCGAGACCTCCATCGGCCAGCCGCTCACCGAGGTGTTTAACATCTGTAATGAGCGTACCCGCAAGCCGACCCGCAACGCCGTCGAGCGCATCATCGAGACCGGCACCGCCGTCGGCATGTCAAACCACTCGCTCATCGTCTCTCGCACCGGCGCGGAGCGGCTCATCGAGACCAGCGCCTCGCCGATCCGCGACAAGATGAACAAAAAGATCGGCGTCGTGCTCGTCTTCCGCGACGTCACCGACAAGAGCCATGCCGAGGAGGAGCGCCGCAAGGCCGAGAAGCTCGAGTCCCTCGGCGTCGCAGCCGGCGGCATCGCGCACGATTTCAATAACCTCCTCACCGGCATCATCGGCAATCTTTCCCTGGCGCTCATCACTGCGGACCCCGAGGACGACATCGTGGAGCGCCTCACCACGGCGAAAAAAGCCTCGCTGCGTGCGCAGGAACTCGCCCAGCAACTCCTCACCTTTGCCAAGGGCGGCGCGCCGGTCAAAAAGACCTCCTCCATCGGCCAGCTCATTACCGATACCGTCAACTTCTCGATCCCCGGCACAAACGTGCAGAAAAACGTGATCATCTCGCCCAGCCTCTGGCCCGTGGATATCGATTCCGGCCAGATCAGCCAGGTCATCAGCAATCTCGCCGTGAATGCCGAGCAGGCGATGCCCGCAGGCGGCATGCTCCGCGTGCAGTGCGAGAATTTCAACCTCCAGAATGAGGATTCCAATCTCTCCTCGCTCCAGCCCGGCCGCTACGTAAAAATCACCGTGCAGGACGAAGGCATCGGCATCCCCGCGGAATATCTCAAGAAAATTTTCGATCCCTATTTCACCACGAAGCCAAAGGGCAGCGGCCTCGGCCTCGCGACCGCCTACTCCATCATCAAGAACCACGATGGCATGATCACCGTGGACTCCAAGGCCGGTGCCGGCTCGGCATTCTGCATCTACCTGCCCGCCTCCGAGAAGGAAGTCAGCTACGACAAATCCGCCGCCCTCACGCCGAAATCCGGCAGCGGAAGAATCCTCATCATGGACGACGAGGAGGTCATCTGCGAACTGGTCACCCACACTCTCACCCCGCTCGGCTACACCGTCACGGAATCCCGCGACGGCGTCGCCTGCATACGCCTCTACGAGGAAGCCATGAAAGCGGGCAAACCTTTCGATGCCGTCATCATGGACCTCACCATCCCCGGCGGCATGGGGGGCAAGGAGGCGGTGAAACAGCTCATCCAGCTCGATCCCTCCGTCAAGGCCATCGTCTCCAGCGGTTACGCCACGGACCCGGTGATGAGCCGCCACCGCGAATACGGCTTCTGCGCCATGCTCGCCAAGCCTTACGAAATCGCCGACCTCGCCCGCATCGTCCACGAAGTCGTCGGCACCAAAAACGACAGCCTCATCTTCCACGACTTCGTGGAAATGACAGCATAGGTTTTACCACGTCACACGGCTGTATGAACAGGATCCCCTGCTCCTTACAGATCCTGTCTCTCCTGGAAGCCCCATCCCTCCCCTCATAATTTTTCATTCACCTTCGCCCGCTCTTCCTGTATAGCGGTGCATCATGGTGAGCACCGAGGCATCTTCCGAAAAAAAATCCCGTCCGCTTTTCATTCGCATCGCGATGTGGGTGCTCCCGTCGCTGCTCATCATCTTCATCGGCGTGTTCCTGTATGTCCGTGTCGCGCTCAATTCCTACCTGAACAGCCCCGCCTTCCGCGAGTTGCTCGGCCACCTCACCTCGCAGCAGCTCAATGCCCGCTGCGAATACGAGCCCTTCCACTACTCCGTCGGGGTGATTAATGCCGACGCATTTCACGCCCAGGGCACCGCAAAGGCCGCATTCTCGCAGCTCGATCTCGATAAAATCCACGTCTCCATCAACCTCGGCGCCCTCCGGAACCGCGTCCTGCAGATCGAAGAAGTCAACGTCGCGCGCCTGCAAGTCTCCCTCGGCCACACCGGCGCGCCTCCCGTGCCCGAGAGCGAGATCGGCGTCACCCCCCAGGCGCCCAAGCCCTCCACCGGCCCGTCGCGTTTCGCATGGCTCTCGCCCAAGCTCGATCTGAAAAAAATCGTCGTCGAGGATACGAACCTCATCTGGGGCGAAAACACCCCGCAGGTCGGCTCCGTGAAAGGCTCCACCCTCACCGTGAAACCCGATGGCGATAACGCATGGAGCATCTTCCTCCACAGCGGCACCATCTCGCAGAAGGGCGGCCCGGACCTCATGCTCGACCATCTCGACCTGAAATACGAAAGCCCCGTCGTCACCATTTCCGACGGCCTCCTGAAATTCCCACCCGGCGGCGACATCGCACTCTCCGGCGTGGTGAACACGGAAAAGCACATCGATGCCCAGATCAAGATCAACGGCCTCCCGCTCAAGCCATTCCTTCCTCCCGACATGCAGTCGAAGCTCAAGGGCGGCACGGTATTCGCAGACATCAAGGTCAGCGGCCCGATGCCCGTGCAGACTCCCCCCGAGGTCTCCGGCTCCGGCAGGCTCGAAGGCAGCGACATCGAGGGCTTCCCCGCGCTCGACTTCATCGCCAAATTCACCCGCTCACCCCAATACCGCAAGATCAGGCTCGATAAAGCTTCAGCGGATTTCCTCTACTCCGGAAAGAAAGTCACCGTGTCAAACATCGCGATCGAATCCCGCGGCCTCGTCTATGTCCAGGGCGGCTTCGTGATCAATAACTCAAACATCAACGGCACCTTCGAGATCGGCGTCCCCCACGACCTCGTAAAATGGCTCCCCGGCCTCGAGTCAAAAGTCTTCACCGTCTCCCGCGCAAACTATCGCTGGACCACCATGCACCTCACCGGCCCGCTCAGCGCGCCGAAAGAAGACCTGAAAGCCCGCATCGAACTCGCCCTCGCCATGTCCGCTGTCGATATGGTCGAAGGCGCCGTCAAAGTCATCCCCAAAGCCCCCGAAGTCCCCAAAAAACTCCTCGACGGCATCGTAAAACCGCTCTTCAAATAACCCCGCCATCGAGACGGTTCGTCATCCCCAACACTGACGCAAAATTTAACAATCCGACTCTTTTTTAACAATTTAACTCCACTCCCCCCTTGGTGTCTTTGTTGTCTTGGTGGTGAAAAATGCATCAAAACACAAACAAACCCACCGCCGCCCCAAACATTACCGCCGTGGTCACCCCCACCACCACACGCGACAACACCGAACTCGGCTGCCCCTGCATGATCTTCCCGTCCGACGCCACCATCAGGATGCCCACCATCAAAAACGGCGCGAGCACCCCGTTGACCACCGCCGTCAGGAACAGCGCCTTCACCGGGTTCACACCCGCAAAATCCAGCCCGATACCCATCAGCGTGGACAAAATCACCACACCGTAAAACGCCCGGGCATGCTTCAGTTTTTGATCGAGCCCCTGCTTCCAGTGGAACGTCTCGGCAAACGCATACGCCGCCGATCCCGCCAGCGTCGGGATTGCCAGAAATCCGACGCCGATCAGTCCCGTCGTGTAGAGCAGGTAGGCCCATTTCCCCGCCAGCGGCAGCAGCGCCTCTGCCGCCTGTTTCGATGTCTCGATGTGGGTGATCCCATTCTTGTGCAGCGTGAGCGCCGCCGTGAGGATGATGAAATACATCACAAAATTTGAAAAGAAAGTCCCCGTGCCCACGTCGAGTTTGCGGTGGATGATTTCCTTCCCTGTCGCCCCTTGTCGCTGGCGCAGCATCCGCCGTCCCTTCGCCTTGTCCTCCTCCACTTCCTGGGAGGATTGCCAGTAAAATAAATACGGGCTGATCGTCGTCCCGAAAATCGCCACCAGCGTCGCCCACCCATCATGCCCCTTCGGCCACGAGGGGATGAATGTCGCATGCGCCACCTCGCGCCAGTTCGGCCCGACCAGGAATGCCGTGATCACATAGGCAAAAAGTGTGAGCGCCAGCCATTTCAATATATTGGCGATCTGGTAGTAGCGGAACATCACCGTAGCCACGGCGATCGCCACGCCGAAAATCACCACATAGAAATGCGAGTTGAACCCCGTGAGCATCTCCGCCGCATCCGCCATGCCGGAAAGGTCGGCGCCGATGTTGATGGTATTTGCGACCAGCAGCGCCAGCGACGCGACGACCAGCATCCATACCGGAAATTTTTTGCGCAACGCCCCAGCGAGCCCCTCGCCCGTCACCATCCCGATCCGCGCACACATGAACTGCACACAGCCCATGAACGGCCACGTTACACACGCAGTCCAGAGCATCGCCGTCCCAAGCTGCGCCCCGGCCACCGTATAAGTCGCCACTCCCGAGGGATCGTCATCCGCAGCCCCCGTGATGAGCCCCGGCCCCAGGTTCACAAAAAAAGAACGGATGATATTTTGCTTCGGTTGCTTGCTCATTTTCGTGTCAAAGACGAAAGCCACCCCACTGGCAACAACACGTCCTTGACCCTCCGCAAAAGAATCGCGCGGGACGGCTCAAACGACCGTTCCAATTATCTGCAATTTTCAATTAAAAAGTTTCGAAAACTTCATCATTGAATCGATGCTTCACCGCGACACTGGCCTCGGTGATCGCATTTGATTCCAAATATCCCGGAGGGATATCGAACATTACCCGGTGAGGCAAATCACCGGTTTAAACCACAAAAAACAAATCCGCTCCGGAGTGGGTGGTGGAGTCGTGAAAAACAGCCCCCTCGTTATTCCCCCCAAAAAAACAACTCGCAATTTTCATTCATTCGCGCTTCGTCATCCTCTTCTGCCTTCTGCCTTCTGCCTTCT